>CAUYUB010000398.1:0-1777 GCA_963575685.1 Gammaproteobacteria bacterium | reverse complement strand
TGCCCTGGTGCAGTCCGAACTTAGGGGCCACATCACCAGGAGCAAACACATTACCGCCCGGATGAAACAACTCCAGAGGAAGGAGCAGGTATGAGCACCAAAACCCCCGCCAGCGACAAATACCGCCGGCAAGAGCTGGCCAAGATCCACCTGGCCAAGAAAGACCTGGCCTTAAGTGATGATGCCTACCGGGCCATCATCCTGGGCGCATCGGGCAACAAAAGCGACTCCGCCGCCACCCTGGATGGCATCGGCCGGGCTCGGGCGCTGGCCCGGTTTGCCGAACTGGGGTGGCAGGCCAAAAGCAAAAAGAGCCCGACCCGCACCTTCAGCCGCCGGCTGGCCGACGATCCCCAATCCCGGCTGCTCCGGGGCATGTGGATCGAGCTGCACAAACTGGGCGCCGTCAAGGACTCGTCGGAAACCGCCCTCTGTCACTTTGTCAAACGGATGACCAAGGTCGATGCCCTGGAATGGTTGAGCGATCGGCAGGTGACCATCGTCAAAAAGGCGCTGAAGGACTGGACCAAACGGGTCACCCCGGAGCCGGCATGATGCTCACCTGCCCCTGCTGTCATGCCTCCTATAGCCTCGAAGCCCTCACCCAGGACGAAGCCGCCCGCGAACTGCTGGCCCTGCGCCCGGCCATGCTCCCGAGCCTCCTCCCCTACCTGACCCTGTTCCGTTCGGGCAAGCGAAGCCTGGCCTTTGACAAGGCCCTGGCCCTGACCAAAGAAACCGCCGCCCTCTGCCCGGACCCAGTGCGGTTGGAGAAGGCCCTGGCCGCCACCGTGGAAAACCTGCGGGCAAAGCGTGAAGAAGGTCAGCACAAGCCACTAAAAAACCACAATTATCTGAAAAAAGTTATCGAAGATACCCCCGCCGACGCGGTCCAAACCACCGTCACCGCCACCAGCGGCCATTCCCGCCGGGCCAGCGCCATCAGGATACTCACCGAGTGGGCCGGAGACGATCAACTCCGGCTCTATCTGGCTCAGCTCCTCAAGGCTCTGGTGGCCAGAAGTTTGAAGGGGCAGCCGGCCGCCGACATGATTGCCCTCTGTGCCGACACCTGGCACGGCACCATTGCCAAACAGATCACTGACGATGTGGACGACTATGCCCGTCTCCTGCGGGCCTCCCGGCGGCTCTTGGACCAGGTGGTGGAGTGGCCCCAACCCAAACACCTGGTCAATCTGCTCCCCGAGAAGAGCTATCGCCCCGCTCTCCCCCGCCCTGCCCGTACCGACGAACAACAGGCCGCCGGCAAAGAAGCCGTGCGCCGGCTGGCCAACCTGCTGGACAAAGGAGCCCCCCATGAGTGAACCGAACCACGAAGCGTGGCTGAAGGAGATTCGTCTGGAAGACATCCCCCGCCCTTTCCGCGGCCTGGTGGAAGCCAACGGCGTCGAAGCCACCTACAAACTGTGCAATGCCTACCCCGGCCTGTCGGTTTATGTTCCCAAACCGGCCGCCCTGGTAGAAAAACGCCGCAACGAGCTGATTCGCCGGGATGTGCGGATTATCGGCTATCGCCAAACCGCCATCAAATACAACCTTACCGAAGTATGGGTCCGGCAGATTGTCGATCATCAGAAAGATTCCTCCCGCCAGACCACCCTCTTTGCCGACTGATCCCACCCTGCCCGCACCACTCCCCAGGGGCCGTTTGGCCCCTTTTTTATGCCCCGGTTTTTCCTAAAGTGCCTTGACTAGATGCTTTCTCCCCCCCGGTGTAATCTGGCCACATGATCTTTTTATGACCAGGGAGACACCA
>CAUYUB010000397.1:0-1780 GCA_963575685.1 Gammaproteobacteria bacterium | reverse complement strand
TGTTATACCCGTTAATGACCCTGTTCGAGGACATGATCAACCGGGAGATCCTGCCATACCTCCAAGACTATAAGAAGGGATGGAAATTCGAGTTTATCAAGGATATCGACCTTGACGACCAGCAGAAACTCGCCCACACAACCAGTATCCGGTGGGGATCGTATTCCGTAGCCCGGAACAGCGGAATAAAGCCATCACTGGCATACCGGGCGGCAATCCTGAACGAGCACCTGTCGGAATCAGAACTTACCGAAATGGACGAGCAGGCCGAACAGCAGCAACAGGCAATGCAGGGGGGCGTTCAGGACGGTGGTGATATGGATCAGGGCCGATACGGTGCCGGCAGTGAAGGATACCAGCCGGTTACGTTCAGCGATTACGGGCAGGGTGGAGAGAACACCGAACAGCGCATGGGAGAATCCGAAGAGACCGAGCATAAGACGGTTAAGGCACTTTCAACCGATAGTCCGGATATCGAAATCTTAAGCGAGAATGGCGATATCGTTAAGGCGCGGGTCTATGTCAAAGACCTGCAGAGCGTTCCGAAAGGCAGAACGGCGTATCCGGGAGCACGTGGGAAATATTATTACATCACGAAGATCCAGAAACCTTCCGGCAGGAAGACGGGATCTCCATCTCCATCAAGCGACAAGAGCCCGAAAGGCAACCCGCACCCGGAACCCCCTAATATGCCCGGCGATGCAAAGAAGATGGTGAAGATTAGCGGGAACGGGGTTGCCCTGACAGCAGCTGAGTACTCGTATGGAGTGGAGGGCATGGCAGCAAAGAACGCACAGACCATGAAGTTTGTCCGGGAAGCGAAGTCGAAACTGGCGGGATTGCCGGAAGAGAAGCAGATTGATGAATTGAAACGGCTGGCAAAGGATGAGGGACTTATGGTGAGCGTATCATGACAACCATTTATCCAGGCTTCCCCGGCTCAATGCAGACTACCCTGACCGCACCGGCGCTGATCGGGGATGGAACCCTCACCGTTGCCGAACTCAACGTATTCCCCGCCGCCCCCAACATCGCGACGATCAGCAACATTACCGGCTCCCTCTTTGAAACCGTCTCATACACGGGCAAATCGGCAGCGTCCGGAGCGGGCACACTCACGGGCGTTACTCGCGGCATTGAAGTGTCCGGCACCTATGGCGCGGCGCAGGCATGGGCAGCCGGCTCGTATATCGGGCGCAACTTCTCCAAACGGGATATGGACGCGCTGCAGGAACGCACGATCGGGAAGGTATGGCCGGTAACGGACTCCACTACTGCGATCCAGATGCTCAGGGCAGACGGGATAACCGCACTTCATACCCTCGACACAACCAACGGTAAAACTACCCTCAAAACCCTTACTGATTCGCCCACATACGGCAATGAACTGGTAACCAACGGGGGATTCACCAGCGATCTTTCGGGGTGGACGGTTGGGGGAACGGGTGCCGGCTGGGCATGGAACGCGGGAAAAGCAACACATACGGCAGGCAATACCGATCCGATCTCGCAGAACATCGCGGTAACATCGGGGGATATTGTCCAGATTGAACTCACCGTCAGCGGGGCATCGGCAGGGAGTTTTACCGCCATAGACATTACCCTTGCAGGAGTGTCTGCCGGGTTCGATGCATACCCCAACGGGCAGTATAACGTCACGCATACGGTCAGTATCGTAGCCAATGCAACGGGGAATCTCTCACTCGCTATCGTCCCGGTATCCGCGTTCAATGGGTCTATTGATGGAGTCACCGCGAAGGTTGTTACCGCATGGGTATCC
>CAUYUB010000396.1:0-1788 GCA_963575685.1 Gammaproteobacteria bacterium | reverse complement strand
TGCGCCGTAGCCCATGTGGACATCTGGCATCAAGGCGACGTGTTCGTGGATAAAAGGCAAGGCAGCGACGTTGTGGACTTGGACTTGAGCAGCGTGCTCAAAACCGACACCGTCGATAAAAGCCTTAATCCGGCCTCCGTGCCAGCCGTCAATAGTTTGCATCATAGGCTCCTGTAGTTGGGCCGTAGTTTACGAATTTAAGTTGGATCAGGAAGTAGGGGTCGAACCTACGCCTCTAAGAGTCAGAATCTTAGCGTCCTACCATTAGACAACGATTCCTGATCAAACTTGGCTGAGGAACTAGGACTCGAACCTAGAATGACGGTACCAAAAACCGCAGTGTTACCATTACACCATTCCTCAATGATTTGGTTCCCGGCGAAGGTCTCGAACCTTCTACTTTCTGGTCCAAAACCAGACGTTCAACCTGTTAAACTTCCCGGGATCAGTGAATGAAGACACGGAGCCTTTTATACACATGCTCAGGTGTGGTTCCGATTTCTAGTTCCTACGACCACAATAGCGGGCGCTGCCGAAGCTCGCTTGGCTACCGTCTAGGCGCAGAAACGTCTGTACGCCGTTCCCCACTTTGGAAGTGAAGTAAGGACTCGGAAGATTAAGGCGGGGAGTTACCCCGCCTTAAAGAGTTACTGGGCGTCCCAGATGGTGTAGTCGCCGACTTTGTAGTGAGAACCTGCGGCGGGCTTATCGATCCGGACCAGAACCCAATTAGGGTTGCAGTTGCAGGGACGGATGATAGTGGCCAGATTGCCTTTGAAGACCATGAGATTCTCCTGTTTGGTGGAGATATTGCTTCTCTTTTCCTAAGGAGAAATTGAGAGCAGAGTTGGTGGTAGCGGCGGGATTTGAACCTGCGACCCCCTGGTTATGAGCCAGATGCACTACCAGACTGTGCTACGCTACCGTGAAGACTTAGCCTAGAACGGCAATAAGGAGTTCTTTGGTAACCGGATCAGGGGTGCCCATAGAAATGCCAATTTCGCGCGAATTTGACGGGGGCACGTTCGTGATCATACCAGCTTGAGCCCCTGTACCGCAATACAGAAGTTGAGAAGCTAGAATGGTCACGCCAGAAGCAATTTGATCGCTGATTACGATACAGTTACCGAAGGTAAACGGAACCTGCATAGAAGCCAGGGCCGGCGTGTTTTCGAAGAACAAGCCGACAGCGTCGTTGACGATGAAGCCCAGAGGGATTTTGCCCAGGGTTTCGTCACCGTCAGCCAAGGTGGCCTGTTTCGTGGTTTGGTCGATAGCGAGAAAACGGCCCGCCTTGAGAGCCTTGATCTCCGAGAGTTGGATATCCTTCTCGACAACTCCAGTGAGATTCGCTGATGGCAAGTCCAGACCAAACTGGTTACCACGACCAAGAATTTTAAGCATTGAGAGACTCCGCTAGCTTTAGAAGCTCAGACTAGGTCTCTCACAGATTGGTGGTTGAGGTTGGGTTCGAACCAACGACCTCTGGGTTATGAGCCCAGCGCGCAGATGGTCAGCGCTACGTCAACCTTTGTTTTAAGTGCGCATCCCCGGGCTCGAACCGGGATAGGGGCTGTTATGAGCAGCCGGCTTTACCGATTAAGCTAAATGCGCGTAAATGGTGCAACCGAGAGGTTTCGATCCTCTTGCCTCCAGCATGTCAAGCTGGCGCTCTCCCGATTGAGCTACGAGTCCATAAATTCGGGCCTCACCCCGGACTCGAACCGGGAACCTGGCAGGGTTATGCGTGCCCAACCTACTCGATACTCTCCCCTCGTTGGGCCAACG
>CAUYUB010000395.1:0-1795 GCA_963575685.1 Gammaproteobacteria bacterium | reverse complement strand
TGAATGCCATGGATACTATTCCGTACCTGAAGAGCATTACTTGTGTAGCACTACCGCAAAAGGTACAGATGATGGGGCGAACAGGGAGCCCCGTAGAACTCAAGCAACCCCTGCTCGACCCAGGTCTGTGCATCGGCTGTGGCCTTTGCGAGAACAAATGCCCCGTGGATGACCTACCGGCAATCCGGATCAGTTCGGTGGGCGAGACCCGTTCGACAATCAATCAGATGCTGAATCGGAGGTAGTGCTACGCCACAGTTTTACTATGGAATTTGTTTGAGGGTAAACGGCTTTCTAGCAATGGTATGGACAGTTTCCATGGTTGCAATTGCTCCGAGCATCGTTGAGGTGAAGGCCGGGGGTAGATAAGCAAAGGGCGGAGTAAAGTCTACATACATGCTTTTGACTTTGACTTTATTGCCCGAAGGGCATCATGTTCACCAAAGTTGTCACCTATTTCGCTTTTCTCCCCTCTCCCTTCGGGAGAGGGCTGGCGGGCCGCCGAGATCTCTGTGTAAGGTGTGCGGCTACTTTAGATGGTCTTTATCAAAATGAGAATTGCTGCTCTCCTCCCACAGATTTGGCGGACCTCCCGAACTGGGAGTTTTCGGTAACAATTCCGCCAATCGTGCAAATTGGGCTATCGATAACACTTCGGGACGAGCACTGGGATCCACGCCAGCCTCTTGAATAGCCGCTGCAGTAAGCAATCCACGCAGGGTATTGCGCACCGTTTTACGACGCTGAGAGAAGACCTGACGTACCAGCCGTGCAAAATCATGGTGGTCTGCCACCATGACGGGAGGTCTTAGGTGGGGCCGCAGCCGCACTACCGCGGATTCTACCCGGGGGGGGGGGACGAAAAGCCCCGGCAGATACGATGAATAATCGCTCCACACTGCAACGGTATTGGACCATCACACTCAGACGGCCATAACTTGGTTCTCCGGAACGGGCGGCCAGACGCTCGACCACCTCCCGTTGCAGCATGAAGTGCATGTCCACCACCTGTGGCGGACCCACCGCCGATTCGACTGGGTGAAGCTGATCCAACAGATGGAAAAGGAGCGGAGTGGCGACGTTATAGGGAAGATTGCCGACCAGTCGTAGCGGTCCCTGGGTCGCGAGAGACCGAAAATCGAAGGCAAGGGCATCGGCTTGGTGGATGATCAGTTCCCCAATGCCGGCACAGCGTTCTCGTAGATGGGGAATGACATCCCGATCCAGCTCGACGACTTCCAGTCGGCCCACCTCGCGCAGTAACGGCAGGGTCAGTGCACCCAAGCCCGGACCGATCTCGACCACGTGCTCCTCGGTTTGGGGAGCGATGGCCGCCACGATGCGGGAGAGGACCCTTGGGTCGTGGAGAAAATGTTGGCCGAAGCGTTTGCGTGGCGCGGGTGGGGGCGTCGGGAGAGGGAAGCTCATCTCGTCAGATCCTCGGATCCGTGAAGGTCTCAAACGTACTGCT
This sequence comes from Gammaproteobacteria bacterium, assembly GCA_963575685.1. Taxonomy (GTDB): domain Bacteria; phylum Pseudomonadota; class Gammaproteobacteria; order CAIRSR01; family CAIRSR01; genus CAUYTW01. The sequence continues at coordinate 324 of CAUYUB010000395.1, read as the reverse complement.
CATCTTTTTCATGATATCGTTTAGGTTAGGATGCAAGGGTTAGATGGTACGCTCACTGGGGAATTTCTGCGTTGAGTGTGTGGCTACTTTAGGTGGTCTCTGTCAAAATTGAGAATTGCTGGGAGCCAAGGAGCCAAGTTAATGTGTTGCAGATGATCCAAGGGGATGTCATTATAGACACTGTTTACGCACAATTTAGCCGGTGTAGCTCAGTCGGTAGAGCAACTGATTCGTAATCAGTAGGTCGGAGGTTCGATTCCTCTCGCCGGCACCAATAAAAACAAAAGCCTAGCGATTTTTTGGCGCTAGGCTTTTTCTTTGGTG
>CAUYUB010000394.1:0-1799 GCA_963575685.1 Gammaproteobacteria bacterium | reverse complement strand
AGAATAGTAAAAGATCTTTCTTTTATGCATAAAAGAAAGATCTTTTACTATTCTTTTGCCTTTGCGATTTTCGCCTTTGTGGATTAGATCTTCCGCAAGCGTTCCACATCGAGTACGTGAATGGTCTTGCCTTCCACGCGAATAATCCCCGATTTCGTCAGCGTATGGAGAAGACGAGAAAAGGTCTCAGCCTGGATGGAGAGACGCGAGGCAAGGACGCTCTTCGGCATCGACAATACTACATCTCCATGGCCTACCGCCGATGCTGGGAGTTCCTCAATAAGATAAGTTGCCAGGCGATGGATGGCATTCTGGAGACTGAGATTGTTGATCTCCCGGATACAGTGGTGCAGACGTCGGCTTAAATGGGCCATCGTCCGCATACAAGTATCCATGGATTCACGTAGCACCCCCATGAATATGGCATTATCGACGGCATACAGGGTCGTCTCGCTTAGGGCTTGGGCGCTCACCGGGTAAACCTGGTCTTCCATGAACATCACCGCAGCGGCGAAGCTCTGTCGCGGCATGGCAATGTCGATCACCTTCTCGGCACCGTCCGGCGACAGACGGAAGAGCTTGATGGCGCCACTACGTATATAAAAAAAGCGCCGCGCTGGGTCGCCGAACTGAAACAGGAGCTGCCCCTCCTCCAAATGCACCTGGCGTACCCCTCGGAGGACACGCTCCAATTGGTCCGGTTCCAGGGCGGAGAACAGCTCAATGTGCTTGATATCGCTATCGTAAATAGGCATCGGTAGAAACCACCATATGAAATTGTACCTCCCTATTGAGTCATGACATTTCGCTATCCTCGTATGGCGTAATTTTGCACGTTATGTGGAGGGAGGAAAAGAGAGGAAATAGGCTATAAATTACATCAGTGGCTTGTTCCCGCCGAACGGGTCACCTTATTGAAGACGTTGTACTTGCCTACCGGTTTATCCATGGGAATGCGCTTCACTTCCTTGAAGGTCGTCGCGTCGAAAACAACGAGGGCCCCGCCGTCGGCCTTGCGCTCCCAAATGCTGGCCAGTGCGTAGCGACCATAGCGGTCGAACTCCACATGAGCTAAGGTTTTACCGGTTTCGACCTTGACTTCGGTAACAGGCTCCAAAGTGCGTTTGTCGATGATCAACAGCATATTTTTCTCCTTGCCCATCATCGAATCTACCCAAGCGTAAGGGGTAGCCTCGTGGCTGCGGATGAAAAAACCGGGACCTGAGGTTGAAATCTGACGGATCGTTCGCCAGTCGCTCATGTCGATAACGCTAACCAATCCTTCCTTGAGATTGGGCGTTGCCATCACGGGGTGACCGTTCCATTGCCAGGTGATGCCGGAACCCAAATGAGGCATACCCGGTAAGACAAGATCGGCGATTTTGCGCCGTACCTCCAAATTCACAACCTGCCCCTTGCCGGTACGCGCTGCCCCCATCACGTTGGTATAGGAGGCGTCAAAGAAAAAGTCGTCGAGTATGTCATCAAGCGGAATGCGGCGTGGATGGAGAAAACCAGAGGTGGCGATGGCCTCACCCATTTGGTAGTCATGGACATAACCCTCGAAAATCGGTGGTGTCTGTGGGTCGTAGGAAATCTCCCAGATCTCTGGAAAGTCCTTCAGCGCGGCAACAAAGCTGTGTCGTGGTGCAGCGTCGTAGACCGCCGAAACGCGCGAGGTCTGTTTGCCATCCTGGGTGACAACCGGCAACACCTTGACCAGATTCAGATCACCGTCAAGCAGCACCAAGGTGTGGGGCAGAGTATTAGCGACCGCTACCCTCGCGCCATCCTCAGCA
>CAUYUB010000393.1:0-1804 GCA_963575685.1 Gammaproteobacteria bacterium | reverse complement strand
TGGTGATGCCAATCGGCTGGGTATTGCTTGAGGCGCACGTTTGGGATTGCCCCGGTGGCCCGATAAACTTCCAGGAGATACATTGCGCAATCCACCCCAACGCCTTTGATACGGGCGGCATGATGATAGCTCGTACCGAGCCAGGAATGAGCTTCAGATACAACGGCTTCGCGCGTAGTCATGTTTTCTTCTTCTCGTTTTTGGCTTTTGCAATAGCCGCAGTTCTACGTTTAAGATAATTTTCTCGGAAAGTCTTATGATGCCATTTCGGGATTAGGTAGATTGTCAAGAGATTTGCGGTATTTCATGAAACGGCAGCCTAAGCCGCTGTTTCGGGGTCCGGAATCCATGGCTGACCCTGGAAATGGAGTACGTAATTAGCTCCCCAAAACCGGCTATCGCAGGTCGCGGTCGTTTTGTCGCAGCCGGCAGTGAGTGCGATCACGGCCCCTACCGTCGGGAGTTCGTAGAGCGGCGTGGCCAGATGGATGACATTACTTGCCCAGCTTTTAACCGACCTTCGCACCAATCCGCCCGAAAATGCAGCAATCCCGGTATCGAAATAGCCATTCGCCTTTGAAGTCAGGCCGGTTACGTTGATCGTCGAGAGAGTGGAGCCGGTTGCGATTGTGCCGTTGAATGTGAAGGACGCCCTCGATGCGCCGCAGGCTGTTTCAAAAAGGGTGAGCGGGCAGCCAGGCGTGTAGGTAATTCTTGGCCATTGGATATTTAAAAGTTCCGCCCAGGATTTGACCGTGATCTCGGCCGAGGTACGATCCGCGTCGATCGGCCCGAATCGGCCCGAAAACCTTTTGACGAGTCCTGCAGAAACATCCCCGGCCGTTGGCATGAAAGCCCGGTAGACAGCGAGAGTGGCCCCGTCGAAATTCCCCCGTCGAATCGCCTTTAGAAAAGATATCCCGTCGACAAGATCTGTATCCTTGGGGTAGAGCGTAACCGTGAGATCATCCACCGAGGCCCCGATGCTCTGCTTTATCGTGCTGCGCTCGATCAAAGGCCCCGAGCAAGTGAAGACATGCCCGCCCGAGGTTATGCCGTAATCAGATGTCGTGAGCCGGAGAACAGTTTCCGAGAGCAGCGTTATTTCGTAGAGATCAGCTGACCAGAATTGCCCGGTCGCAAGAAGCGCCTGAAGCGCAGGAGAGAGGTATTTCATGAACCCTTCTCCGTTGTGAACGTGAGCTTTTCCAACTGCCACATCTTCGCCCAGATATTACTAAAATCGACATCATCATCGGTGAATCGGCAGCGCCAGTAATAATCGAAATCTGCGGTGATTATTGAGTTCAAAGGCGGAATGCCTGGTGTCATACGAATTAAGCCAGCCTGGTCAAACAACATAGTACCAGCTGTCGCTGAGTATTTGGCTAAATTAACATGCAGAGAGGCATTGACTGCCTGAAAATTAACGACTACGGACTGCCAGGAACTGGTGGAGGTGAAATTAATCGCGTGGTTTTCGTCCACACCCCCATTAATGCTTATGAATCCTGGTTCGTTCCCGCTTGTCCCGCTTTTTACCCAAACTGATAATTGATAAAATGCCCTTGGAATCAAAGTCACGGATTGCGTGGCGTATTGATAGCTTCCTCCGGTAGTCGTTAGCTGAAGACGATTCCCACTCTGTCCGCCCGATATGCTCGCCAGAGTCGCATTAGATCCTGTCCAGTTGGCAACCTCTCCAGAATCCTCAAAACCACCGCCAAGCAGAAGCGTTGTGCCTATTGGATACTGAGTTGCGGTAAAGGTTATGAGCCCGGAACTCATGGTCCAAATGGCGGGG
>CAUYUB010000392.1:0-1805 GCA_963575685.1 Gammaproteobacteria bacterium | reverse complement strand
ACAAAACTGCCATCAAGCAGGGGCTGCATGAGGGCGGCGAAAGCGGTCTCGGTGGCGGCGGAGGCCGCCATGGCGAGCGTGGTGACTACAATCACGGACCCTTAGGGTTTGGCCAGAAACAGGATTCGGCGGTAGACCTCACCGGCCCCAAGAGGAGGCGGCGTACCAATCGAAAGGTCGGACATAGTCACCGTTGCGCCGGGGAGGTTGGGATATTCTTTTGGATCAGGCTCATGGCTGGCGCGGTGAGGCATTAGAAGAAGGGGAAGATGGGGTCTGACGGGTAGCGAAGGTGAGATGGGTCAGTCCTACCTGGCGTGCCGCGTCCATGACGGTCACCACTGACTGGTGAGGGGCTCGACCATCGGCATTGACCACGACCAGCAACTCCCGTTCGTCGGTCGTATTGCCGGAACGAGAGGACGACCGACCGGATGAGCGGGCAGCGGCGCTTGCCGTCTCCATCGCCTCGGCGGCTTCCTGCAATGCCGCGCGTACTGTGGCCGGCTCTTGGTCAGCCAACGCCCGCTCGCCCTGGTGCTCGGTCAGATAGTAGTGACCTTGGGCATCTATCGTTACTTCGATAGTGCGCTCTTCATGGGGGGGTTGACCAGACTCCGCCGTGGGCAGATCAAGGGTGATCTCGGTCGCACGGTTGAAGCTGGTAGTGACCATGAAAAAGAGCAACAGATTGAAGACCACGTCAATGAGCGAGGTGAGATTGATGAAGCGCGGGCACTCCCGACGACGGGGACGCAGATTCACAGACCCGCCCCCATCTCCTGCATCCGCTCACCATGGAGGGTCTCAACCAGGCGTAACGCTTCCTGTTCCATGGTGACCACCAAGCCATCTACCTTGGCCTGAAAATAGCGATGGCAGAGCAAGGCCGGGATGGCCACTGACAGTCCTGCTGCAGTGGTAATGAGGGCGATGGCGATGCCGTTCGACATGAGGGCCGGGTTGCCCACCCCGTGGGCGGAGATGACATTGAAGGTCTGGATCATGCCGAAGGTGGTACCGAGTAATCCGAGGAGTGGTGACACTTCGGCGATGGTCCCCAAGGTATTGAGGAACCGTTCCAGGTCCGCCACGACGTGACGTCCGGTTTCTTCAATGCTTTCCTTCATCACCTCACGGCTGGCGTGACGGTGGACCAACCCGGCCGCAAGAATTCGGCCCAGGGGGGAATTTTTGCGTAAGGCGTCAAGATGGGTAGTATCGATCTGACGGGTGTGGACCCATTCCAGCACCTGAGGGACGAGGTAAGGGGGCGTAACCCGCCGACGCCGCAATATCCAGGCGCGTTCCAACACAATCGCCATGGCGATTACCGAACAACCCAGAATGGGCCACATCAACCAACCACCGGCACGGATGATCTCAAACACGGAAGCAATATCCTCGCGCTAGTTTGATTGCATATCGCCTATGGGCAATATCATCCAACGGCATTAATGAGGAGCGTGGCGCCGCCCGGAAAACTCGATCGCTTCGTCGACGGCACGAGCTACCTGGAAGTCCATGTTTTCGCGCTCGGTGTCACTGAGGCTAAAGGCCATGTCCACATTATGGCGTATATAGCGGGACGGTAAACGATTCAAAGCGATGCAGGCAATATCCTCCATAAGTTCTGCATCTAGCGACTCATTACGCTCTTTCGTGACGGTTAGGATCCGTTCAAGGACCAATTGTTCATAGAAGTTGTGGATTGAACTAAACATCATAGACCTCTCTTATCTTTAAGGATTTAATCGCACAAGTTGCCATTGGCCTAGCCAATGGTGAATATATCATAACCAGCC
>CAUYUB010000391.1:0-1806 GCA_963575685.1 Gammaproteobacteria bacterium | reverse complement strand
CACCCACGGTAGTGGTCGGAGGGAATGGAACACTTTCAGCCACGGGAGGAGCCTCTGGTAATTCGGTAACCTTTGCTTCCAGCACGCCAACTATTTGCACCGTAACTGGCAGTACGGTTACCGGCGTAGCGGCGGGCGCTTGCACGATTACCGCGAATCAGACTGGAAATGCCAATTACAACGCCTCACCTCAAGTCACACAAGCGATCACGATCGGGAAGGGTAATCAGATCATCCACTTCGGGGCCGCACCGAGGGTAGTGGTCGGAGGCATGGGAACGGTCATAGCTACGGGAGGGGCATCGGGTAGACCGGTCACCTTCAGTTCCACTACGTCCACTGTCTGCATCGTGAGCGGGAGTACCGTGAGCGGCATCATCGCCGGGACCTGCGCGATTGCCGCCAACCAAGCGAGTAGCGCCAACTACAACGCCGCGCCGCAGGTCATCCAGACCATCACGGTCGGAAAGGGGAATCAGGCCATCACCTTCGGGACCGCACCCACCGTGGTAGTGGGAGGCACGGGAACAGTCACGGCCACGGGCGGGGCGTCGGGCAATCCGGTGACCTTCACCAGCCAGACCACGACGACCTGCACCGTGAGCGGGAACACCGTGACCGGTGTCGGCGCCGGGACCTGCACCATTGCCGCGAACCAGGCGGGTAACGCCAACTACAACGCGGCCACGCAGGTCACGCAAAGCCTCACGATCTCCCCCGGCGCACCATCAATTACGAGCGCGGTCGCGGGTAATGCCCAAGTAACGCTGAACTGGAGCGCGGTAAATGGCGCGACCAGCTACAACGTCTACCAGGGCACCACGGCGGGCGGGGAATCCGCGACCCCGATCAAGACCGGGGTCACGGGGACCAGCGTTATCATCACCGGCCTGAGCAACGGCACGAAGTACTACTTCAAGATGAAGGCCGTCAACACGAATGGTACCAGTGCCTATTCGAACGAGGTCAATGCTAAGCCGATTGCCGCTCCGGTCGTAAATAGCGCGACGGCGGGCACCGGCCAAGTCACGCTGACCTGGTCCACGGTAACCGGCGCGACGAGTTACAGTGTTTATCAAGGGACCACGGCGGGAGGAGAATCCCCAACGGCGGCCAAGACTGGGGTGACCGGGACCACTGTCACCCTCACCGGACTCACTAACGGCGCTACCTATTACTTCAAGATGGTCGCGGTCAATGCGACGGGTAGCAGCGCTTCCTCGAACGAGGTCAGCGCCACGCCCATCAGCGCGCCGGTGATCAGTGCGGTGGCGGGGAACGCGCAGGTCACGCTGAGCTGGTCCGCCGTGACCGGCGCGACCAGTTACAACGTCTACAAGGGCACCACGGCGGGTGGAGAATCCTCGACCGCAACCAAAACTGATGTCACGGGGGCCAGCGTCACCATTACCGCCCTGACCAACGGCACGAAGTACTACTTCAAGATGAAGGCGGTCAACGCGAACGGCGCCAGCTCATACTCGAACGAGGTCAATGCCAAGCCGCTGAATTGACCTGTCAACGATGTGCCAAAATTCGGGAACGTCGCTGCGGGGTGGGTTACACTTCTTTTCATGAAAACTGACCAATCGATCCATCAATTCCTGGCGATGGGGGCCGAGGCGTTCAGGGTGCTAACCGGAGGGCTCCTTTTACCGGGACCGTACCGGTTCCGCTCGCTCACTCTCAAGGCGCTGGAACGACGGATTGATGGCGTGTTCGAACCCGAGGGGCACGAGGGCCCGGTCTATCTGCTGGAGTTCCAGGGGCAACGTTCCAAGGTGGCTTGGTATAACCTGATGGTTT
>CAUYUB010000390.1:0-1809 GCA_963575685.1 Gammaproteobacteria bacterium | reverse complement strand
GCCGCCGAATATGGTCATTTGGATATCGTTAAATTTTTAGAGAGCAAGGGGATTGATATTTTTCACAAAGATAAAAAAGGGAACAGTGCCTGCGTGTATGCCGCCCAAGGAGGGTTCTGTGAGTGTTTTATGTATTTATTGACAAGAAGCGTAGATTTTTCGTCATCCGGCAGTTTTTACGGATACCAATTAAATTTATTATTAGAGGATTCTGGAAACAAGTTTTACACCCTGATTTTCTGTAAAAAGCGTATAGCGATTCACGTAAAAAATGAGAAATTTGTTAAGTATATTACCATTCCACCCAACACTTTCAATAAACAGAAAATCATCTCTTTTTTGCGCAGCGAAAAAGATCTTGACAGATTGGAATTTTATTTGAGTATTATGTAGATCATATGGCTCTTTGGGGACAGGGGGCAATGCCCCGCGACGATGCGCACCATCATCCACAAGATGGCGACACTGATGGCGAGGTTGAAATCTCTGGATGAGATGTAATGTAATGGGGACTAAGTCCCAATGCCGCTCCGTTCGCTTTTAGGCGAATTTGCCAACCAGGTGCATAATGCGGGAAGGTCATCCAGGCAGGTAAGAGGCCGCCAACGCTGTAGGCGTTCTACCTCGTGAACCCCATAGCTCACCGCGATACGCGCCATTGCGGCATTGTGGGCCATTTCCATATCGTACTCAGTATCGCCGATCATCACGGCATGCCCTGGGTTGAGTTCTAACTCTTCCAGGATTTCCAGGAGCATCTGTGGGTTGGGTTTGGAATGGGTTTCGTCCGCGCAACGGGTGGTATGAAAGAAGTGTCCCAGGTTGGTCTCCCGCAAGGCTCGATCAAGGCCGCGGCGGCTCTTACCAGTAGCTACCGCCAACAGATGGCCGTTGTCGTAGAGTCGGCACAGCGTCTCTTCCACCCCAGGAAACGGGCTGGAAGGGATAGGCTCGGCACTGAGGAAGTAGTGATGACGGTAGCGATCCGCCAGAGTTTGTCGACCGACCCCATCCAACTCAGGCAGGAGTACAGCGCTTGCCTCTACCAGCCCCAATCCGATGATGTTGCGCACTGCGGCGCGTGACAACAATGGCAACCCCAGATCCAATGCCGCTCTCTGGAAACAAGCGACGATATGTGCTTCGGAATCAATCAGGGTACCGTCCCAATCAAAAATGATCAGTTGATAGGTCATAACTTATCTTAGGTTCGAGGTTCGAGATCTTTTTAGATCTTGTAAAACAAATCAATTCGTCATCCTAAAATTCAGGATGTTCCGTTATTTTTCCATGCCGAGGACCACCGCAGATGACCAAAGAAACTCCACCACCTGCCGATTGGGAACGAGACATTATCAATCGTCTGAGTTTTGCAGCCCTTGATGAGCAGCGTCGCTCCCGACGCTGGGGTATCTTTTTCAAGATGCTGCTCTTTCTTTATCTGTTCGCCCTGCTCGGTCTCTATTTGTGGAACAGCAGCGCGAATCTCCATTTAGGCGGTAGGCATACCGCCATGGTGGAGGTTAAGGGCATCCTCTCCGATGGTACCGATGCCAACGCCGATGATATCGTCGCCGGGCTGCGGGCCGCCTTCGAGGATACCAATACCGCAGGGGTCATTGTACGCATCAATAGTCCCGGCGGAAGCCCGGTTCAGGCGGGCTATATCAACGACGAGATCTGGCGGCTGCGCAAGAAATACCCGGATACCCCGATCTATGCGGTGATAAGCGATATCTGTGCCTCGGGTGGCTACTATGTCGCCGCTGCCGCGCAGAAAGTGTTTGCCGACACTGGTAGTCTCGTCGG
>CAUYUB010000389.1:0-1809 GCA_963575685.1 Gammaproteobacteria bacterium | reverse complement strand
GACGACAAATGGAAAGGTTAAAATATTCTTTCTTCCCACCTATTCTCCACACCTTCCTGGCTATTGGAAAAGACACTGGCAGCTAAGCGTTGGCGTTCCTCGGCGTGTTTACGTGCGGTTATATCTTGCCAGACCCCAACGATTAGGTGGCGACTACCAAGATTGAGGGTGGATGCCGTGACTTCGACATCCAGGATCTTGCCATTCTTGCAGCGATGCTGGTTTTCAAAGGTGGTACAACCAAGGGTAGTAATCTCGCGCACCGCCTGGATGAATAGTTCTTCCTGGATATTGACCTGAATATCCAGAAGACGCATGTGGAGGAATTCCTCATGCGTGTAACCAAGTAATCGACAAGATGCCTCGTTGACATCAACAAAACGCAATGTATCCGCGTCGATCAATTCAATACCACTGCCGGCCGAATGAAAAATGGCCCGAAACAACGCCTCGCTCTCCTGCAAACGGTCGAGCAGATTCTTGCGCTCGGTGATATCGCGTGAGATCCCGAAGATACCGCTCATCTCGCCCTCGATTTGGAGGGGTCCCTTGATCACCCAGACCGGTACCTTCCGGCCATCGGTCGACCTGAATAGGTTTTCTTCATAGCTGAGATTCTTACCCGAGGCCATCACCGCCTGGTCATGGGCACGTACCCGTTCCGCTACCGCTGGAGGGAAAAGCGAGAAATCATCGTGGCCGATTACTTCCGTGGCACTTCTATCGGTCATCCTGGCCGCGGCGCTATTGAACAACAGATAACGCCCTTCCCGATCTTTGGCAAATACGGCGTCGGAAGTACCCTCAACAATTGCTCCGAGGAGATTTCGAGTATTCCGTAAAGCCAATTCCGCCTCCTTACGCTCGGTGATATCCTGTACAATCCCAATGTAGAATTTCGCATTCCCCTCATTATCGGCAACCGGAAAGCCGCGATCCCAGACCCAACGGATGGAACCATCCGGCCGGACGACGCGATATTCATGCGTAAAAGATCGGCCGAAAGGATGATTGCTCCGTAGATTATTAATGACACGTGTTCGATCCTCAGGATGGATGCCCTCCATGAAGGAGCTCGGGTTTTCGTATAGAGATGCACAAGAACGCTTCCAAATTTCCTCGTAGGCAGGACTGATATAAAACATCCGCTGGATTTGGGGGTCTGCGATCCAGAACAGTTCAGTAATTGTTTCAGCAATCAGTCGGAAACGTTCCTCCTCAACGCGTAATTTCTGCTCGACCTGTTTGCGCGCTGTGATGTCGCGTAGAAATGCAAGGAGACGACCGGAGTCGGGAGACCAATAGCTGACGATAATCTCTACCGGCCAAACGCTGCCATCCTTGCGGCGATGAACGGTCTCGAAACGGTCGCTACCGGTGCGCAAGACCTGACCGATGTGGTCGCGGGTATCCTCGGGTTTTTCCAAGACCTCAAGGTCGGAAACCCGGAGGTTCAATAATTCCTCGCGGCTATAGCCGGACTGGCGCTGATAGGCATCGTTTACCTCCAAGAGGCGCCCCTCTTTATCCACCATCCAGAAACCGTCAAGAGCGGTTTCGATGACGGCCCGGTAGCGTTCCTCATTTTCCTGTAAAATGGCCTCGGTGCGTTGATAGTTAGCGATCTCAGCGCGGAGGGTTCGTTCGGTCTCCTGCAATTTAACGAGCGCTACTGTCATATCACTGAGCGTTGTCGGCGCAGTCGGTGTAAGTGGATCGTTCTCGTTATTCCTTACTGTTTGCATGATGTAGGAATTCCGGTGTTTGTCAACATAGTTGTCCGATGTCCATATAAAATACGTGTCATTT
>CAUYUB010000388.1:0-22682 GCA_963575685.1 Gammaproteobacteria bacterium | reverse complement strand
CGTTGACGAATGACGAATCGCTCGTTCGGCGCATGTGACGTTTGCGTCCGCGGGAGTACCCCGGAAACTGGTCTCAAAGTCATGGCCGAGAGTACCTAGGCTGCGTATGAATCGCTGCGCCCCCGGTTCATCGCGGCCTGGCAGCGGGTTGATCTCGCGCCGCTGGCACTGTCGCAACGCGTCGAAAACCTGGTGGAAGCGTAGCGCATTACGGTCCGGGTCGAAGTGCTCCAGGGCGAAAGCGCGCGCGGCGGCACCGAGGCTTCGTCGTAAGGATGCGTCGTTGGCCAGACGATCTAGGGCGCTTGCATACGCCGCTTCAGTTTCGCACACCAGCCCAGTGCGCTCGTGCTGGACCATCGCGGTCGCTCCGCTGCCGGCGAGGACCACCGGAGGAATGCCTGCCCACATGGCTTCCTGGAGGGCTTTCTCGCAAGTGGCGTAGGTCTCCGGAGCGAGGGGATACCCAAAGATGTCCATCTCCTCGAAGGCGGTCCGGATGTCCTCGATCTGCCCATGGAAGCGAACCCGATCCGAAATGCCTGCTGCGTCGAACCGGCTTTGCAGGTGCTCGCGCCACGATCCTCCGCCGTAGATTTCGAATCGGATTTCCTTCGTCGTGACGGCCGACGAAAGTTCCGCAAAACGAGGATGCATTTTGCTCGGCTCCACCAGTCCGAGGTAGCCCACCTGAATCCCTTTGTGCTGGCGCGACTTGAAACCCGCCAGCCGCCTCATGTCGGCAAGGGACGGGATGGATTCGACCCGACACCCTCGGGCTCGTGCGTGGCTTACGGCCGGGGTCGGAAGACTGGCATCCGTGGATAGGATCATTGCGTCGGCAATATCTCCCAACTCTGCCGACAGAACTTGCGGCAAGGTCGTGCCGGCGACGGCGCTGCTCAGTAACCAGCGGGCGGCAGGAAGCTCGACGCGGAGTAAGTCGTACAGGCGTGGGTGGTTCCAGAACCTGATCTCGACGATGTCGGCGGCGGAGATGGCATTCCGTATCGCGAGAAGATCGGGGGCTATCAGCAGCTCGATTCCGAGGCGGCGTGCCTTGATCAGCAAAGGTGCCGCCACCGGGGGTTCGAGGACAATAATCCGATGTCGGGCTTCGATTCCGGCGGAGCGCCAGGCATCGGTGAGCGCAATCAGATGGCGCTCCGGGCCTCCGCCAATGAAGCGCGGGATGATGTGGATCAGGTTCATCCAGCGGGGTTCTCGCGCCGGCGGCGAATATAGCGACGGGTAACCGTCAGCAACTCACGCTGATAGGTCCCCACGTCGCTGGAGAGGCTGGTTCCCCGCGCGCCCTTGTAAAGGACTACGATTTCGATCCGCACGGCTGGCTTGTCCGACTCCTGTAGTCGAATAAACCAGTCACTGTCCGCACCGATGGCCAGCGATTCGTCGAAGAATCCGATCTGTTCGAAAGTAGTGCGGTGGGCGACCATGGCACCGGGAGTGAAACCGGGAACCGGACGGCCGACTTGTTCGCGTTGGGCGGCGCTGGCCTGGGTGTCGGCCAGTAGTTCCCGGATCACCCGCCCTATGGCCACCGATGCGGAGGGGGTCGCGATCAATGCCTGGGTTCGGACCACGAGCGAATCGGAAGTCCAGCGATCATCGCCATCGCAGAACGCTATCCACGGATGTCGACTGGCGCGGATGGCTTGGTTGCGTGCGGCGGCGAGGCCTCGCCCTTCCTGATGGATGACATGGGCTCCATGGGCCGCGGCTATCGCGACGCTGTCATCACTTGAGCCGCCATCGATGACGATCACCTCGGCGGGCCTTGGCTGCTGCGACAGAACGCTCTCCAGGGCTACCGGAAGGTGGGTAGCCGCATTGCGGACGGGAATGATGACGGAGACCGGGCTTGTAATGCTCATAGGACAGGGACGTACTCGGTGGCCTGGCGGCGAATGGCGTCGAGGAGTTGCGCAAACAACGGCGAGGACAGACCTTGGGCTGCCAGATGATCCAGAAGTCGGAGAGACTCCGTCGCATGGATGAATGGCGCCAGGTGGTGGCGCGCCGCCCCATCGAGCGGCAATTGGGTGCCGTGCCGGACCAGTCGGGCCAGCCGAACGGCCATGGTGGGATTGCGGCAGCGGGTGAGGAGTTGGACCATCATCGTGGCGCGATCAAATCCGGAATCAGGTGATTGATGGATGGGTGACGGCTGGATCGGCCTTGATTCATGGGCCTGGATGAGTGCTCCTAAATCATCCGCGAGCATGGTATGTGTATGGGTGGCGTCCGATCCAATGCCGGTGTGCCGGGTGAGGTTGACCGGAGAGCAGATCGCATGCAGTCCAGCCATACCGGCACGGAGGTCGAAAATGGTATCCCAGGCGGCCAGTTCCCCCCGACGGAACATCCGTAGCGCGATTGCGCGGTGGGCCGCCAAGAGTGGCTCCTGGATCAATCGGCCCACCTCGGTGACGGCCTGCAATGGGTCTCCTGTGAGGTCGTAGCGCTGAATGCGCTGCCATGCCTGGGCCGTAGCGGCCCAGCCCAAGATGCTGCCGGTATTGGCCCTGATATGGTCCTGGTCAGATTTCCCCCAATACCCAAGTGGGTTACGGCCACTGATAAAGCCGACGGTCGGATCGCGCCCGAAGCGGTTGAGCATCGCCGCCGCCCACGGTAGGAAGCTTGGATGGGGCAGGATGTCGTCCTCAAGGACGATGGCGCGATCAACTTGAGAAAAAACCCAGTCGAGCCCGCTGACGATTCGGTGATCACACCCAAGGTTGGTTGCCGAGAACTCCCGTTCGATGGAGCAGGGCCAGTCGACTTCATCGAGTACAGATCGGGCTAGGCGGCACGCGACGACATCAGTGGGATGCGCCGCACGCGGTCCGTCGGCGATGGCCAGGATTCTTTTCGGCCGGACGATGCTCAGGGTCTGGATAAGTTCGCGGACCCGGTGTGGCCGGTTGAATAGGATGAGCACAACCGGTGTTTCGAAGGGATCGCCGAGGTTCATCCTAAGTGACTCTATATTATCCGCGGATTTTAGGTCATCGGGTGTTCGCCGGCGGCAACACCAGAGTCAGTATGGCCGAGGTGACGTGTTTGAGATCCCAGTTCAATCCCAGCTCGAATGTTGGAACTTCCCGCACCAGCGCCGCAGCGGTAGATAGCCAGTGCGCCGGCGTTCCGGAGCCGCTTGCGATTGGTAGAGCGGTTGAAGCGAGCAGTTCGATGGCAGCGCGTTGGGAGACGCGTCGGGGTTGAGGGATGGATTCATCGCCCGCCCGAACCGCGACGATGGCAACAAGTCGTGCGGAGCGCTGGAATTTCATGTGGAGCGGCAGAGCAATGACGAGCTTTTGGCGAGGAGTGATGCCGAGGGATGGCCAGTCGGTCATCTGTAGGCGCTCGCGGGTGTCGGCGTTAACCTTCGCGGTGGCGTAGACGCCGTACACTCTGGCAGGGGTATCTTGGGCGGGGTTGCCCGCTTCAACCACGCAAAGATCATCACCCAAAAAGGCGAACCCGGCCTGCGTGCAGGCGAGTGCAGTCGTTGTCTTACCCCGTCCGCCGACACCGATGAACAGCACCCCGCGGCCTTCCATCGCGACGGCACCCGCATGCACTACTTGGAGCGTGGGACCGGAGAGCCACGCCGCGAGCGCGTGATGGGCGGGTTGAGCGCGCAAGTCGCCGCCAGCGAGCGCGGCGGGCGATGCGTCGAGGAGCAACGCGGGATTCGGTCCGGGTGCAAACTGCTCCACGCTGGAAGGCGCCCGTCGGATGACAGCCAAGCTCCCATCTGGTATGCGGTGTGAGCCGATGCTCAAAGCCGCCCATTCGGGCTGTGCGGCTGGGTCTGGGTGTGTGGAAATCTTCAGCGTCGGGGCGGGCGATATTCCAGGCTCATTGGGTACGATCACGCCGGAAAAGGCGGGTTGGACGGCGGACAGGCTCGCATCGCCGCATACCGTGAGCGAGCGACCTGCAATCCGAATAACAAATGTCTGACCTGTGCACTGGGTCACGCATCGTCTCCGAGATGCCGAGGCCATCCCTTGGCAGGGTCTACCTGATGGATGGGGTCCATGGAGAGGATGTCGGCAATCTGGTCGTAACGTTCCAAAGTTGGGGCAGCGAAGGAGCTTGGCCAAGAAACTGGGGGCGAGGTGGAAGGTAAGGCGGAAGAAGGGGGAGCCGCTCGGAGCATCTGAGCCTCAATGAGAAGCGCGACAAAGGCACGCGTCGGTGCCGCGGCCGCCTGGCCATAGTAGGCTGTCACTTCAGCGACGAGGCTATCGATGCGGGTTCCTGTCACAAGACATTGCCAGATTTGGGGGCCGGTACCGGTGAACAGGTAGAGAAAGCCATTCGCAGAATCGATCAGGACGGTTTCGCCGTCAATGGTATCGTTCGGGAATCGAACAGTATCGGCAAAGAGAACGTCAGACAGGGTAGGAGTTATTCCCATGCATTGCGTTCCGTTTGTAAGGTCGTCATGGGGAGGGTTTCTGTACGCAATAGGCATGATCGAGTATCTGATAAACTGTCCAACACCTTTTCAGCATAAGCTAAATCCGTCTCGCTACCGTCTTTAAAACACCAACGCATAGCGACAGAATTATCCAAAACCAAACTATTCACGGCCTTCCTCAATTGGTAATAGTTGGGAAACAGTCCCACTTCAGAAACTCGACAATCTCCATTCATCGAGACAAGATTCAATCGGAGCCACAAGACCCGCAACGGTCAGGATATCGCAACGGAGATGGCGAAACTGGAGGCGGCGATTCAATCCTCGGCGGCGCGGCGCGCGCTTCGGGAGACGGCAGTGGGCACGATTAGTGGGTCGGACTCAACCACGATACGTTGATGGCGTCAGCCGCGTTCTCCGTGTAGACGGGCACCGTCCAGGTGTGGGGAAACCTTGGGCGGGCTAAACTAATTAAGTTAAATCATTTGAGGATATCTGATCATGAGCTATGCCGATTTTACCTTGGAAACGGTTAAAACAAAGTTAGGTATCACTCACACGAGAGAACCATTATCTCTCCCATATGAAAATCGAGTAATGCCCAATCCTGAACGATCAATTATTTTGGAAGATCTTATTTTAGCTACCAGTATCAACACGGAAAAGGCGCGTTCCGAATTAATCGTGATGCCAATATTAAAAAAAGTAGCTAAGGATACACATACCAGCTTATTCTCTGGAAATCGTTTTGATGTGGATCAAAGCCGCGACTTAAGCGGTTTTATTGATTTTTTGATTAGCAAGAATTCCGATCAGATGGTTATTGAAAGGCCCATATTAATTTTGATCGAGGCCAAAAATCAGGATATCGCCTCTGGATATGGACAATGCATCGCTGAAATGGTTGCCGCGCAAATCAAAAATCAAAACAACGATACTGTCCATGGTTGTGTAACGACTGGCGAAATCTGGGTATTTCTGGAATTGCGAGATTGTCATGTTCGTATTGACGCATGCTCATATTACATCAAAGATATTGACTCTATATACTCATTCCTTCTCGCGATTTGTAGTTAGACCTATCCCTTTAAGAAGACCGCGCAGGAAGGACCACACGCAGGTGATCATCGGTCGGATCGAACTGGGCATCCGCGCCCGAAAAGGCGCGAATCAACGGAACGATCTTCCGGCGCACCCCCATCCCTCGGGCATCGACATAGCCATAGTCACGCAAGACTTCGACGATGATCGGATTACGAGCCGAGCGTTGCCCGGCCAGCATCTTGGCAACGCTCATTGAGTTTTGCAGCGCACCGGGACTGGTGACCGTCAACCGATTGCAATAGCGCACTACCTCGACCTCCATTGGCCGCGTCCAGTCGCGGTGTGCGATGGCGTTGACGACGGCCTCGCGCAAGGCGTCGGGGGGATACTCCCAACGCCGCTCGCGGCGTAGATGATCGGCCAGTTCCGCCGATTCGCTGGAAACGAATGGCTGCGCTCGCTCCATGAACCGCTCGATCAATCCCGGTTGTGCGCGGAACACCTCACCGTTGCCGGCGACCGCCCACAAGCCGACCAAGGGGTTCTCTGGTGAGTGAACGGCTCAGCAATGTCTATATTTGGAAAAGTTTTATGCGATCACTTAGACTCAACGCCAAGGTTTCCAATTCAGTGGCAGCGCCGGCGGCGGTTTGCGAGCGTTGGCTATTTTTCTCAGCCTGTTGAGCGATACGTTCAACATTGCGCGCAATCTCAAGACCGGTCTCATTTTGCTCCTGTAGCGCATGAGAAATGGCCGAAACCGCCTTCACCACCTGATTGGCGCTCTCTTGGATATCTCCTACGCTTTGCCCAGCCACCTTGGCGAGTTGTGCACCCTGCTCTACCAATTGAACCCCTGTTTCCATACCACGTACCGCTTCCTGGGTGCCTGACTGGATACGGAGAATCATTCCTGAAATTTCCTGCGTGGAGGATGCAGTACGCTCGGCCAATTTCTTGACCTCATCCGCCACGACTGCAAAACCCCGCCCCTGCTCTCCGGCACGAGCCGCCTCAATGGCGGCGTTCAACGCCAGGAGATTGGTCTGTTCGGCGATCCCCTTGATTGTGGAAACAATCGCAGAAATTTCCTCCGATTGTTTGCCCAACTGCTCGACAGTTTGCGAGGAATGTTTGACGGTGTCGGCGATTTTCCCCATGCCGTCAACTGTTTGATGCATTACCTTGACGCCATTTTCCGAGACTTGTCCCGATTGACTGGAGAGCTGGTTGGCAGCGTCGGCATGCTGACTAACCGTGCCAATGCTGGCAGTCATCTGTTCCAGAGCAGCCGCCATCGACATTGCCGCCGAACTTTGCTCCTCGGATCCTGTCGCCACCGCACGCGAGGTTTCGGTAAGCTGCCGCGCCTGCGTCACCAATTGCTCGGCAGCTTGGTGAATATGACTAATAATATCCCGCAGGCGCCGCGCCATATGACCCAAGGCGTCCAATAACCGCCCGATTTCATCACCAGTTTGTACCGAAAACTGAACCGTCAAATTCCCGTTGGCGATGCGTTCACTCAAGCTTACCGCCTCAGCAAGCGGCCGAGCGACCCAGCGGCGGGTATTGACGAACATCAGCAATAGCAGCAACGGTACCATTACTGAAACAACGACGATGGATTGATTACGAACCAATCGTGCCTCGCTGGTGAATTCGTCGAGGTAACTCCCAGCGGCTAATATCCAACCCCAACGGTCGTAATAGGTATATGCCACGATTTTCAATCGCGGCACCATCTCACCCCGTTCTTTGTTAATCCAATCATAATAAATCAGGCCCTGTTTATTTTCCAACATCTCGCGAACGAAAAACTTCCCATTACTATCTTTACTGTCCAATAGATTGATGCCGGCCGCGGTAGGATGAATCAACAAGGTCCCCTTGTTTTTGCCGGTAGCGTCGAGCACATAGGAATAACCGGTCTCACCAATCCGATCATCAAGAATTCTTTGGCGCAAATTATTCAGTGCCTCGGTAAAATCGAAACCGATGAATAGGGCACCAATGACTCGCTCACTCTCGTCCTTCACCGGACGATAGTGAGTCATATAATCACGCCCAAACAACGTGGCCTTGCCGGTATAGGGCTCCCCGCGCAGGAGCAAGGCTCGCCCCGGATGGTCGGTATCCAAACGTGTACCGATGGCCCGTTCGCCATTTTCTTTCTTAACTGAGGTGGCAACACGTATAAAATTCTCTCCCTGAAGGACGAAAATGGTCGCCACGCTGTTCGTGAACTGAAAGAAATGGTCGACATCGCTCATATCACCATTCAAAACTCGCTCGCCATGGCGTAGCGTCGGGACAGCGCTGCTCATTTCCAAGTGAAAATGATCGGGAAAGTAGGACGCAAACGCTCCACCCAATCGTTCCGCTTGGTTTGTCATGTCCTCGCCAAACGCCGAGATCGTATCCATGTTCGCGTGATTGATTTGTTGTAGATGGCGAACGTTGCGCTCCTCTAAGGCCCGAAAAAGCAGCAATGACTGAATAAAGACTGCTACGGCCATGAGTAAAATTAGCACTACCGATTGCGCCAAGTTGAGCTTCGTCGAAAGGGACATGCTTTTCCATCCGGCAAAGCGATGATTGGCTTCTATCATTACTAACCTCTCATAAGGTAGACGAATAACCGAAATTATCCTTTTAGGATAACGAGAAATACTGAGAACCGTCATCCCCTGCTCAGCCCAGTATGTGCCACCATTAATACCATGACTATTCGAGTAGTCATCAGAGGGCGCAGCATGGAGTTTGACGAGGCGCAACCATACCAGCAATGAGACACAACGACACGCGTCTCATTCAATGCAACAGAGCGCCATGCGGGAGATGGCGAATACCACGCACAATGTACAGAAAGAGAGGGGGGACGACTCGTTTTCTTCAAAACCAAACAAAATCTATATTTTTCTCAACCCTCTCTTCACTTAATGACACAGTGTACTTCCCTCCTGTATAATTTCCCGTTTCAATTAGTGAGTCAGGAAACAATCTCAAGCAACCTTTTGAACTGCCATGCGCAATCGCCAGGCAACCGCGCAACGACAGACCTTACCTTCGGACAGGTTGAACCCCCAAATAGAGGTAATATATTATGACTGTTGCACAACGATTGTCTTTGTTGGTTTTCTCCGCGGTAGTTGGTTTAATCGGATTATCTTGGCTGTGCTATTACCAGATCGGTAGCGTTTATACCTCTGCTAATTTTTCCAACGAAAACACCGTGCCGGCGCTGGTAATTCTTGATGACCTAAAAGACCAGGTCCTGCGGATCCGCATCGGATTAAATAACATCTTAAATACCGAAAGCGATAAACGATCCGGATTCGAGAGAATACTTGCAGAAAATATTCGGGACGCCAAGGATGCAATAAAGAAATACGAATCAACCATCGCCGACGACAAGGATAAAGCACTACTGGAACAAGAAAGGGCATTGTTCGCCCAATACGAGCCAGGGGTTGAGTCAGTTCTGGGAGAGGCCCGTCAACCACAGCATGACGACAAGGCCCGCGAGATCATAAAAAATATTAGATCCACGGCCGAAAAACTATCTGAGGTCATCAATGAGCATGTCGGCCACAACGTTTTATTGGGTAAAAAGGGTGCTGACGATGCCGTAGCTGCAAGAAATGCCGCTATTAAATTGTCCATCTTCATCTCCCTGCTCGTGGTGGTAGCGATTGTTGCCATGGGCTGGATGATTATCCGTAATCTGATACATACGCTTGGCGGAGAGCCTACTAAGGCTACGGAAATCGCCAACAAGATCGCTGCAGGCGATTTATCCAGCCAGATAAACCTACGTGAGGATGATACCTCCAGCCTGATGGTGGCCATGAAGACCATGTCCGCATCAATCCAAGCACTGCTGGATGAGATGAATCGCATGTCGTTGGAACATGATAAGGGCGATATTGACGTAAAGATCGACGCAACCAAATTCCAGGGCGGTTTCAAAGCCATGGCCGACGGCGTTAATACGATGGTCTTCGGCCATATCGATGTAAAAAAGAAAGCCATGGCCTGCGTCAAAGAATTCGGCGAAGGCAACTTCGACGCCCCGATGGAAAAGTTACCCGGCAAAAAAGTATTCATCAATAATATCATCGAACTCGTGCGTAGCAACCTTAAGACCGTCATTGCCGATACCAATCTCCTCATCAAATCGGCAGCCGACGGACAGCTTGATACTCGTGCTGATGCTACAAAACACCAAGGCGATTTCCGCAAACTGGTGCAAGGCATCAACGATACCATCACCAATATCGTTAACCCCTTAAATGTGACTGCCGACTACGTTGATCAGATCTCCAAGGGAGTAATTCCGCCAACGATCACCACTGAGTATCAGGGGCAATACAACATCATCAAAGGAAATCTCAACAATATGGTCAAGATGATGGGGGATCTGCTCGCACAAACCGACATCATCATTAAAGCCGCTGCGGATGGAGAACTCAACCAGCGTGCCGACGCCGATTTATTCCAGGGAGGATGGAAACAATTGGTGGCAGGTGTCAATAAAACCCTGGACGGCATCATCCTTCCTGTCAACGAAGCAATGATGGTACTCACCGAGATGGAGAATGGTAATCTCACCAAGGAGGTCAAAGGCGATTACAAGGGCCAACTGAAGGTCTTTAAAGATACGGTCAACCAGACCATTGCTAAAATGTCGCAAGTGATTAGTGAAGTACGTAGTGCGGCGGATACTCTTTCCAGCGCCGCAGTAGAAGTGAGCTCCACAGCACAGTCGATGTCTCAATCCTCCAGTGAACAGGCAGCGAGCGTGGAAGAAACCACCGCCGCGATTGAACAGATGTCTGCGTCTATTAGCCAAAACACCGATAATGCAAAAGTTACGGACAATATGGCATCCAAGGCAGCCCAGGAAGCGACCGAAGGTGGGAAAGCAGTGAAGGAAACCGTGATTGCCATGAAACATATTGCCGAAAAGATCGGAATTATCGACGATATCGCCTACCAAACTAACCTCTTGGCCCTCAATGCGGCTATCGAGGCTGCCCGCGCCGGTGAACATGGTAAAGGATTCGCCGTGGTGGCGGCGGAAGTGCGCAAACTCGCCGAGCGTAGCCAAATTGCTGCGCAAGAGATCGGAGAAGTGGCAAAAAATAGTGTCGATCTGGCGGAAAAGGCAGGAGCGTTACTAAACACCATCGTTCCGAGCATTACAAACACCTCTGACCTAGTTCAGGAAATTGCTGCCGCCTCGAAAGAACAATCATCAGGGGTTTCACAGATCAACACGGCAATGGGCCAACTGAGCCAGCTCACCCAACAAGGCGCGAGTGCTTCGGAAGAACTCGCTGCCACCGCTGAGGAAATGAGCGGCCAAGCCGAGCAACTTCAAAGCATGATGGCGTTTTTTAGGGTCGAGAAAAATGAGGAGACTCGACGGGCAGCGAAACCGAAAAAGACTGCGCATTCTTCACGGGCCACCGTGTCGTATCGAAAAGGCGCTCGCGCGGCACCATCCAATGCCGAATCCGAGGATTTTATCAGTTTCTAGCTGGCGTCGCCTCCTCTTCTCCCTATCTTTCTATTAGTTTTGAGCATTGCCAGTTCTATAACTATTCATCCCTTCTCAACCAGAGGGGGTGAATGGCTACTAACCTGCGCGTTGGTTAGGGGACAGGTGCTAAATAGCACCCTCCCGACCCCAGGCCTCCGATTCCCCACCCCTTGCTTGCAATACGTCAACTAATTGATCTTGCTTGGTTTGTGCTCCAAGTTCGTTGCGAGCTGGCAGGAGAGCTGCAAAGCGCCATTAGCACCTGTCCCCTAACCAACGCGCAGGTTAGTATATGCAAAGCTACCGTTAGTCACTCCGCCCGGGAACGAGCGTTCTCCAGCATCTGACGGAAAGCGCTGAACACTTTCTTCATCGCCGGTTTCTTATATGGGAACACCTCTTCGGGATCGAGGGCGTGGACCACCATTGAGTTATCTACTTCAAACACCAATAATTTCCCCGTCCTGGTTTCTGCACAATCAATACCGAAATAAGCCAGACCGATGCGTTCATATATAGCTCGTAAGGCCGATCCATGACGCACCGCAAAATCGGTATCGAAATTTTCCATGCAGTGTGCTTCCTCCTCGCGCTTTTCCGCACTCGCACTCATTCCCGCATTAGCGTAATGAATAATCCAATGCTCGGAAACCGCGAAATGGCAAATAAAAGGTTTCCCCTCAATCAGGACAATCCGATACTTGCGGAACAGACCATCACCACTTCGATAATCGACAAAGCGGGAAACGTAGAAGCCTTGGTCTGGAACCTGTTCCAGATAGGTTGTAATGTCTCTGGCCGTCGCCAGTTTTTCCAGATGAGCCCCGGCATGAGACCCAAGGGGACGCACGATAATTGGGAATCCTCCATCGGGCAGAACAGAAGATATCTCCCTCTCACGGTTGGCCAGGGCCTGCAAATCCGCACGACCAAGGCGCACCGATATCGGTGTCTCGATACCGGGTACACCTTGCAAAACGGAACCAACACTATCACGGGAAAGCTTGGCAATACCTTCAGGACGATTGATGATGGGACGTGGCCAGCCCGCCACGTAGAGCGCCAGTCGTTGCAGCAAGGGTTGGTTTTCGTCAGACTCGCCCACGGCCACCATCATCACATCATGATCCGGTACAGTTTCCGGCCAATCGGCATCGGACAGGAGGTAGAGCAGTTGTAGGGAGACATCGGAATCTTCGACCAGAAACTCTATCGGCGTATTGGCCATGAAGTCACCCGACCCCATCAGTACCAGCAGATGTAGACCTGATGCGGCACCCCTCGCAGGCAGGGAGTACAGTGGTTGGATCTTGATGGCCTCCGCCTGTACGGCCAGCCCATGCTCACGATTGCCGGTCAGCAACAGGACCGTCGCAAAATCCAGATAGGCGTGCGCATCCAGTGGATTTTCCAAAGCGCGTGCCAGTAAGACTTGCCCCAGGGGGATGAGATTTTCACCGGCGTAACCGCGACGCATCAAAGGTGCCACGCCGATCAAGGGTGGCAAGGTTTCAGAATCGGGCATGGTTTCTTGATTCATTTTTTTGTCCAGGAAGCAGGGAGGAAATCGCCTAAATCTTCAAAGTGGTTCGACTGCCCCATCGACATCGAGAAGGGATGATCGAGAACCATTAGGACCATCTTGGAGATATATCATACTATCTATGCGTAAAATAACACTAACCATCACTTTATCAAGGAAGCCGGATAAAAATTTGGCTCATATTGGGTTTTGAGGGCATATGGTAACATGCGAATGTTTCCACATAGTATATAAGGTTTACCCGCCATGTGTCATATCAACGACCTCATAGACGAAGCCAAATGTTACGAAGAAGTCAGGCGGATACGCTGGCCCAGCGGGGTGTGCTGCCCAAAGTGCACATCCAACAAAATCAGCAAACGCGGCAAAAACCATCGACAACAGGAATGCCGGCGTTACTCATGCCAAAACTGTGGGAACCGGTTTGACGATCTGACGGAGACCATCTTCATGGGGCGGCACCAGCCATTGTCGGTGTGGTTCTCCTACCTGTACCTGATGGGGTTGAACATATCAAACCGCCAGATCGCCATGGAGTTGAACCTGAACGAAAGCGATGGTCAAGCAATGGCGAATCAGTTGCGAGATGGTATCGTCAAACGCCGTCCCAAAGCACATATCAAGGGCAAGGCGGAATGTGACGAGGTGTATATCGTAGCTGGACATAAAGGCCAGCCCGACCGGATCGAGGGCCGGGCTCCGCGCCGTAGGCGGCTCAAGGGAGCACCCGGCCGGGGCACGTTGGAGAAGGATAAACCGCCGATCTTTGGCATGCTCGAACGCGGTGGCGAGGTCCGAATTATCATGCTGGAGAACGTGCAGCAGAAAACCATCCGGCCACTCATAGAAGAGACCATCGAACCTGGGACGCTGATCTATACCGACGAGTACGTGATCTATAACGCCTTGGAGGAGTGGGGCTATGAGCACGCGAGCGTTTGCCACGGTCGCGGGGAATATGCTCGCGACGAGGACGGCGATGGTTTCCATGAGGTCCATGTCAATACGATCGAGGGATTTTGGTCGCTGCTGCGTTCCTGGCTACGTCCTCATCGGGGCATTTCCCAGGAGAAGTTGCCGATTTACCTGGGATTTTTTGAATTCGTACATAACACCAGGCGGCGCGGTCGGGCTTTGTTGGGATCGCTTCTGGACATCCTGCTGCAACCGGCGCCATGTCCTCAAAACTCAATATGAGCCAAAAATTTTACTCGTTACCCCCTAAAGTTTCCTTTCCATTACACGATAACGGGAATGAGTACGAAGTAGATTGTAGAATTCTCCGTATCCGTAGATACGTGCCAGTTCGAGCACGCATGTGACAGTATCATCGTCCCCTCCTCCTGATACACCGGGAGGGGACACCAAGTGGAGTAGCCGTCATGGTCAGCGTTATCAATACCAATGTTGCCTCCCTGTTTTCGCAGAGGAGCTTAGGCAAGAGCCAGGATGCACTGCAAACCTCTTTGCAGCGCTTGTCTTCAGGTCTGCGCATCAACAGTGCAAAGGACGATGCGGCGGGGATGTCGATCTCCGAACGCATGAGTTCTCAGATCAATGGTCTCGACCAGGCCACGCGCAACGCCAACGACGGCATCTCCCTGTCCCAGACGGGGGAAGGTGGTTTAAACGACATCGCAACCTCGCTCCAACGCCTCCGCACCCTGGCAGTACAGTCCGCCAATGCTTCCAACACCACGGTCGATCGCAGCGCCATCCAGACCGAGGCAAAGCAACTGACAGCGGAGATCGATCGCATCGGCAGCCAGACCAACTTCAACGGTATCAAACTGTTGGATGGTTCCTTCAAGACCCAGAAATTCCAGATCGGCGCCAACGCCAATGAGACCATCTCGGTCGGCATGGGCAATGCCCGTACCACAAAACTTGGAGTAACGGACGCCACTTCAGTAAGTTCGGTACAAGGCTTCGTGCTCTCGGCAGGCACTAATGCTGCGAGTACCAGTCTCTTTTCGCTCAAGAGCGGCGATCTCATCATCAACGGCACATCTGTCGGCGCCACCAATAACAGCGATGATACCGCCTCCTCCGACTTGAAAGGCCAGAGTTCTATCGCCAAGGCTGCGGCCATCAATAAGGTCTCTTCACAAACCGGCGTCACTGCTACGGTGAACACCAACATCGCCCAGGGGTCGGCGATGACGGCAACTGCCGGTGCTGCCGCTATCTTTACCGTCAACGGGGTTACCATCACCACATCGACGGCCAATAATAATTCTGCCAGTCGCCAGTCCGTAGTGGATGCCATCAATGCCCAGAGTGTGCGTACCGGAGTAACGGCCACGAACACCAACTCCGACTCGGGAGGGGTAACTTTAAGTGCTGCGGATGGGCGCAATATCGCCGTCAGCTTCGACGCCACTACTCTCTCCGCAAGCACTGGCCTAAAGGGAGGTTATGCGCTCGGCAGCTACACCCTGTCCTCCACCCAGGCCATTGATATCCGCCAGAGTTCCGGCAATGTGGCCCATGCAGGCCTGACCGAGGGGAGCTATGACCCGCAGACCGCCTACGTCTCCAACTCTCGGAAGAGCGATGCCGCCACGAATGCTCTTCGTGCCGCATTCTCCGTTGGCGATTTCAAGATCAACGGCGTACTGGTAGGGCGCTCCCTGGCAACCGATGATACGGCGTCTAGCAAGAACGCCAGCGCTAGCGCCATTGCCAAGTCTGCGGCCATCAACCGCCTGACCTCCCTTACCGGAGTAACTGCCAAGGCCAATGCCACCACGGTGACTGGAGGACTGGCCGGGGCTGGTGCTACCGTGATGACAGCAGCCACTACTGCTGGTGCTCTGCGAATCAACGGCGTCGATACTGCTACCATCAATACCAGTGCCACCGGGACCACCGCGGAAGCCCGCGCAGCGGTAGTGACGGCAATCAATGCGCGTTCCGCCCAATCCGGCGTCGTCGCTGTTGACAGTGGTACTGATACCTACGGCGTCAAGCTGGTAGCGACGGATGGTCGCAACATCACCATCACCCAAGATGGTAATCTAACTGCGGCTTCTACTGGGTTGGGAGCTGTTGCCAACGCGTCCTACTACGGCTCGATTACCTTGAGTTCCGGCAAAAGCTTCAGTATTGAAACCGGAGTGGACAACAAAGACGGAAATAATGTAACCGGCATCGACCGCCTCGGCATGGGGGTGGGCACCTACGGTGGTACCCGCAGTGGTCAAGCGTTGGCGGACGTGGACCTAAGCAGTGCGGATGGTGCCACAACCGCCCTGTCGGCCATCGACAACGCCATCAGTACCGTCAATACGCAACGGGCGAACTTGGGTGCGATCCAGAACCGCTTCGTCTCCACCATCTCAAACCTAGGATCTTCTTCGGATAACCTGACCTCCGCCCGTTCGCGGATCCAGGATGCCGACTTTGCCCAGGAAACGGCCAAACTGACTCGCAACCAGATCTTGCAACAAGCAGGTGTATCAATGCTGGGCCAAGCCAACCAGCTCCCACAGCAAGTGTTGAGTTTATTGCGCTAACTCTCTACTCTCCAGGTTCGGGGCAGGAAGCCCCGAAACCTGAGTTTCGATTCATAAAAAACTAGAACACGGTAACCACCGTAAGAGTAGGTGAAATATGAGCGTTAGTTTAGTAACCAATGCAGGGGTAACGGCGCCGACCCAACCAACGGGAGCGACTCGTCCAGTGCAGGATGGTACAGCTCCAACACAAAGCCCCGGAACGACAAGTACCCCCGTTGCTGTCGTGCATGACACCCAACAAACAAAGGGAGCAAATGGTAAGGGGGAAGGAAAAGACCAACCCAAGAGAGAACAGGTAGAGCAAGCAGTTTCTTCCGTGAACGAGTATATTGATAAACTGCGCCACCGCGAGTTGCAATTCGCTCTGGACGACAAGAGCGGACGCATGGTGGTAAAAGTAATGGATACTGAGACTAAAAAGGTGATTCAACAGATTCCACCGGAATATATGTTGCGCCTCGCGGATGCTATCGGGAAAGAAAAGGGATGGTTGGTTGAACAGAAAGCATAATCTGTCTACGAGTTTTCTTATAAAATATAATAGAGATAACAAGTTAGAGAACTGTAATATATCTTGTTTGTATCGTTTAAGTTTAAACCATAAGGGCTAGTAGCAAACTCCCCCGTAAATATAAGACTGACCTACTCCAGCAGAGTCGGAATATATCAGTTCTCTTCACAAGAGACACTTCTTGTCTGTACCATAGTAATCTTCACGTGGGGCCAATGTTCGACGCAACCTAATGCGTAGGATAATGTCTGAGTACCCACGCACGGTGTAATTCGTGTGGGGGGATCTCCCCCAAAGCGAGTAGATTATGTCCGGCATCATCTCTGCAGGCGTTGGGTCTGGCCTTGATATCACCAGCCTGGTCAGTCAGTTGGTCCAAGCGGATGGAGCGCCGCAACTCAACCGCCTGAATAAAAATGAAGCCAAGCTGCAGGCGCAACTGTCTGCAATGGGTACTCTCAAAGGATCGTTGAGTGACTTCCAGAGTGCCCTGAGTGGGCTCGCGAGCATGTCCGGTTTTCAATCACTCAGCGCTACCTCCAGCAATACCTCCCTCTACACCGCCACTGCTACGACAGGAGCGAGTAGTGGTACCCACGGCGTGGAGGTAAAAGACGTAGCCGCAGCTCACCGCGTAGCCTCCAAGGCCTTCTCCGACACTACCGCGGCCGTTGGTACAGGCACACTGACCTTTCAATTCGGAACCTACAATTCCGGTGCCAACACCTTTACCCCTAACGCATCTAAGTCCTCGTCGAGCATCACCATCGACTCTTCGAACAACAGCCTGGAAGGTATTCGTAGCGCTGTAAATAGCGCCAATATCGGCGTCTCAGCCAGTATCGTCAATGACGGCAGTGGCAACCGCTTGGTATTCGCCTCTGCAACCAGTGGTGCCGCCAGTAGCCTTCAAGTCACGGTGGGGAACGATTCCGACAGCAATAATACTGATGATTCCGGTCTATCTCAACTCGCTTACGATCCGACAGGTAGTACAGGATCCGGTAAGAATATGACGCAGACCGTCGCCGCCAAAGACGCCAGTCTGACGGTAGATGGCCTTGCCATCACGAGTGCCACCAATACGGTAACCAACGCCATCCCCGGTGTGACTCTGAACCTACTCTCCAGCGCCGTCGGTACTCCTACTACTCTCAGCGTGGGTCGCAATACCTCTACGATTACTACCAACATCCAGAATTTCGTGACCAAGTACAACGCTCTGGCCAGTACAGTAAAAGATTTGGGGAGTTACGACGCCACCAACAAGACGGCAGGTACCCTATTGGGAGATGCAACCCTACGTGACATTGATAATCAGATACGCTCCAAACTCGGTAGCGTGGTAGCGGGTGGCGGTAACTACGACTCACTGGCCTCGCTTGGGATTACTACCCAAAAGGACGGCACACTGTCTTTAAATTCCGATACACTCGCCTCGGCATTGAACCAAGACCCCGATGCCGTTGGCCGGATCTTTTCTTCAGGAGGAAATCCGAGCGACGCCCTGGTGACCTACAAAAGATCGACCAGCTCCACCAAGGAAGGTAACTATGCCATCAATATCACCCAAGCCGCTACGCAAGGGTTTTATGCCGGTACAGCACCAGCTTCTCCTACCCTGACGATTGATAGTAACAATGATACCTTTAGCCTCAAAATAAATGGGCTGCAGAGTGGCGCTATTTCTCTTACCCAGAAGGCCTATGCAAATAATTCCGACCTGGCGGCGGAGATCCAGAGCCGTATTAATGGTGATTCCGCACTCAAAGCAAAAGGCGTGAATGTTACAGTAGGTTACGATACCGATCACTTCGTTATTAACTCTTCTGCTTATGGAGCAGCCTCTAAGGTTGAATTCACTGCTGTAGACACCAATACCGCCACAAGCCTGGGATTCGCAGTGGGGAGTGGTACGGATGGAAAAAACGTAGCCGGTACCATCGGTGGTCAGACAGCAACTGGTTTTGGGCAACTACTTACTGGCGCTACTGGGAATAGTGTCGGCTTACAGGTAGAGGTACGGGGTAGCGCTACTGGTAGCCGTGGTACTGTGGCCTTCAGCCGGGGTATTGCTGACCAACTCAACACCACCATTAGCCGTTTTCTGGATACCACTACTGGTTCGATCTCAAATCGAACCGATGAGATCAACACTAGTATAAAAAGCATCGGCGACCAACGTACCACGGTCAATACCCGCCTCACGGCCCTCCAGAAGCAGTACTCTACCCAATTTAACGCGATGGATTCCTTAGTCGCCTCACTGAAGAGCACCGGCACCTTCCTGACTCAACAATTCGGAACAACATCATCAAACTAATGATCTTTTTCAATAGTTCCTAACCCTCGCGGCAGTGGAGTAGCCCAACAGCAAAACCAGAGAGCAATAAAGTGAAGTTTGGTATGAGGACACACGCATGAACCGTATGATTGGACGGGGAGCATTACAGCAGTATCAACAGATAGGCGTTCAAAGTTCAATAGTGGATGCCAGTCCCCACCGACTCATCCAGATGCTCCTTGAAGGGGCGCTGGATCGTATTGCCAAGGCAAGAGGGTCGGTTGCGCGTGGAGATGTCGCCGACAAGTGCCGCTACATCGGAGCGACCATGGCCATTGTTGATGGTCTCGCGGGTAGCCTAAACCTGGAAGCAGGAGGTGAAGTCGCGAACAACTTGGCGGCTATCTATGACTATGTGGGGCGACGCCTACTCCAGGCCAATGCGGAAAGCTCCGCACCGATACTGGACGAGGTGTCTTCTTTATTGGGTCAGATTAAAGAGGGATGGGATGCTATCGGGACCGATGCCTCTTCTACCGTCGCACGCATTGCTGGATAGCGAGCTGCGGGAGGCTGCATGCCCGACCTCGAAACCAACCTTGAACCGGTAATCGGCTCCGCAATACCGGGTGCGACTTTCTCCTGGCAGCGGGTAATTGAGCTCACCAACCAAATGCTCCAGGCAGCTAAGGACGAAGAATGGGAAAGCTTGGCGCAGATCGAAGAAGAACGTCGCACATTGATTTATACCCATCCCCCCGCCCCTCCGGCCGATCCGGCAGGACGGGCGGTCGTGCTTCAAACCGTCCAGCAAATACTTGACATCGACCGTCAGATTATTTCCTTATGCCAGGAAGGCCAGCAAGTGCTGGCCGGCAAGCTTCACTCCCTTCGGGTTGGAGCTCGGGCACGACAGGCCTATGGTGTATAGAAATCGCCATGGCTGCCGTACCGCGCACATATCCCGAAGGTCTGTGGTACGAAGACATCCTACCCCTGACTTGGCGCACCGTACCTGTGGAGGCGGGGGAATCGGTACGACTTCGGGAATATAACGAGCGCGTGATGCAAGCCCTGGAAGTCCTTGAGGTCTTGGAAGAATCACCGTCTCACGAGAGTCGTAACGAGGAGATGCTGGAGGCACGCCTGAAACGAATTGAGCTAAAGCTCGAACTATTGCTGGATCTGGTGGGACAGGTAGTTCTGAACCAGTTATCCATTCCCGAACGTCTTCCGATTCATCTCGCAGCCCACGCACTGGTTTGGGAATGTGACCTCCCCCCCTCCGAAGGGGTCACCGTACAGGTAGATCTCTATCTAACACCACGCTATCCGCAACCCCTCTGCTTTGTCGGCAGGGTGCAAACAATAGAGCCGCTCACCTCCGGGAAGCATCGCGTTACGATCATCTTCGCAGAGCTTGGTGAAGTAGTTCAGGATGGTCTGGAGCGTAGCCTCTTTCGCCATCATCGTCGGCGGGTCGCACGTACGCGCCAGGTAATTGTTTAAATCCCTCTCGCCGATTTTATCGCCTCGCTGAAGAAGCGATAGCTGTCTTTCGGAGTACGCACCAGCGTATCGTAGTCGACGCGCACGATCCCAAAACGCTTTGATAATCCGAAGGCCCATTCGAAATTGTCAAGCAGACTCCAACACAAATAGCCTTTGACGTTACAACCCTCCCGAACGGCGCGACCCACTTCTTCAATATGCTCCTTGATGAAGCGAACCCGTTCGACATCGTGAATCGCACCATCATCATCGACCCGATCATCGTAGGCGGCCCCATTCTCGGCGATGTAGACCGCGGGATTGCCGTATTCCCGTTTGAATTCGGCCAGCAGCTCGTACAATCCATCGGGCTGCACCGGCCAACCCATAAACGTCCACCGATCACAATGCGGGTCTCCCCACCACACCTCAAAGGGATGGCCGGTTTCATATTTCATGGTCATACGCGAGTAATAGTTGATCCCGATTAGATCAACAGGATAGCGAATGGCCTCTTCATCACCGGGCTGTACGATATCCGCCATGTGTTCGGCCAACAGGGTTGGGATCTGGCCGCGTAGCAGGCCATCAAGTGGAACCCGATTCCACACCGCATCCCAGCGCGCTGCAGCCGCAATGTCTTCAGATCGGTCGGACTCAGCGCGGCAGGGTTGCAAGTTGAGAACAGTACCAAGGCGGAGGCCCGAATGTTCGGCGGCGATAGCACGCAACGCCGCGCCTTGGGCGAGGTTCTGGTGGTGGAGTGCCTTGAGAATGCCGACCTCACCCAATTTATGGCCGGGGGCGTGTTCACCGACCCCATAGCCGAAGACCGCCACCACACTCGGCTCATTGAGCATCATCCAATCCGTGACGCGGTCGGCAAGACGGCGCGTGACGACCCGGGCATACTCGGCGAACGGCTCCACAATCTCGCGGCCTTGCCATCCACCCCGGTCCTCCAAAGGCTGAGGCAAATCCCAGTGATAGAGGCAGGCCATGGGCCGAATTCCAGCCGCCAACAGGTCATCCACCAGTCGATCATAGAAATCGAGCCCGCGGTTATTGACCGACCCAGTACCGGCGGGAATCACACGCGGCCAAGCGATGGAAAACCGGTAGGCATTAAAACCCGCTTGCCGCATCAGGGTAATGTCTTCACCCCAACGGTTGAAGTGATCGCAAGCCTTTGCGGCAGTACTGCCGTCCTGGATCCTGCCAGCAGCGGCAAAAGTATCCCACACGCAGGACCCACGACCATCGGCATCCAATGCCCCTTCGATCTGGTACGCAGAGGTAGATGCGCCCCAGAGGAAGTCCTGAGGGAAACTCGCAGGAGAGATGATTGGTGACATGGCGCGGTACCCCGTGAGGCAGTGTAAGGTTTAAGGAGATCCTACCCGCAGTCGTACCCGCAGGCGGCGGAAGGTAGCGGGATCGACGGAGTCGGAAGCGAGGATGACGGAACGGCGATTCAGGGGAAAAGGTGCCCCCGCTACGCTGAAAGTGAGTACAACCAAATTGGGATGGACGAAGCTGCCCGGCATGAGTTCGGCGTCACGCACCATGCCATCGGCATAGGCCATGACCCAACGTCCCTCGCCGGTCCATACCAAACAGACCACGGCATACCTGCCGCGAAGTAGCGCGTAGGTATGCAGCGTGGTGGACAAACTCACTGCAACCCCTACCGCCACGCCCAACGCCGCCCACAAGGGCAAGGTCAAGAGCGGCACCAAGGCCAATGCCCCACCATGGGCTATCAATAGGAACAACGCCAAGTGCGGCGAAGACCGCAAGTCAATCCGTAAAGGCTCGCTGGATCTGTTGGATGACATGGGCAACCAAGGGGGGTCGATTCGCCCCATGAAATAGTCGTAAAGAAGTAGGTCTGGATACTCTAACAGATCTTCAAAATGTGTTGCTCGGTCACCGGGCAGGGATGCCGGGATGGTTCATGGTGCGGTTCATGATCGCACTCGGGTTATACTGTCAGGCTTGCTACCGCCAAATTTTCCGATGGCCACAATCCTTTCATCCCAGCGCTATGTCAAGACCTGGGTGATTGTATTTTTAAATAGCTTTGGCCGTTTTTCCTGCCATATCGAACTTGGTGTTTTTTAGAATCTCCTGGATACGCCCGTTGAATCGTTCGACCATGCCATTAGTCTGAAGATGATAAGGAGGAATCAACCGATGTTGGGACCTGACAAACTGGTTACCCACCTAAGGCAACTCCCGGCTAAAGAACTACCAGATCGGTCAATGCCGCGTAGCGGCG
>CAUYUB010000387.1:0-1816 GCA_963575685.1 Gammaproteobacteria bacterium | reverse complement strand
TCATGTACTGCTCAATGATCTCCTGGTGATGTTTCGGC
Organism: Gammaproteobacteria bacterium; assembly: GCA_963575685.1. Classification (GTDB taxonomy): domain Bacteria; phylum Pseudomonadota; class Gammaproteobacteria; order CAIRSR01; family CAIRSR01; genus CAUYTW01. Next base: position 1,778 of record CAUYUB010000387.1, on the reverse strand, counting down.
TACCTGCGAGGAACAAGGGGCTACGCTGGGAGATTGTCATGGCCGACGGATTGCCTCGATACGTGAGCACTGATGATGGCAAGCTCCGTCAAATTCTCATCAACCTCTTGGGAAATGCCGTCAAGTTCACTGAACAGGGTGCGGTGGTATTACGGGCGAGGGCATCGTCCGAGATGAACACTTGGCGTCTTGCCATGGAGGTCGAGGATACCGGGCCGGGTCTTTCCGCGAGTGAGCTTGCCCGGCTTTTCCAATCCTTCGCACAAACGAGGATTGGCATTCAAAAAGGTGGCACTGGACTGGGGCTCGCGCTTAGCCGTCAATATGCACGGGCGATGGGTGGCGATATCGTGGTGTCGAGTCAAAGTGGTACTGGGAGCGTATTTCAGCTGACTCTGCCGGTTGAAATTGGCGACTCGTCCGCGATGGTTGCGATTACACACCGTAGAGTGATTGGCCTGCGATCTGGCCAGGAAACCCAACGAATTCTGATAGTGGGTGATCGCACCGATCATCGATTATTCCTACGTCGCCTACTCGAATCGGTTGGTTTCGCCGTCCGAGAGGAAATAGATGGCACTGCCGCGCTAAATACCTGCTCGGACTGGCGCCCTCATTTAATCATAATCAACTTTTCCCTGTTGGTCATGAATGGGCATGAGGTAACTCGGCTGATTCGGACGCAATCCAGTGGTCAGGATTGTCGAATCGTCGTTCTCGTCGAGGAGGGTCAAGATGCCGTCACGATGAGCGATGTGGATGGTTATCTACGCAATCCTATCACTGACGAGGAATTACTGGTCGTCATCGGTGAACAACTCGGCCTAAGCTATGAATACTCGGTGGATGAACCCGTCGTGCTACAACCGTCCGTCCCGGATCTACCAAACGCAGCCATGATGGCCCGGATTCCGCCCGAGGTCCGTGCCGAGATGCGAGAGGCCATCGCGCGCGTTCATGAACTTGAAATGCGGCGACTTATTGAACGACTCCCTGCCGATCAAATCACGGTAGCCAATGCGCTACGCCATTCACACGATTGTTTCGATTGGGATGCCCTTGAAGCATTGTTGAAGCACCCCGTTGATCAAGAACAATAAGTCGCTCTGTCGATTTCAAATCGATTAATTAATCGTCCATTAAACGATTTCTTATCCTCTCACCCTATCTTTCCTTCGTCCTTGGGTCAATCTATCCCCAGGCGGTGTACACTGCCACCACGGGAAGCAAGCTACATCTTATACCCCATACCTTCGTTCATGGTTTAATTAATTCAATGGATAGTCATAATCTAAACGCGGAAAAAAATGAATGAGCGTTGAACCACACGCTATGCCCTTGGCGCGAGTGGAAGCCACTCTCTTGTTGGTCGATGATACCCCTGAGAATCTGACGGTGCTCACCGCGGTCCTGCGTGAGCATGGATATGACGCACGCCCAGTGCGTAGTGGTCAAATCGCCCTACGCGCGGCGTTACGCGAACCTCCTGATCTGGTATTGCTTGACGTGTTAATGCCGGGAATGGATGGATACGAGGTATGCCGGCGTTTCAAGGCCGAGGACACCCTAAAAGGTATTCCGATCATATTCATCAGCGCCGCTACCGACACGGAGGTTAAGGTTCGCGCGTTTACCTCAGGTGGGGTTGATTTCATTAGCAAACCCTTCGAGCCAGAGGAAGTCCTGGCGCGTGTTCGGACCCACCTCACCCTTCTTTCGGTGGAGCGTGAACTCGAACGACGTGTCGAGGAACGGACCGTCGACCTCTGTCAGGCACG
>CAUYUB010000386.1:0-1817 GCA_963575685.1 Gammaproteobacteria bacterium | reverse complement strand
CCCCGCCTTGGCGGGGTGGCTACGGGCTTGGGTCGAGGGTGGTCATGTCCAACCCGAGATCCTCAACAAGCTCAACGAATGGTTTGCCACCGGCCTGCAAGAATGGGACATCACCCGTGATGCCCCCTACTTCGGCTTTGAGATCCCCGGCAGCCCAGGTAAATACCTCTACGTCTGGCTCGATGCCCCGATCGGCTACATGGCAAGTTTCCAGCACTTGTGCGACCGTACTGCGGACCTCTCTTTTGAAGAATTCTGGGGGACCGGCAGCAGCGCTGAGTTGTATCACTTCATCGGTAAAGATATCGCCTATTTCCATACCCTATTCTGGCCGGCGGAACTACACGCAGCCTGCTTCCGCACCCCCACGGCGGTATATTGCCATGGGTTTCTGACCATCAATGGCCAGAAGATGTCCAAATCCCGGGGGACTTTTATCAAGGCCCGCACCTATTTGGAACATCTTGACCCTGAGTATTTACGTTATTATTTCGCAGCCAAACTCGGCGCCGGCATTGATGACCTGGATCTGAATTTGGACGACTTCATCCACCGCGTCAATGCCGATTTAGTGGGCAAGGTCGTGAATATCGCCAGCCGTTGTGCCGGGTTTATTACCAAACACCACGGCGGACGGCTAGCCGCAGCCTTACCTGATCCGGATCTCTACGCAGAGGTGGTGGCGGCAGGAGAGGTCATCGCCGAACACTACGAAAACCGTGCCCTGGGAGCGGCAATGCGGGAGGTGATGGCGTTGGCCGATCGGGCCAATCAGTACATCGACGCGAAGAAGCCTTGGGTCCTGGCCAAAGAAAGTGGCCGGGAGGAGGAACTACAGGCGGTCTGCACCCAGGGGCTGAATCTATTCCGGGTGCTCATGACCTATTTAAAACCGGTATTACCGCGTACGGCCACGCGTACCGAGGGATTTTTGCATGATCAGCCGTTAACCTGGGAAAGTCGTCAGACCCCACTACTCAATCATGCCATCGCCCCCTTCGAACCGCTCCTCACCCGCGTAGACCCCAAACGAATACAGGCAATGCTGGAGGCTTCCCGAGAACATTTACTGCCAACTCCGGCAAAGTCCGTTCATTCCGCCCCATCCCCTACCGTCCCGGAACCAATTGCCCCAACGATCAGCTACGAAGATTTTGCCAAATTGGATCTACGCGTGGCACGCATCACGGCCGCCGAGGAGGTTGCTGGGGCGGATAAACTGTTACGCCTGACCCTAGACCTAGCAGGAGAAACACGCACCGTTTTCGCCGGAATCAAAACCGCATATACCGCTACCGATTTGGTCGGCCGATTCACGGTGATGGTAGCCAATCTTGCCCCACGCACCCTACGTTTCGGAGTATCCGAAGGGATGGTCCTCGCTGCAGGGCCAGGAGGAAAGGAAATCTTCCTACTTTCCCCAGACCAAGGTGCGAAACCAGGGATGCGGGTAAAATAGACCTATTCCATTTTTCATCCATCCATTCAACCGGAGATCACCCCCCATGCAGTCCCTTATCAACACCGAGATCAAACCCTTCAAGGCCAATGTCTTCCACAATGGCAAGTTCGTCCATATTACTGAGGCCGACCTCAAAGACTCTTGGTCCGTAGTATTTTTCTACCCAGCCGATTTCACCTTCGTGTGCCCTACCGAATTAGGCGATCTGGCCGACAACTATGCGGAATTTCAGAAAATAGGCGTGGAGATCTATGCCGTCTCCACCGATACCCACTTCACCCACAAAGCATGGCACGATACTTCGGAGACCATCGGCAAGATCGGCTTCCCCATGGTCGGAGATCCGACCGGCACC
>CAUYUB010000385.1:0-1822 GCA_963575685.1 Gammaproteobacteria bacterium | reverse complement strand
AGCCGACTATAGTGCCGTCAGGAGGATAAGTATGGCACTTGCTGGAATCGCCAAGTGAAAATAACGCAGGGCCACGATCAACGAGTCATTGTCTTTGGCCAGCCCCGCCAACCATTTTTCGTCAAGGGCGTCTACGATCATGAAGGTGGGGAAGATCGGTATAAAAAAGAGGATGGCCACCAATAATGCCCCCAGGGCGTAGCCGACCTTCTCCAAGCGCTGCCGCAATGCCGTTACAGGCCAACGGCGGGGACGCCGCAATGGGTCCACGACCCCCGTCGGGCGTGCTGGTGCGCCGCCCCAACGCTCACACCGGCCAATCGTCTGACCTTCAGCAAGGGCTGACAAGCCATCCAATTTTCCGAATTCGGCGATGGTGCTGTTCCCCTCCAGTACCGAATAAGAACCAACCGAGGCCTCACGACCGATATGAATAGGTCCAATCACCAACTCACCGCGTTCAATACGGGCATTCTCCAAATTCACGACATTGCCCAGACTGGCGCCATCCTCAATCGTCAGGAGCGAGGGTACCCGTAGCGTTACGGAACCGATGACGACCTCCTTACCGATTTTGGCACCCAGTGCACGTAGGAAACTTTCCTGGAGTGAGCAGCCTGACAATAGGTAGGAGGGTGCGACATCGACGAGCCGCTCCGAGAGCCACCAGCGAAAATAGGTCCAGCCCCACAACGGATAACGGCCGGGTGCAATATTCCCTAAAATCCCGCGTGCGCCAAGAATGGCAACGACGAAGGCGAGTAATTGCCCGATAACAAATACCAAGACCGAAACGCCAGCCGCCCACCAAATGCTGTCACCGGGATCACCCGTTAGGTAGTGATACATAAAGAAGGGGGCCAGCCAATGGCCGATGTGTAGGCAGATAAGGAGCGGTAGGATTGCGGCCTGTCCAAATCCACAGGCCATGCGCTGCCAGGTTGGAATGACTCGGACGGGTGGTGGCATCTCTTCGGGAGTAAGGCCCTCGGCGGCTGTTGCCGGGTCGTGCGCTGCCAACGCCTCCGCGATCAGACCAATGCGCCGACAGCGATAGATCTCGCCGAGGGTGATGCGGGCAAAACGCGCATCCTGACGTAGATGGGACACCAAGCGTGCCGCCAACAGTGAGTGGCCACCCAGGTCGTCGAAAAAATCGGCCTCCCGGGTGAGCGGCTGTCCGGGAAAGAGTCGTGCGAGACCTTCGAACAACGCCACCTCTGCTGCCGTTGCCGGTTCATCGTTGCCCCCCGGCGGGGCGGTGGTGAGTGGTATGGTACCGAGTGCCTTGCGGTCAATTTTGCCCGAGGCTAGGCGCGGTATCCGCAGGAGTGGCTCAAAGCGGGTAGGCACCATGTAGGGGGGCAACTTGGCCTTGAGGGCGGTGCGCAACGCCGTTACCTCCAGTGGAGCACCGCCTTCGGTGAGGAAAAAGGCCACGAGCTGTTCTACGCCCCCATCCCGACGCACGACCACGGTTGCGGTAGTAATGCCCGGCTGTTGGACGAGAAGTGCCTCGATTTCGCCGAGTTCGACCCGAAAGCCGCGAATCTTGACTTGATCATCCGCACGACCGAAGCAATGGATCTCCCCGTCCGGGTCGATACTGGCCAGGTCACCGGTACGATACAGACGAGATTCTTGCGGCGACTCCGCCCAGGGGTTGGCGATGAATTTCGCGTTGGTGAGTTCAGGACGTCCGAGATAGCCCTGCGCCACTCCCGGACCGATGATGCACAGCTCACCGATCTCATTGACTCCTAACGGGTGGTCTTCTTCGTTCAGCACCACCATCCCGTAGTTGGGCAACGGCCTGCCGATG
>CAUYUB010000384.1:0-1827 GCA_963575685.1 Gammaproteobacteria bacterium | reverse complement strand
GAACGTGAAGGCCCTACGCGCCTTTTACAAAGAACAGATCGCCGACGCCAAGGCCAAGGGAGTACTTTTCTCCCTGCACTTGAAGGCGACCATGATGAAGATCTCCGACCCCATCCTGTTCGGTCATGCGGTTTCCGTCTTTTTCGAGGATGTCTTCACCAAGCATGGCAAGGTGCTGGCAGATGCTGGGGTTGATCCTAATAATGGTCTCGGCGACCTGATGAAAAAGCTCCAGGCCCTGCCGGAAGCGCAAAGAACAACCATTGAGGCTGACATTAAGGCCTGCATGGAGAAACAGCCCGCCCTCTATATGGTCAATTCCGACCGGGGCATCACCAATCTTCACGTCCCCAGCGACGTCATCATCGACGCCTCAATGCCCGCCATGATCCGCGCCGGTGGTATCGGCTGGGGTCCCGACGGCAAAGCCTGCGACACCAAAGCGGTCATTCCCGACCACTGCTATTCTGGGGTCTATGACGCCACGATCAAGGACTGCATCAAGAACGGTGCGCTCAATCCCGCGGTTATGGGTACCGTTCCCAATGTTGGTTTGATGGCGCAAAAGGCCGAGGAATACGGTTCTCATCCTTTCACCTTCAAGGCCCCCGGCGACGGCGCAATTCGCGTCGTTGATGGCTCCGGCGCCGTCATGCATCAGCATACCGTAGAAAATGGCGACATTTGGCGTATGTGCCAGGCCAAGGACGCTGCCATCCAAGATTGGGTGAAATTGGCGGTTACCCGTGCCCGACTCTCCGCGACCCCTGCCGTTTTCTGGCTGGACAAAGACCGTCCCCACGATGCCCAGCTCATCCAAAAGGTCGAGCGTTATCTCAAGAATCACGACACCAGCGGCCTGGATATCCGCATCATGTCTCCGGTCGAGGCCACCCGCCTTTCGCTGGAGCGTATCCGCCAGGGACTGGATACCATCTCCTGCACCGGCAACGTGCTCCGCGACTATCTCACCGACCTCTTCCCCATCCTGGAAGTAGGGACCAGCGCCAAGATGCTTTCCATCGTACCGCTAATGAACGGAGGTGGTCTGTTCGAGACCGGCGCCGGCGGTTCCGCACCCAAGCACGTACAGCAATTGGTAGAAGAAGGATTCCTGAGATGGGATTCGCTGGGTGAGTTCTGCGCCCTGGGTGCTTCGTTCGAGCACCTGAGCGTTACTTGCAACAATCCCAAAGCGGCGGTATTGGCCAAGACCCTTGATCAGGGCATCGGTAAGTTTCTCGATGAAGACAAATCGCCGGGTCGTGCTGTCGGCGAATTGGACAATCGAGGCAGCCATTTCTACCTCACCCTATATTGGGCACAAGCCCTGGCCGCGCAGAACGACGATCTCGATCTCAAGCAGCACTTCACGCCCATTGCCCAACAGTTAGAGAGCAATGAAGCCAAGATTGTCGCGGAACTCGCCGCCGTTCAGGGCAAGCCATCCGACCTGGGAGGCTACTACCACGCCGATCCGCAAAAGGTCGCTGCGGTAATGCGGCCCAGCCCAACATTGAACGCGATTATCGGATAATTTATCCCTTATTTCTTATCCGATTGCGGAATGAACGGGCGTCTTGGTAACGGGACGCCCGTTTTTTATAGTGCATCTTGTTCTGTACGGCGGCGAAGAACCGCTGCGACTGTTCGGCGTTCGGCGTGTAGTCCACACTCGTCGCGTAAATATCGAGCACCTTCTGGTAAACCGTCGCTCCGACGACCTGATGTCTCGGATGCGTTCCAGCAATTCATCGAAGTAATCCTGCTGCCCGTTCTCCGAAACCTACCCATTTATCTCGCAGGACAAACAGTGTTCGGTTCCTG
>CAUYUB010000383.1:0-1835 GCA_963575685.1 Gammaproteobacteria bacterium | reverse complement strand
GCCGTTGCATTGATGTAGTTCGCTTTTATCAAATATTTCCCCGCATCCATCACAAGCCCAATATACGGTATCCTCATCTTCGTATCCAAAGTCATCCATTTATCCTCCTAACATAATCGAGACATATACGACCAGGCCGAACACCGACGCGGCGATAAACGCCAGGAATAACCACGCGATACGGGCGGCTATCTCTCTCATCGTCGATCCGCCCGAGCACCCACGATGCAGCACGACCAAAATATTAGACCGGCTGTGATGAACGGCGCAAGGCAGACTGTCACGAGTATAATAATACGCCAGGTTTGGTAGTCCATGTCACAACCCTACCATTTCGCGCAGTTTGGATAGTTGCGCATCCCTCGCCGCAGCACTCGCCGCACCCCACGCCGCACCCCACGCCGCAGCCCACGCCGCAGCACTCGCCGCACCCCACGCCGCACCCCACGCCGCATCCAAATCTTCTGAGGTTGCATCCCCGTTAGCATACCGCTCCGCAACATCACACGCGGCGATACTGCGCGGGTCTGGATCAGGTATCAATTTCATCGCCTCCCGTCCGCACCAAACCGCGAACAGGCGTAGTGTCTTGTCATTCCATCCATCCACCCGACGCACCAACATCACCCGCCGCGCAACATGTTTATCGTTTTCACCGCACGGGCGGCAGTCCTCTACCTCGGCCTCGTACATCTCATCCTGAATGTACGAACCTAATATCTGCGTTTCGTCGCACAGGTGATAGCCGTTCTCACAGTCTACCAACTCGCCCTCGATTTCCGGTGTCCACTCACCCGGTCCGTCAGCCGTTGGTAGGTAGGGTGTCCAGTCAAAGGACGAATATCCGCCGGTATGTTCTCTTGTCAAAAATTTATAGTATTTCATGTCACCCTCAGTTGATCGGGCCTAACCCGACCAGGACACAGAACAATATGATTCCTAATATGACTACCCAGGTGGGTACGGGCTGTTTGTAGTGCGCCATTGTTAGCCTCCTGTATCTCCATGGCCTGCCGGGGCGCATCATTTCTGATAGTTTTGGTTGTGTTCGGCGGCGGAGAAATCCACTCCTCAAGGGACACCCCGGCAGGTTGCCGCCTAGTTATACAGGGTTACACCCTGCGAAAACTCTACTGCATAGCCGCCAATTTGATAAGCGCCTCAATCAATGAGGTCTCATTATTGGCAAGATCAAGGGATAGCCGGGCTTCGCGTTCCCCTTTTTCTTTGCCTTTAATCATTGCGTCTGTTGCCTGGAATGCAAGGGCGGCGGCGGCCTTGCGCTGATCTTCGTTCTTACAGTCGGCATATAAACCAGCCTCTACCTTTTGCGCCAGTTCTACGGCACGGGCGGTTTTTAGATCAATCAAATCCTCGACAATTCCCGCCAGTTCTTCAATGGCAGCGGCGCGGTTGGCATAAGTCGTTTCGATACGTACAGTTGTGATGTTCATTTTTTACCTCGTGTTGTGATAGTTTTGAGAATTGCGCAGCGGGGCCTCGCACCCCGCTTACGAAGACGGAGACCCTTCGCTGGTGCTCTACCGCGCAAGTTGACATTTACTGCTTCGCCTCACGGCTGGCCAGGATAATACCGATGGCCTGGTGCTTGCGCTGGCGTGTTGCGATTTCATCCGGCGTACCAGGGTTCGCACTCTTCAGCTTTTTGGTGATGGCGTTGCTCATAATAGCGAGTTGTTCAGTCGGGATATTGCCGTAAAGCGTACCGGCCTCGTCGCTGGCCTTCTCGCTCATGGCCTGTTCGAGCGTCATTTCTACCGCCTGGGGGGGTGGAGTTTCCCGTACCTGTGGCGGTGGGGGGGTGGAGACGGGCG
>CAUYUB010000382.1:0-1850 GCA_963575685.1 Gammaproteobacteria bacterium | reverse complement strand
GCCCGCACCGCCTCTTCCCAACGGTGCGCCGCAACAAAAATCGAGAAGGCCTCCCTGGTGGTCTGCCGAACCTTTGGCTGGGTTGCACCTCATCCATGGAGGAGAATCCGGTAATGGTTGGTACCGTCCCGAGGGAGGGGAGGGCACACTATATCTGACTCGACGCGCTCGGCTCATCCTCCGCCTTCCTCATTCTCGCATCGCGGACGCCCGATTTGCCTTACAGGGACGAACTTTGGTGGTGGCGAATTCTTCTTTGGTCGTGGGTGAAGCAGTGGCGCGTCCGCTGAGTCACCATTCGGCCCTCTATGCTCGCCACGTAGTGACCGATCCGGCGGCCGATGAGGGCGTTTTCTTGGCGGATGCCTCCCGGGAACTCCAGGCAATGGCGGTGCGGTTCAAGAAGATGTTGGCTGGAAAATCGAGTGCCTTGGCGACCCCGGAAGGGTCCTGCACCACCCGGAGTCTGATGGTGGCCGACCTCCTTCCGGGAGATGCGTTGGAACTCCAGCGGCGCGGGCTCGGGCCACGGCGGACCTTGGGGTGTGGGCTGTTTATCCCCCATAAAACGCTGGCGGAGGGTAACCGTTTTGCCGCTGCTCACGCCCGTTTTCCGAGTTGAGTAAAGTTGTTTGTATACTGCTTGTTACATTAAATAAAACCGAGGAGAACACAACAATGTCGTCGCTTGAAGTAGGTAACACGGTGATCGAACTCAGCAAGAACGGCTACCTGGCTAATCTTGATGATTGGAATGAGCAGGTAGCTGCAGCTCTTGCGGCGCAAGACGGGATCACCCTGACCCAGCGTCACTGGGACGTAATGAACTATCTCCGCGATTTGTATATCAACCACAACGGCGAACAGCCCAACATGCGCAAGATGCTCAAGGGCTTGGAGGATATCTGGGGGGAAAAGCTGGATACCAAGGATGTCTATGCCCTATTCCCCTTGGGTCCGGCCAAACAGGCCCCCAAAATCGCGGGATTGCCTGAGACCAAGACTAAAGGCGGGTATTAGAGATTGGATTACTCGGGGCACTGGCAGGATGCCTGTGCCCCTGAAGTTTTGGGAACCGGGGAAGTTTGTATTAAGAATTAAGCATTAAGAATCGTCAGGACCATCCGTACGATGGGCCACACATTCGATACCTTGAGGCGTTGCATAGCAGACCTGGTTGCGGCCTCTTGTTTTAGCGGCATACAACGCCTGATCCGCTTCAGCAATAATCTCTTCCACTTCTCGTCCTATTTCCAGTGCCGCCAACCCAAAGGATGCCGTTACCTTCAACGAGGTCTGTGCATCTATGACAATGGTTTGCCGAGCCAGCAAAATTCGTAATCTTTCCACTACCTTTCCTGATATGGTCAGATTGACGTCCACGAGGATCAGTAGGAATTCTTCCCCGCCATACCGAAAGATCATGTCACGCGGACGCAGGTGATTGGAGAGAAAATTGGCAATTGCCACCAAAACCTGATCGCCCGCTGGATGGCCATAGCTATCATTGACCTTTTTGAAATGATCAACATCCAACATACAGACCACGCTGCCCTCCTGATCGTCCTCCAAACGCTTTTGGCGCTGGGACAGCGAAGGGAGCATCTGCTGGCGGTTGGCAACGCGCGTAAGCGGATCGGTATACAGAAGGGTTTGTTGTAGTTTTATCTCCAATACCCGTATCAATTCTCGAAACTCTCCCCGCCATTTGAGAAAGTGATCGTATTCGATCAGGGAGAGTGGCTCGTCCTCAATGGATTTCAGTAACAAGCTCTTGGCGACGGCGTGGATAGTGATGTGCAGCAGTTCGATCTGCTCAAAGGCGGGGAACTGTGCCAGATAGGAATGGT
>CAUYUB010000381.1:0-1856 GCA_963575685.1 Gammaproteobacteria bacterium | reverse complement strand
CATCGCCGTGCGCCATTACGTAACGACCCTCGCGAATGAGCAGATCAAGCGCCGGGCCGGCGCCACGACGCTCATCGACATCATCAATATCGAGGACCGTTTGACCGGCGCCCAGCAAGGTGAAATTCAAGCACGCCAAGCCTATGCCAATGCCATCACCCAGTTGTTGCACGAATCCGGGCGGCTCATCCGCAAGCATGGCGAGAACCAATTCGAGGTCGCGCTCGAGGCCCTGCTGCGTCTAACCACCGAAACCGCTGGAATGATGACGGAGCGATAGCCATGGATATGAAACAGCAGATTTTCCGCAAGGTATCCCTCGAACGGCTGTCGTCGCCGGAACAGCTCGACCTGCTGATGCGGGTCATTCGGCCGAGTGATTGGTTCATTCTCGGACCGCTGATCGGTCTGCTGATGGTGGTCGTTGCCTGGGGGTGGTTCGGCTCGATCCCGACCAAGGTGAGCGGTAAGTGCATCCTGATCAATCCGACCGGTTTGGTCGATGTCGCTTCCGTGGCTAGTGGACGTTTGATGACACTTTTGGTCAAGGTCGGCGACCGGATCACGGTCGGCCAGGAACTCGGCCAGGTCGCACTGCCCGAACTTTCCGACCGGATCGAGAAGGCGCGGGAACGGTTCCAGGAACTCAAGAACCAGGGGCAGCGGGTGCGTAGCTTCGCCGCGCGTGGCAGCCGGCTCAATACGGACCTCCTGGCCCAGCAACGGCAAACGCTGGAAGCCCAGAAACGGAGTGCCGAAAAGCACGTACGCCTGCTCCAGGAACGTGTCGAGACCCAGGCGCGTTTGCTGGCCCAGGGCTTGATCACCAACCAATCCTTGCTCGGCACGCGCCAGGAACTCAACGGCGCGGAAAACGAGGTCAGCAACACCAGCAATCAGCTCGCGCAGCTCAACCTAAAGCGTCTCGAAGCGGAGAAGCAAAGCGAGGGAGAAACCACGTCCATCGAACAGCAGATCGAGGACGCACGGCGACAGCTCGATTCCCTGCTCCAGAACCACAAGAACACGGCGGTGATCGATTCCCCGTTCGCCGGTCGCGTGGTCGAGATCAAGACCGGCCCCGGCATGTTGCTATCCCAAGGGGCGCCGGTGCTGACCATCGAACAGGACAGCGATGCCGCCCAGGCGTTGGAGGCGGCTATCTACGTGCCCGCCGGAGACGGCAAGCGGGTTGCCAACGGCATGATCGCGCAGGTGACGCCAGCGACCGTGAAACGCGAGGAGTACGGTTATATGCTGGCCAAGGTGCATTACGTCTCGGAGTATCCGTCGTCGCTGCAAAGCATCCAGATGCTCCTGCAAAACGAAACCGTGGTGAAAGACCTGGCCGGTCAGACGCCGCCAATCGAAATCCGCGCCGTGCTCCAACCCGCCGCCAACGTGAGTGGCTTCGTGTGGTCGTCCGCGGCCGGCGCGCCGGTACGCATCCGTACCGGTACGCTGTGCGCGGCGGACATCGTGGTATCGACACAGCGACCAGTGAGCCTGGTCATCCCAGTCTTGAAAAAATCACTCGGGGTGGATTGATGCGGGAACGGCTGGACACCCTCATGAAGACGCTGATGGCCTGGCCGCGGCGAGGGAAAAATGTCGTGATCAAGACCCCCACCGTGTTGCAGATGGAGGCCGTCGAATGCGGCGCGGCGTCGCTGGCGATGGTGCTCGGCTACTCCCGTCGCTACGTACCGCTCGAGGAGTTGCGCCTGCGTTGCGGCGTCACCCGCGACGGCAGCAAGGCAACCAACGTCCTCAAGGCCGCCCGTTTCTTCGGTCTGATTGCCAAGGGTTTCAAGAAGGAACCCGCCGAACTGCGTAATCTGCGCCTGCCCGTGATC
>CAUYUB010000380.1:0-1867 GCA_963575685.1 Gammaproteobacteria bacterium | reverse complement strand
GTGGCAAAGGGTGCCTGTGCGCAGTCTTCGATGACGACGAGGTGATGCTCTTCGGCAAGCGCCATGATTGGATCCATGTCCGCCGGTTGTCCAAAGAGATGGACTACGATAATCGCCTTGGTGTAGGGCGTGATTTTAGGTTGTATTGTTTCGGCAGACAGGCAATAAGTTTGCGGATCGATGTCAGCGAACACTGGGACGCCGTTAAAGATCAGCGCGGCAGTTACGGATGCCGCCATGGTATAGGGCGAAACGATTACTTCATCGCCTGGCCCAATCCCCGCGGCGCCGACTGCTGCATAGAGGCCGCTGGTACAGGAATTGACTGATACTGCATATCTGACTTGGGAAATCTCGGCCCATTCCTTCTCAAAGGCCTGGACCTCCGGCCCACCGAAGAAATCATCGTGCCAAGCACCGAGGAAACGGGATAAAATACCACTATCGATTACCCGTACAGCCGCCTGTTTCTCTTCCTCGCCAATGACTTTATAGGCAGGAAAAGGTTGGGTTCTCACCGGCGTTCCGCCGAGCAGGGCAAGGGTTTTATCCGAATTCATGGTGAATACACCTTATTGGTTGCGCGGTAATGCAGTTCCTCACAGAGCTGTTGCGCCTCCAGTGCATTGGCCCCAGTGGAAGAAAGAATTCCACCGTTCAGGAGGACTTCGTGAATCTGGCTGACTGCGCCTAGCATCGCCAGCCCCAGATCACCCGGTTGGCGCACGCCTTCCTCCAATGCACGGTATCCGCTGAAATGGGGACTCGACACGACGGTACGAATACGCCAATACATTCCACCCTCTTCCATGGTAATCACCCCTTTCTCCGTCACCAACTGCAATTCAAATAGGGAAAAATCGCGGGCATTACCACAATTGAGTTGCACGGTTACGTCGCCCGGTGCCGAAAACACCGCCGGTATTGACGGGTCATCGGCCAGCATATCGTGAATCGGTGGGGACACATGGCACAATACCAACTTGCCCAGCAGTAGGTGCAGTAGATCGATCAGATGCGAGCCATTGTTTAATACTCCCTTGTTGTACACACCGGCAACCGATCGAACGGCGCCCCAAACACCGGCGCGTAGCTCATAGGCAAGACGAACCACCGCAGGATCCCAGCGCCGAGTATAATTCACCGCCAGCAACACGCTGCGTTCGGCACCGCGCGCGATCAATTCGCCGGTCCGGGCCAGTGAGGAAGTCACCGGCTTTTCGCAGAATATCAAGCGGGGCGCCATTGGCAAGGCGGAAAGTACGTCTTGGTAATGCGCTGCGGTCGGCGAACAGATACTAATCACATCAAACCGCATCTCCGTAGCCAGAACCTCTTCCATGGTGCCAAAACCTTGCGACACCGACCAGCGCCGCATAAATGCCTCTCGCTTGGCGGTATCCGGTTCAACACAGGCCTTCAGCACAAAACCACCATGGCGAGTATACGCACCGGCATGGGTAAAAGGCATTGCCGTGCCCATGCGATCGAGATCGAAACCGCCGGCGATATTTCCACAACCAACGATCAATACGCTGAGCATCGTAGAAATTTCCCTTATCCGTTAGCCCAGCAGATCCCAGCGCAAGGCCGTACCACGCGCAATGTCGTTTTTGGCATACCTGCCGAGAATGGTCTCATAGAATTTCGGGGCCAATCCAAAACCAGGCCGAATTGCGCGCACATTGTGCGTGGTCAGCGGCTCGCCTGCGGCAATGTCGGCAACTGCGTACAGCGAACGGCGGAACACCATTGATTTCCGTTCTCCCTCCGACTGCACGCCATAACAGATCCGGCCGACCGCCTGCCAGGCACGTACGGATTCAATCACCAACGCGCGCAGTTCCTCGGGTTCCGATGAGAAAGT
>CAUYUB010000379.1:0-1883 GCA_963575685.1 Gammaproteobacteria bacterium | reverse complement strand
CAACGGGCAATGAATTCGTTCCAGGTATCGCTGATTGTCGAATTCAGTGCAGTGACGGGTACGGGGTTATCATGAATGATTTTATAAGTGATTCCACTGGAAGACCGACCAGAAAACGCCTTTTCGCCGGTCAGCAATTCATAGATACAAGCCCCCATCGCAAAGATATCCGAGCGTTGGTCAACCGGTAATCCTTGCACCTGTTCGGGAGACATGTAGCTGGGAGTACCAAGAACATCGCGAGTGCGGGTTATATGGTTTGCTTCATTGTGGGCAATACCGAAATCCATAATCGTGATCGTACCGTCATCGGCCATCATGATGTTTGATGGCTTAATATCGCGATGGATGATCCCGGCATTATGCGCGCAGACCAGACCACGGCAGATTTGCTGTACTAATGGCAGTATCTCGTTCTCACCAAACGCCCCTCGCTCGTCCAATAGGTTGGCCAGCGATTTCCCTCTAACCAATTCCATCACGATATAGGGACTGTCACCCTCAATGCCAAAATCATAGACGGTAACGATATTCTGACTTTTCAATGCTGCACATGATTTTGCTTCTTGAATAAAACGTTGATGATTGGCCTGAGCTTGTGCCGCCGAATCGAATACATTATTCGCGCGTAGAACTTTAATCGCCACCTCTCGCCAGAGTAGAACATCTTCGGCCCGATAGACAATCCCCATCGCCCCTCTGCCAAGTTCTTCGAGTAGGCGATACTTACCGAGTCGTCCAAGTTCCGATGGAACGAGAGGAGCGAGCGTTTGGACACTGTCACTACTATTCATGGCAATAGGAACTTTTGATATTGTGCCTTGCTTTGATTATGAACTCCCAAGCCTCACCCTCGCCCTTGTTATCGCAGCTAGAACCTGACGGGGAGCAGTACCACCGAAATGGTCTCGGGCGATTACAGAGCCTTCCAAGGTGAGTACTTCATAAACATCCGACTCGATGACCGCGGCAAAGCTGCGCAACTCCTCCAGGGAAAGTTGAGAGAGGTCCCGATTTGTTTCCACGCCAAGGCGCACAGCCTGACCCACGGCTTCATGGGCGTCGCGAAAGGGAACGCCATGTCGTACCAAATAATCCGCCAGATCGGTAGCCGTGGCAAAGCCGCGACGCGCGGCCTCGCGCAGATGGTCGCGTTTGACCTGCAATACCGACACCATGTCGGCATAAACCTTGAGTGATCCGCGCACCGTATCGACTGTATCAAAAAGGGGTTCTTTGTCTTCCTGATTGTCTTTGTTGTATGCCAAAGGTTGCCCCTTCATTAAGGTCAGCAGGGCTACCAGATGGCCGTTGACCCGTCCGGTCTTGCCTCGCACCAATTCGGGGACATCCGGATTTTTCTTTTGGGGCATAATCGACGAACCGGTACAAAAGGCGTCCGAGAGATCAACGAAATCGAAAGCAGGCGAGGACCACAGTACCAATTCTTCGGAAAACCGCGAAAGATGGGTCATAATCAGGGCGGCGCAGGCCGTGAATTCGATGGCGAAATCTCGATCCGATACGGCATCCAGCGAATTTTCGGCGACTGCGGCGAAACCTAACAGCTGCGCGGTATAGGCCCGATCGATGGGATAACTGGTACCGGCCAAAGCCGCTGCCCCAAGCGGCAGTACATTGACCCGCGTCCGACAGTCGCGCAGACGTCCACGATCGCGCTGCAACATCTCAAACCAAGCCAACAGGTGATGGCCAAAGGTAACCGGTTGGGCGGTCTGGAGGTGGGTGAATCCGGGCATAATCGTGCCGCCCTCGCGTTCAGCCACTTCGAGCAGCACCTCCTGCAATCGGGTCAGCTCAACGAGGATGGCGTCGATCTCGTCACGCAGCCACAACCGTATGTCGGTAGCCACTTGATCGTT
>CAUYUB010000378.1:0-1886 GCA_963575685.1 Gammaproteobacteria bacterium | reverse complement strand
CCTCAGTTTCGACCAGCCCTGAATACAAAGCTGATATGATGCGCGGTGCCGAGTGGATTGCATCACAATTGCATTCGCTCGGTATGAATAATGTCCAGATAATCCCAACCGACGGCCATCCCATTGTCTATGGTGATTGCTTCGTAATGGACAATAAGGATCGACCAACCGTACTTATCTATGGTCATTATGATGTGCAACCCGCCGACCCGATTGCGCTATGGCAAAGCAACCCGTTTGCGGCCGTAGTGCGTGGGGATAATCTTTACGGTCGTGGGGCATCGGATATGAAGGGCCAAATCGTCGCGTCATTCAAGGCGATCGAATCCATGGTCAATACCGGTAACCTTCCCGTCAATATAAAATGGCTGCTCGAAGGAGAGGAAGAGATCGGCTCGACGCATTTGGAGGCGTTTGTTTCCTCTCACAAAGAGTTGTTGGCCTGCGACTTCTGCGTTAATCCGGATGCCGGCATGATTTCCGCCGATCAACCGACGATTACCTATGGTTTGCGTGGTCTAATGTATGCCGAAATCCGCGTCTATGGCCCTGCTCGCGATCTGCACTCCGGGGTCTTCGGTGGAACCGTCTATAACCCCGCACAGGCATTGATCGAATTGATAGCGGGTATGCATAATAAGGAGGGTCGGATTATGCTGCCCGGTTTTTACAACAAGGTTCGTCCGATTGAAAAGGCCGAGCACGAGGACCTTGCCCGTTTGCCGATGGACGAACAGTTTTATTTAGAGCAGACCAAGGTCTCCGCGCTTTGGGGAGAACCGGAATTTCTGCCCGTCGAACGGGTCGGCGCACGCCCGACCTTGGAGGTCAATGGTTTTCTCGCGGGTTTTACCGGTCAAGGCAGTAAGACCGTTTTACCTGCCCAGGCAATGGCAAAGATCTCCTGCCGACTTGTCCCCGACCAGACACCGCAAGAAACTTATCAGCAATTAATTAAATATCTGGAAACTAATGCGCCGCATCAGATTCGCTGGGAAGTTACCAGCCTACATGATGCTAATCCCGCCATCACCCATTGCGATACGATTGGGATACGGGCAATGGCAAAGGCTTTCGAGAGGGTCTGGGGGGTTCCGCCACTATTCAAACGGGAGGGTGGGTCCATCGGTGTCGTTGTCCAGTTGCAGCAACACCTCGGCGCTGAGTCCGTACTCATAGGATTTTGCCTTCCAGAAGACAATATCCATTCACCAAATGAGAAACTACATCTACCTACCTGGAAAAAGGGGATTGAAGCACTTATTCATTTCTTTTTCAATCTATGACGGAAGGAATGGTATATAAATGAGACGCCCACGGTTCGCTCAATTTTATCCCCAGCTCATGAAGTTACGGTAAACTATAGGTTTGCTGGATTGTCCGTTAATTGGCTCCCTGACAAAAAACCAAAAAGAACACCATGTCCGATCACCGTCCCCTCCCCGTTTTTTTCGACCCTGACCATCGGCGTTGGCCGCGGCTGCGGCTGGCTATTTTATTGGTGGGAATAATTCTCTCGGTACTGGCTACGGTTCTGATTGTCAGTATCCTCATCAATCCGGTATTACCCGCCCTACACCTCCCCAATTCCACTTTTCTACCCCGAGGGGGACACAGCGTCTCTCCTCAGCCTGAGGAACATCCTATTACCAAGGCGGAATGGGCACTCAAAGAGGCTCGGGAACGGTTGGAGCGGGAACAGGAGCATACCTTATCGCAACTTTTGCAGAAGGCCCGTGCCACCCATCCTAAGACCGATGGCGGACGGCCGCTCATCCTTGGTTACTATGTCAATTGGGATGACGCGAGCTTCAGCTCGCTAAAAGAACATTTAGACCATTTGGACATGGTCATTCCCGAGTGGCTGCATTTGGCGGGAGCCGATG
>CAUYUB010000377.1:0-23385 GCA_963575685.1 Gammaproteobacteria bacterium | reverse complement strand
TTTGCGTGGTTAATAATGCTTCACAGAAGATAGCAAGGGTTTCCGATAATGTCTAATATATTAGACAGATAGACCAAATAGTACGCCACACCGAATCTACCTATATAAAACCCACAACGCTTCGTATAGTATACAATATATGTTCTGTGTAGCGTAAAATTTGTGAAGCTGACGACTCATACACTTCACACTTTCAGTAACCTATATATCAAACTTTTACACAAGATTACGCACATGTCAAGTCTTATCCAAAACCAAGATCATTCTGCCGCAGTAAAGAGATTCTGGCTTAGATACAGCGAATTACTGAATAACCACGGGGTCAACCAAGCAGCAGCACAGTGGTATGTCTCGCAGTCAGAGGCATACATCCAAGCGGCCTCGGGACGACGCCTACTGGAGCACCAACCTGAAGATGTAGCCAAGTATCTGTCGGAACTTGGCAGGATAGGCGGAATGAACGAAGGGCAGTTCCGGCAGGCAGTCGATGCTATACAGAAGCTCTTCGAGCTGATAGGTGTACCCTGGTTACGTGAGGTGGATTGGCACTATTGGCGAGAGTCTGCCCAACCACTTTCGCCTAACCACCCAACTATCGCCCGCTCAGTAAATCCCCAAGCTTCATCTTCCCCCATATCACCACTCAGTAACACAAAAAAAGAAGTGGAAGAGGATCCACTGACGACAATAATCGAACGGCTGATCGCCGTGATCCGCCAACGGGGCTATTCAATTCGCACCGAAGAAGCCTACCGTTCCTGGACGGTACGTTATCTGGCCTTCATCGGCAACCGTGATCCACGTACCGCTGGAGCAACGGAAGTAGTATCCTTTATCGAGACATTGGTATCGAAGGGAAATGTGGCCGCCAGCACACAAAATCAGGCGCTCAATGCCTTAGATTTTCTATACGGCCAAGTGTTGGCACAACCATTGAACGATATGGGAACCTTTCAACGAGCAAAACGTTCGCGACGGTTACCCGTAGTGTTGACGCGACTCGAGGTAGCACAACTATTGGCGCAATTGGATGGCATCTACTACCTGATGGCATCATTACTGTATGGTACGGGAATGCGCTTGATGGAGTGCCTGAGATTGCGGGTAAAGGACCTAGACTTCCACTACCGGCAAATTTTGATCCGCGAAGGAAAGGGTCAAAAAGATCGCGTAGTACCTTTTCCCGAAAAACTGGGAGAGGCGCTTCGTATCCATCTGGAGCGGGTGAAGGTATTGCACGAGCAGGATTTACAAAGCGGCTATGGCGAGGCCTATCTGCCATTTGCCCTAGCGGAAAAATACCCGAATGCACCGAAAGAGTGGGGATGGCAATACGTGTTTCCAAGCGGAAAACTTTCGGTGGATCCCAGGGGCGGGATTATACGTCGCCATCATTTACATGAGAACAGCCTACAGAAAGCGGTAAAACAGGCCGCGCGAGCAGCGCACCTGACCAAGCCGGTAAATTGTCATGCCTTACGGCACAGTTTTGCAACGCATTTATTGGAATCCGGCTACGATATCCGTACCATACAAGAATTGTTGGGCCACGCTGATATATCTACGACGATGATTTATACCCATGTGCTTAATCGGGGCGGGAAAGGGGTGAGAAGCCCACTAGATTCTCTCTGAATCAGTAGCTTCGGTAACTCCCAGTTAAGACTAGAGTTTCTTTCTAAAGTCAGCAGTAACACGCCGAAGCTCAGCCACCCCCAGCGCATAACGATCAGCACGTTCCCGTTGCTCACGCTCACGTTCACAGGCCTCACGCAAACGTTCGGTCATCTCCTCCCGTTCTCGATTTGCTCGTTCCCGCTCATAGGCCAGTTGCTCCCGAAGGATGGCAATATGCGCCTCTAATGGGTCTACCTGTGGAGCACTAGCGAGGGACTTTTGCTTCGTATCATGTCGCGGCTTGTTTAGTCTAATCCCCTGGTTCTTCTTGTTGCTCTTATTTTTTGGATCTTCGTATACGCGGGCAAACTGATTAGACATATTCTTGCTCTTTAGGGACTTAAAAAGCGTATGGCTGAACCACCAGCGACCAATCTTCGAAAAAATATCTCATGGATGCATGACCCGAGCCAGCATTTCCCGTACGCTCTGCGGATCAAATGGTTTGTCGCACATGGCGGATACCCCGGAATGTTCCACATTGGCCAAGCGGGTCTCATCCTGTTCACTGGTAACCATAATGATGGGGATTTCCAAATTACCCAAACGTTGACGTACATATTCGACCAGTTGCAATCCGTCCATTTCCGGCATATTGAGATCGGTCACAATGAGATCGAAATCACTCTCGTTAAGCCTAGCCACCGCTTCGCGACCGTTTTGCGCAGTACTGATACGTCTAATACCCATATTGACCAGCACCTTCTTGACGTAATTACGCGCAGTACTGCTGTCATCTACTACCAATACGTGGACATCGTCCAAATCAATATGTGACAGTTCCAGTTCCTTCGGGTCCAATAATTCCACCGTAGCCCGCAACGCCCGGCGCAATTCTTCGCGACCGAAAGGTTTGGGCAGGATGGCCACCACTCCGGCCTGACGGATAGGATCCAACGCAGTGAATTGAGTTTCGCTGGAAATGAGCATGAATGGCACGTCGTTCAGTGCCGGAGTATTGCGCATGGCAAGCACCAGCTCCGTACCCGTCATATCCGGCAGATACATGGTACTGGCCACCAAATCCGGCGGAAACCGCGCCATCATCGCCAAGGCCTTCTTTCCACTGCTTACACCCTCCACCTTACAGACGCCGGCATCGCGTAGACTGCGCTGTATAAATTTGATTTGTGTGGTAGAAGGTTCCACCAGCAGAATAGAAAGGTCGGAAATTTCGATGCTTGCCATATAATATTTACGCTGGGACTGAGACTGAGGAAGATAACAAACCATGCGAAGAGAGCCGGGCGTCCACCTGAGCAGCAGCGGTAGTGTCTTGCCGGTGCCAGATATAAACCTCAAAGGGAGGGATATTACCTGGAACAGCATGATGATTAAAGCCGGCAGCGTCTAGAAAGGTATAGAGAGGAAAGGTCTCACAACGGTGAAGTAGACGCAGGAACTCACCCTCCTGGAGTGCGTACAACGCCGCAGTGGCCAGTTCAAAGGGCTCCGGTGGATCCAACCGGCTTACGTCTAGGACCCGTTCTGTCGGCCGAAAATCATCCATAGGTCTCTCCTCAAGCTACCGCCACCATCCGCCCGATCAAGTCGGTTGCGACTCCCGCCAGCACTCGATCGGTCATGGGATAGAGGATCTGCTCTTCCTTGAGATTGTGCTGCTGCATCATCACCAGCAGAGTTTCACAGCGACCGAGATAACCATCGTTATCCCCTGTCGTCAGGGCCACCTCCATCTCTTCGAACAGTCCCCTCATCTGGGTATGCTCCATACGCATGACGGTAGTGGGACCATTGCTCCCACCATGCTGCTCAAAGGCCGGAAACAGTATCTCCTCCTCCCGGAGGAAGTGTTTTTCCATGGCTTGACGGAGGTTTTGGAAGGCCGACATGGCGTCGGCAACGGTACTACTGTCGGCGGCTTCTTCTGCCCTAGCAAAGAGGTCATCGCAGTACCGATGATCGTTGCTCAGGTAATTGCTAAGGGTACCCATGGATTCTCCTGTCGTGCGGTCGTGGTGTTGTCTTATCGCTACGTTATATACTCAAACGATGAGTGGTTCATCCCATGTCGTCAATTCGGGACGAATTTTAAGTCTCGCCTACTCCTTTGCTCTGGGTTACCTACCCGAATGGGAGAGACTGAGAAGTACACGGGGATAACAACTTGTTTTGATAGTATATTTCCAATATTGTCGGCATTGATACTCGTCATAGGAGGTATTCCATGATCCGTCGACTCATTTCACCTTTCTTTGCGTTTGGACTGCTTACGGCAGCCTCGCTTTCGGCAGCACCGCTCCCAACACCCCCACCCTCACCAAGCCCTCCCATCGCATCCGTTTCTTCGGAGCAGGGTTACGAACAAAGGACTATCGAGCAAGAAGCTGCCGCCTTCTTCGGAGAGGCCTCCGAAGGGCTCGCCAAGGCGTTGGCGGAGACCTTTAAAAACCAGGGAAAACCCAACGCCTACATCAAGGGACAGGAATTTGGGCTCGCCATCACTTTCGGGGTGCGTTATGGCGACGGCGTGATGAATGTCTATGGTCACGATGAAGGGCAGCGACTCTTCTGGCAGGGACCCTCGATTGGGATCGATCAGGGGCTGAGTTGTTCCAAAGTCTTCATCCTGGTCTACAACCTACCTAACGCCGAGACCATTTTCCGGGGCTTTCCGGGAGTGGAAACCGGCCTGTATTACTATGCCGGAATCAGTGCAACCTACCTCGAATCCGGCAATATTGTCCTGGTCCCCATTCGTCTGGGGATGGGGTTACGGACCGGGATCAATATCGGCTATCTCCGCTTTTCCCGCTCCCCCTCCTGGAATCCGTTTTAGTTCATAACGTTACAATAGTTGTTGTGAACTGTTTCAGGTATATTTAAAGGAAGGAGGGCGCAACTGGTTATCGCCTTTCTGCTGGGTGACTGGCTGTTACAGCAACTCCCAGACCTTCCCGGAGCGTGGGCGGGGCTCTTGTCGTTGGTTGTAATTCTGCCGATCTGGTGGAGATTACGTTTTTTACGATGGATGGCAGGGACAGCAGCAGGTTTTCTATGGGCCTGGTTCTACGGCTCCATGCTGCTTGCAGAGCGTTTACCCAGTGCCTGGGAGGGAGAGGATCTGGTGGTGGAAGGACGCGTTGCCTCCCTCCCGCGGGTCTCCGAGCGTAAAGAATTATTCGACATGGATACCCTCGCCCTGACCAGGAACGGGGAGACGCTACCTTGGCAACGGGGAGTACGTTTGTCTTGGTATGGAACCACCTTTCCACCATTAGTAGTTGGGGAACGTTGGCGATTAGCCGTACGTCTTAAGCGCCCCCACGGCCTGATGAATCCCGGCGGTTTTGACCAGGAGGGCTGGATGTTCCAGAACGGCATCCAGGCCCTGGGCACGGTGCATTCCAACCCACCTGCGGTACGCCTCGATACCGGCCACTGGCGCTACACCGTAGGCCGGTTGCGCCAGGAGTTGGCGGAAGCCATCTCCCAGGCGCGGCCCGCCAGTCCCTATCTAGGATTGCTACAGGGGCTCGCGATTGGCGAGACCGCCGCCGTCACTCCCGCTCAGTGGGATACCCTGGTTCGTACCGGTACCATCCACCTACTCGCCATCTCTGGTTCTCACATCGCCCTGGTAGCGGGGCTGGTCTACTTTGTGGTGAGTCATCTCTGGGCGTGGGCGGGGCCGGCACCGCTGTGGTTCGCTGCCCCACGCGCCGGTGCCGTGGCCGCGATTGCTGCGGCAGTGGGTTATGCTGCTCTCGCGGGTTTTCCCATCCCTACCCAACGGGCCGTAGTGATGGTGAGCGTGGCCATGAGTGCGCTACTCGTCGATCGTACTCTGCAACCCGCTCGCACCCTCGGTCAGGCGTTGTTCGTCGTATTGCTCTGGGATCCTCTGGCGGTCACCGCAGCCGGATTTTGGTTATCTTTCGGGGCGGTCGCCATCATCTTCTATAGTGTCGTCGGACGTACCGGGCGTCTCCCGTATTGGCGCGCCTTTGGAAGGGTCCAATGGGGAGTGACGGTGGGTCTGCTACCGCTACTGCTGGCCCTCTTTCAGCGGGTTGCCATCTATTCTCCGCCAGCCAATCTGATCGCCATCCCCTGGTTGGAATTGGGAACCGTACCCGCAGTATTGGCGGGAACCCTGCTCCTACCGATTGCCCCGACCCTAGGCGGCGGATTGTTGGCCTGGGCCGATCTTTCCCTGACAGGATTGTGGCCGGTATTGGAATGGTTCGCCACGCTACCCTTGGCTACTTGGTCACCACCCGCGCCACCCCTCTGGACGGTACCAGTGGCAATGATCGGTGCCTTGCTGCTCCTCGCACCCCGCGGCCTCCCAGGCCGTTGGTTAGGCCTGATCGGCATGGCACCGCTGGTCCTATCACCAATACCGAAACCCCTACCAGGAGAATTGTGGCTCACCATTCTCGATGTCGGCCAGGGACTCAGTACCGTAATACGTACCGCTACCCATACCTTGGTCTATGATACTGGTCCGCGCTATGGCATCGGGCGTGACGCCGGGGTCATGGTGGTGGTGCCCTTTTTACGCCATACAGGAATACAACAAGTAGATACGTTGTTGGTAAGCCACGCGGACAGCGACCACAGCGGGGGTGCCGCCTCCTTACGTACCGCTTTGTCCATCGTGCGTATCCTTGGGGCGGTACCGGAGGGAGAACCTTGCCTACGCGGAATCGCCTGGAACTGGGACGGGATCGAGTTCCGGGTGATTCACCCCTCCGCGGAAAGCCCATTCACCGGCAATAACGCAAGTTGTGTGCTACGCGTAACATGGGAGGGAGGTGCATTACTGCTGACCGGAGACATCGGTCGCACAGCGGAAGCCCAACGGGTGGCCGAGACGCCAGAAGACCTACCAGCCACAGTAGTAATCGCTCCCCACCATGGCAGCCACTACTCCTCAACACCAGCGTTCGTGGCAGCGGTCGCACCCCAGGTAGTCATCTATACCACCGGCTATCGCAACCATTTTGGTTTTCCCCATCCCGAAATTGTTGCCCGCTATGCGGCAGTCGGAGCGCAATCCTTCGACACGGCACGGCAGGGTGCCCTTGAATTACACCTAGGTCCGGGATTGCTCCCCACGGTACGATTATGGCGAGAGGAGGCGCGGCATTATTGGCATTTCCCAGTGGATCTCCCCAATGATTCCATCCGCGCTGGGAAATAACCAAAAAGATCGCTTCTTTTCGTTCGCAAACCACCACGTCACGACCATGAGATCTCTTACGTTAATAGCCATGACGTGGTGTAGGGAACCAACCAATCACACCTGACATCCTAAGAGATCCCGAAGACGACCATCACGCCAATTGCAGCATATTGATTTTAAATCATCTTTAATGTTGCAGGGATTTAAGATAAGCCACAACCGCCGCGGCACTGGCTTCACTGCGAAATCCAGGAAACGTCATTTTAGTCCCAAGACAGCTGACCAGTGCCTTGGTAGCAATTTGATGGCATGGAATCATGGCTTGTGGACCGGAAAGAAACTTTATCAACGTTTCCTCTGTCCAAGCCAGCGCGGACGAGCGAATGATTGATGAATAAGAATAATCAGGAACCGCAGCCGCATGGCGACCGATTACCTTATCAAGAGTGGGACCGATCTTATTCACCCCTTTTTCCGTGGAGTGGCAACTGACACAGGCTTTATTGTATAACGCCGCGCCGGTAGTAACTTTGTTGTCGGCAACCGCAACGAAAGGAAACGCGGCGGCAAGCGCAAGGGCAACGCCAAGATACCTGCCAATTTTCTGAGAATGGTTCATCGACGTTCTCCATACAGTGTGAGTAAGGTAGACATTATGCACGACAATCAGAGGGCGGAACGAATCCTAGACGTAAGTCAATTGGACCCACCGGAGCCTTTTGAGCAGGCGGTGGCGGCGCTACACACACTCCAAGAAGGAGAATACCTACGCCTGCTCCATCACCGTGAACCCTTTCCTCTCTATAGCTTTTTAGACAACGCCGGTTTTGCCCATCGTGCGGTTTCAGGCACGATTCCCCCTATCGAGATCTACATCTGGCGACGGCAAGATGCCGCCGCCGCAACTTGGGTAGACGCTCAACTTACGTCACGCCATCCGCCACCTCCCGACCTAAACGCCGGGATCTCTTGTGAAGTCTCTTGCAGAGAAGCGAAATGATACGCCTAGTCGGCCGAATTACCCGCCTATTCATCGTGGTCGTGGCCGTGGCAATCACCAGCCTGATTATCGGAGGGATCTGGTTTTATCAGACACAAAAACAGATGCTACGCCACCAAAATGAAACCACCCTCCAGACCATCGCCCAGTTGAAGGTCAATACGCTCACCCAATGGCGGAGCGAACGATTTAGTAATACCGCCGTACTCATGGAAAGCCCTCTGCTCGGCACCCTCATTGAAGACTGGCAAAAAAATCCGCAGCCAAGACTCACCAACCAACTGCTCGCCAAATTTCACTCGCTGCAGGATCACTACCGATACAGTGATGTGCAGTTGGTAGATCGCTTAGGACGGATTCAACTGAGCCTCATGGGCCATACTGGACGGATCGACGAAAGCGAAGAACAAGCCCTGTCCACGGCTTGGCGCGAACATAAGACCCAGTTAAGCGACCTACACCAGGATACCGATGACCCGTTTCCCCATATCACCGGCATCGCCCCCTTCTTTCGCGAACAGGAAACCACCGAGCCCTTAGCCGCAATCCTCTTAAGGACCGATGCCCGCCAATTTCTCTACCCTTTTCTTCAGTCTTGGCCCATTCCCACCAAAAGCGGAGAAAGCCTGCTGGTCGAACAAAAGGACGATACCGTCGTATTCCTCAACAACCTGCGCTACCAACCAGACAGTGCACTCAAGCTACATATTCCGCTACCCCAGAGTGAAGTACCGGCAGTCATGGCCATCCGGAGTCGTTTGGGCTTGGTGTACGGGGCAGATTATCGCGGTATCGAAGTAGTAGCGGTCATCGCAGCCGTTCCAGATTCGCCCTGGTTTTTGGTAACCAAAATCGACTTAGAGGAGGCACTAGCTGATTGGCGTGCCCATTCCCCCCTCATCCTGGCAATCATCCTAATGCTGATCGCAACGGTCGCCGCCGTCGCAGCAGTATTGATGTGGCGGCGGATTGCCCAATCTTATCATCAGGATCTATTTCGGACCGAGCAGGCCCGACGCCAGGGAGAGGAAAATCTCCAACATCTGGAGACGCGCTACCGCACCTATTTTGAGCAGTCGCGTGACGGTATCGGTATGGTTGACGCCTTCTCCCAAAGAATTCTAGATGCCAATGACGCCTGGTGCCGAATGCTGGGCTATACCCGTGAGGAATTGTTGCAGCGCACCATCCTTGAACTTGAGGGAAATATCCCACAAGAAACCGCAGAGCGCGTCGGAGCCATCCGCACCCAAGGTTGGGCAGAATTTGAAGCACCAATGATTCATAAGGATGGGCGGGTTCTTAACACCCTCGTCACCGCCAAACAGGTTGAAATTGATGGCCACCCGCGGCTACTCGGTACGGTTCGTGATATCACCGAACAAAAACGTGCCGAGACGGCGTTGAGAGAAACCCAAGAGCGCCTTCAATTAATTTTTAACTCAACCACCAATGGCCTCCTCGTCGCCAACGACGGCGGTCGGATTGTCATGACCAATCCGGCGCTGGAAACCCTCCTTGGCTATGCCCCCAACGAACTGCTCGGAAAACCCGTAGAACTTTTAGTCCCGGTCGAGAAACGGGACTGGCATGTCGAACTACGTCATGCGTTTTTTATGACACCATCCCATCACATCCATAATGTTACCCGCGAAGTTCATGCCCAGCATCGGGATGGCCATGAGATACCAATCGAGTTGTCGCTGAATCGCTTTGATAACGCAGAGGAAAGGCTCGCCCTGGCGATGGTGATTGATATTACCGAACGTATTCATGCCAAAATGGAACTTGAACGCAGTCGGGAAAATTGGCGCAATCTCGCCGAGGCCATGCCGCATATGGTCTGGTCTTGTGCCCCGGACGGCCATCCCGATTACGTCAGCCACCAATGGGTGGATTACACCGGTGATTCCGATATGGGTAATTGGTTTAATCGCCTTCACCCGGAGGATCGTGAGCGAACCTTAGCGGCATGGACCCATTCGGTGCGAACCGGCGAAAACTACGACCTTGAATATCGTATCCGCCGCTACGATGGCGTTTATCGTTGGTTCAAGGTACGTGGGACCCCCGTCCGTTGCCCGGAAGGTGGAATCCTCAAATGGCATGGCTGCAATATCGATATCGAAAATATTAAACAATCCGAATGGGCAGCAGAACAGGCCAACCGCGCCAAAAGTGAATTCCTAGCCAATATGAGCCATGAAATCCGCACCCCGATGAATGCCATCATCGGCCTCACCCAACTGGTGCTGGAGACCGAACTCACCTCAAAACAACAGGATTATCTACAAAAAGTAAAGAACTCCGCACATGCCCTACTTGGCATTCTCAATGACATCCTCGACTATTCTAAACTGGAGGCCGGACAACTCACCCTAGAGGCTGTAGATTTTAGGCTGGACGACATTTTTCATAACCTCTCGGCACTGTTCTCCTTCCAGGCGGAGGAGAAAGGCGTCGAGATTTTTTTTGAAATCGTCCCACCACTACCCACTGCTTTAAACGGCGACCCCTTACGCCTTGGCCAGATCCTCAATAATTTGGTCGGTAACGCCGTTAAATTTACGGAGCACGGCGAGATCCACATTAAGGCAGAAAGGGCTAGAAATAACGCTGGGGAGAACCAGATCTACTTTACCGTGCGTGATACTGGTATCGGCATGACGAAAGAGCAGCTAGGCCGACTCTTCCATTCTTTCAGTCAGGGCGATCCCTCAACCACCCGAAAATATGGCGGCACAGGACTCGGGCTCACGATTAGTAAACGCCTGATCGAGCAGATGGGGGGCAAGATCACAGTGGGGAGCGTTCTCGGCCAAGGAAGCGCCTTTTGCTTCACGATTCCCTTATGCCCAGCCCGCGAGGCCTTACCCCAGCGCAAAATCGGTCCAGTGCGAGGCATGAGGACCTTGGTGGTCGATGATCAGGAAACTTCTCTGGAAATTCTCGACCATATGCTCAACTCTTGGTCTTTCAACGTGGTATTGGCCCATTCCGGCGCAGAGGGACTGGAAAAGGTCGATGCTGCCCTGCAAGCTGGGAATCCATTTGAACTTATCCTCATTGATTGGAAAATGCCAGGGATGGATGGCATAGAATTGGCAAAACGACTCCGAGAACAGGAGTCGAAAATTGGTGGAGGGCGTCAGTCCCTGGTAATCATGGTCACCGCCTTTGGTCGTGAGGAGGTGTTACAGGCCGCTACCGGGATCCCCCTGGATGCCGTATTAGAAAAACCCGTAATCCCATCCCTGTTGTTCGATGTTACCGCCGATTTACAATACGGAAAAATGAGAGCGCTTGGTCAAAAACCGGTAGCGGATCCTCCCGACCGTCTCGAACTATTCGAGATGACGCGACCGATTCATGGTGCCCGCCTCCTGTTGGTCGAGGATAACGCCACCAACCAAATCGTGGCACAGGGATTTCTAGAGAAGATGGGCTTACGGATCGAAATTGCCCACCATGGACGAGAAGCAGTCGATAAGGTTGCCCATCAGGATTACGACGCCGTATTAATGGACCTTCAGATGCCAGAGATGGATGGTTTCGAGGCCAGTCGAAAGATTCGCGCCACCGCGCGCGGGCGTAACCTACCCATCATCGCCATGACCGCTGCCGCCATGCAGGAAGATAAACAGGCAGCAGCAGCAGCGGGCATGAACGACCACCTGGCCAAACCAATCGATGCCCTGGAATTGGCCACCGCATTGCTCAAATGGATTCAACCGGGAAAACACCCTCTTCCTCCTGTAGTAGAAGGAAATACCGAAGTTCTGCGCAGTGAAAAGCCAAAAGAATTACCGGTAGCATCTCCCTTTGAACTACCCGGTCTCGATCTCGCCACTGCTGCCCAGCGGTTGGCTGGCGATTGGTCGTTGCTACGCACCATGCTGTTGAGTTTTCTCGCTGATTTTGCCGATGCGGGGAAAAAACTGGAACATTACCTGACGACCGGCGCCCATTCAGAAGCCATCCGGCTAGTCCACACCGTTAAAGGATTGGGAAAACCAATCGGTGCCACCGAATTGGCGCTCCTCGCGGAGCAGTTCGAACACGAATTACAGACAGGCATCGAAATCTCTCAGGCCCCCTTCACGGCTGCATTACAGGCAGTATTGGCGGCCATCACCATCCTTTCGCCACCCCCCAGCCCCACAACCACGCTACCCACACCGGATAAACCCCACCTCCGCCGGATTCTGCGAGAGTTGGCAACCCTGTTGGAGTCCTCCGCCACGATCCCCGACACCTTATTGGAGGAACTCCGCACCCGGTTGACCGGACAAGTGGAAACGGGGATGCTGGATACATTGATAACCCAAGTAGAACTCTTCGCCTTCGTAGCCGCCCAACGCACCTTGGAAAAGATGGCGACGGACCTGGGGCTCGATCTGAACGACTGACGAGGTATCCCATGACCACTCTTACCACAGATGCCCCTCGTCCACTGATCCTGCTGGTAGACGACACCCTCACCAATGTTTTTGGGTTAGTAAAGGCCTTGAAAGACACCTATCGACTGCGAACAGCAACCAGTGGCGCAGATGCCTTACAACTGGCGAATGCCCCGGAAAAACCGGATCTCATTCTACTCGACGTGATGATGCCCGACCTGGACGGCTATGAGGTCTGCCGGCGTCTGAAAGGTAACCCGACGACCCAAGATATTCCAATCATCTTCGTAACGGCTAAGAGTGAGGTATCTGACCAGGAATACGGCTTTAACCTTGGCGCAGTCGACTACATTACCAAACCTTTTGAATTACCGGTGGTGCGCGCCCGTGTCCGGAACCACCTCAACCTTAAACAGAAAACAGAACTCCTGGAACGGCTCGCAATGCTAGACGGCCTGACCGGCATCCCCAATCGACGTCGTTTCGATGAAGTATTGGAAATAGAATGGCGGCGGGCACTCCGCAATTCGTTCCCGTTGTCATTGCTAATGATGGATGTGGACCATTTCAAGTTGTACAACGACCACTATGGTCATGGCGCCGGCGACGAATGCCTGCGACGAGTGGCGTACGCCTTAAAAAACGCACTGCTGCGACCAGCGGATTTCGTGGCCCGATATGGCGGCGAGGAATTCATCGTAGTCTTGCCGGAATGTGACCAGGAGGGTACCCGAAAGGTTGCGGAGAAGATTCGCACGATGATCTGGGATCTGTCGATTGCCCATGCCCATTCGGAAACTGCTGACCGTATCACAATTAGCATCGGTCATGCCACGCGCATCCCCCTCCCGAACGAAGGACCGGATACTCTCGCCAAGACCGCCGATCAGGCGCTCTACCAGGCTAAACAAGAAGGCCGAAACCGAGTAAAGAGCGGCTGAGGAAGCTGCCAACGACCGACTTCTTTGAAAGAAAGACGCATCCCGGCTTGCCATCCGTAGCCAGTTGGCCAACAATGGCCAGCTGTTGGACTATCCTGTGACATCACTCGTAATCCCGGACGTTTCGTCCCATTTCGGCCACTCCCTAATGGACCTCCGCCCTCCCCTTTTCTGGTCCTCTGCCTCCCGTACTGATACGGGTAAGGTACGTAGCCATAACGAGGATGCTTGCCTAGAACTCCCTGCCCGCGGACTGTGGGCGGTAGCCGACGGAATGGGCGGTCATGAGGCCGGTGAGGTGGCCAGCACCGCCATTGTCTCGACCCTCGGAGAGATCCGCCGCCCTCCCACCCTACGTAGCTTTGTTGACGAGGTCGAAGATCGACTCCTGGCATGCAACGCCCAACTACGCCGACTTGCCAATTCCCGAGGGCGTAATCAGATCATTGGTGCCACGGTGGTGGTGCTGCTCACCTACGGCAAGCTTGCCGTCTACCTGTGGGCAGGAGACTGCCGGTTATACCGTTGCCGTCAGGGTAATCTAGTCCAGCTCACCCAGGACCATACCCAGGTAGAAGAAATGGTAACCCGTGGTCTGTTGGCGCGAGCAGACACTCGCCGTCACCCCAACGCCAATGTTGTTACCCGAGCGGTAGGCGCGCGGGATGCCGTCTTCTTGGATGTCGATGCTGAACCGGTAGAGATCGGCGACCGTTTTCTACTGTGCAGTGATGGCCTGGACAAGGAACTCGAAGATAACGAGATCCGCGACATCCTGGTCGACGGTGAAGACACTGAGGTCGTCAATACCCTTATCGATCTCGCCCTTTCCCGTAAGGGTCGGGACAACATCACCGTGGTGGCGGCGACGGCACACCTTGCAACTAACCAACCAGGGGGATGACATTAGTGGAACAAACATTGACGGAAAGACCCCTGCGAACCCTGGCCCAGGACTATGCCGAGGGCACGCTGGAGTACGCCGATTACCGTTCCCAACGTGGTCAGTTGCTCGACGCTCTGGCCGGCGAATCCGAAGCCCTAACCCGTGACGACACCCCACCCTGGTCTTCCTGGTCAAAGCCTTCTCGTCCCGCAGCCACCTCCGCTACCCCCTCTTTGGTTTCTTGGGATCCTCTATCCGAAGTATCGCCCCCTCCGCGTGTCCCCTGGTACCACAGTCGCCCCACCCTCCTTACCACCATAGCCATCATCGTGGCTTTGTTGGGAAGCATATTGTTTTACCTTTTTTCCGGAAGACAAAAAGGCCCGATACCTGCCCCCGTTACTTCATCCCCCCAATCCATCGTAGGCACATCAGCAGGTACCTCTGCCGTTATCCCCGTTACCCCGGCAGGCACACCTACTATCCCTACAAATATCACCACGGAACCTAGCGCTCCCACCAAAGCAACGGCATTAGCGGAAACAGCTACAACTGCAACTACTGCAACTACTATACCCGCACCCAAGGAAGCAGACCGTACAACTAATCCACCCTCTCCTCCCCCTGCCGCTCCTCCTAAAAAATTAATACCACACGCATCGCACTCGTCACCCGCGTCACATTCATCACACAAATCACACTCAACGAAGGGAACAGCCCATCCCTCCCCCAAGGTATCGTCAATCGCTAAAGTTATTAATAAGCAAAAGAAAGTATCACACACTCCACCCAAACCAAAAAAAGAAGAATAATGACTGGGTTACTTGTTCTTCCCACATTCATGTGAACGCAGTAATGACACTTTTCATCCAGTTGCGGCAAGTATGCCCTGCGTTTTCCTGCCCCGGCTTATCGAATGGCTGAACCATCTCGCCCTTACTCTCTAACTATTTTTCCTGATAGCCTTTCCCTAGCTGCCGCCGCTGCGGAACACATCGCTGCATTGATGCAGGAAGTGGTGGCGAAACGTGGCGTCTTTCATTGGGCATTGGCAGGTGGGCGCACCCCTGCGGCACTGTATCGGGTACTGGCCACGGCGTCCTACGCCAACCTTCCTTGGAAACAAGTCCATATCTGGTTCGGTGACGAACGCACCGTCCCACACGATCATCCCGACAGCAATTTCCGTATGGCTCGGGAGTCCCTATTGGACAATATCCCCCTCCCTGCCCACCAAGTCCACCCCATGCCTTCGGACTTGATCACCCTCCGCCAAGGCGCACGGGCCTATGCGCAATGCCTGGAATCTCTGCTGCCGCACCACAACGGTGTACCCTGCCTGGATCTGATACTGCTCGGCATGGGCGCGGACGGCCATATCGCCTCACTGTTTCCAGGGAGCTGTGCGCTCCATCAGACCCACCAGGCGACAGTGGCGGTCTATGCCCCAGGACCTCGTACGTGGCGAGTCACCCTCACCCGACCGGTCATCGACCATGCCCATCAGGTACTGCTGTTGGTGACAGGTGCCGATAAAGCGGCAACGTTAGCACAGGCTCTTGCCCCCAATCCCCACGATCCTCTCCTCCCCATCCAACGGCTCGCCCCCCGAGGTAAGATGGTGTGGTACCTAGACGCGGCAGCGGCTTCCTTGCTGACACACAACCAACCACGTAGCCGCTGCGAATGAATACCCCACGCATCAAACCGAAAGAATATTATACTTATAAAGATTATTGCACCTGGCCGGAAAATGAGCGTTGGGAATTAATTGACGGCACCCCCTACAATATGTACCCAGCGCCTACCCGAATCCATCAGGAAGTCGTTTGTGAACTATTACGACAAATTGCTAATTATCTTAAAGGTAAAGATTGCCGAGTCTATACCGCACCTTTTGATGTACGTCTCCCCCAACCAAAAACCAACAACAAAACCACAGATACCGTTATCCAACCTGATCTGGCGGTTATTTGCGATAAAGAAAAATTAGACGAAAAAGGCTGTTTGGGTGCTCCTGACTGGATTATTGAGGTAGTTTCTCCAAATTCAGCCAGCCGCGATCACATAACAAAACGCGCACTCTACGAAAAACATGGCGTTCGGGAATATTGGATTGTACATCCTATCGATCATTTATTGACGATTTATTGGTATCAACAGGGCCAGTATCGCGCCCCGGAAACATTAGAAACCACTGGACAAACCTATTCCAATATTTTTCCCGAACTGGCCATTGAATGGGATGACGTTTTTCCCTCGCTCAACCTGGAAAACGAATGAAAGTAGTATTGGCTGGCGACATCGGCGGCACCAAGACCTTACTCCAAATAGCGGAAGTAGAAGGCAAGGACTGTCGCATCTACCACGAGGCGCGCTTTACGAGTGGTGAATGGTCGGGGTTTTTGCCCCTCGTAGAAGATTTTTTTCGTACCGCCCCCCTCCCCCTCCCGGAAACCGCCTGCTTTGCCGTAGCCGGCCCTGTGGAGGGAAAACGGACGCGATTGACCAACCTCCCTTGGCAAGACTTGGACGCCACCCACTTGGCTGCCCATTTTGGGATGCGTCAAGTCCGGCTCATCAACGATTTTCTGGCGGTAGGCTACGGGATAGAAGGACTCGCGGAAACCGAACTTGCCACCCTCCAGACCGGACATGAACAACCACAAGCACCACGCGCCCTCCTTGGAGCGGGCACAGGGCTTGGTCAGGGAATTTTGGTCTGGAAAAATGGACGTTATGACCCCCTGGACACAGAAGGGGGACACGTCGATTTCGCCCCGCTCGATGAAGAACAAGAAGGATTATTGCGCTTTTTGAGAACCCGTCACGACCATGTGAGCTATGAGCGCCTACTCTCGGGGTCGGGCCTAGTAGAAATTTATCGTTTTTTATGTAGTCAAACGAAAACGGCACAAGAACTAGCCACCATCGGTACTGACCAAGCAGCCGCCATCTCGGCGGCTGCGCTTGATGCCGTCGATCCGGTGGCAGTGCATACCCTGCACCTGTTTGCCCGAATTTACGGCCAACAAGCCGGTAACCTGGCCCTGACCTGCTTGGCCCGAGGCGGGGTATACGTGGCGGGAGGCATCGCCCCACGTATTTTGCCCTTCCTTCAAAACGGAGAGTTTATCCGGGCTTTCAGGGCCAAGGGACGAATGGAACGATTATTGGTAGAGATGCCGGTACGGGTAGTGCTTAATCCCCGCGTCGGACTCCTCGGTGCCGCCATAGCGGCCGCTCGGGCTTAGATAAAAAACAACCCACACCATAAAGATTAAAAGATTTTTTATGCTTAAAAGAAAAATCTTTTAATTTTTTTGACTGATCTTTTGCTGAAGAACAGAAGATGAACAAAACCTTCCTTCGCCCCCTCTGGGTAGTAGTTCTCCTGCTGTCGGCTATTTCCTCGGCTACCGGCGCCGAGGTCCCGGTGTCCGAACCGCATAATGGACCACTCGCGACCTTGGTAGACCTCACCCGCCGCCTACACGGTAACGATGAACCGCTGACCCCTGAGGTTGCCTTTCCCTTCCTGGCGGAAGTCACGGACGCCGCCACACTCACTGCCAGTTGGAACATCGTCCCAGGTCACTATTTGTATCGGGACAAGATGCGTTTTCGACTGATCGATGCACCTGCGGGAGTATCGCTGGGAACCATTGACCTCCCTCATGGCGACCCTAAAAAAGACGAAGATTTGGGCCTCGTTGAGGTCTACCACAACCCGGTGCAGGTACGCCTGCCAATCCAACGACCTCCCGGCGATGCGCTCGCACTGACCCTGGAGGCCAAGTTTCAGGGCTGCGCGGAGGATCGCCTGTGTTACCCACCCCAGACCCGATCGGTCAACCTCACCCTACCGCCTACCGGAACGCCCGGTAGTGCAACCGCATCCCCCCTCCTACCCACCGCCAATACGACTCATACCGATTCTGAACAGGACCGGATCGCCGCATTTCTGGCCGGCGGCAACCGGGCATTGGTGCTTGCCTGGTTTTTCGGTATCGGCTTGTTGCTCGCTTTCACCCCTTGTGTTTTCCCGATGATCCCCATCCTCTCCAGCATCATCGTGGGACAAGGAAAAGGGCTGACCACGGCGCGCGCCTTTTTGCTCTCCCTGGTCTATGTGCTGGCCATGGCGGCCACCTATACCATAGCCGGAGTAGTGGCGGGCCTGGTGGGCACCAACCTTCAGGCGCTCTTCCAAGACCCTTGGATCATCATTACCTTCAGCATTATTTTCGTAGCCTTGGCCCTGTCCATGTTCGGTCTCTACGAACTACAACTCCCCACCCAACTTCAGAGCCATCTCACCGTACTCTCCAACCACCAGGAAGGTGGGACCCTCGTCGGCGTGGCAGTGATGGGTTTCCTGTCTGCGCTCATTGTCGGCCCATGTGTGGCCCCACCGCTCGCTGGGGCACTGATCTACATCAGCCGTAGCGGCGATGCCATACTCGGTGGACTGGCCCTGTTTTCCATGAGCATGGGGATGGGGACCCCGCTGCTGGTGATCGGGACCACGGAAGGGCGTTGGTTGCCCCGCGCAGGCGTGTGGATGAACGCGGTCAAGGCAATCTTCGGGGTGCTGCTCCTGGTGGTCGCCTTGGAGATGCTAGAACGCATCCTGCCCACCGCAGTGACATTGATCCTATGGGCAACGCTCTATATCGTGTGCGGGGTCTACCTGGGGGCCTTGGATCATCTACCCACCGGAATTTCGGGCTGGCAGCGGTTGTGGAAGGGGATCGGGCTGGTGTTGTTGGTCCAGGGCATATTGGTCTTGACCGGAGCGGCGAGCGGGAGTGACGACCCCTTTCAACCGCTCAAAGCCCTGCAACTCCATCGTGCCATTACTCCCACCCACCTGACTGCGATAGGAACCACCGACGGCGCCCCCAATGCCCCCACCTTCCGGCGGGTGGCGGACTCAATGGCACTGGATCGTGCGTTGGCCACCGCTGAGGGCCGCCCAATATTGTTGGATTTCTACGCGGATTGGTGCGTAGAGTGCAAACGCATGGAACGAACCACCTTCACCGACCCCGCCGTGCGCGCGGCCCTTGCCGATGTCATTCTGCTCCAAGCGGATGTGACGAAGAACACGGCCGCTGACCAGGCATTACTGCGGCGTTTTGAGCTATTCGGCCCGCCGGCCCTGCTGTTTTTCGGTCCCGACGGCACCGAACGACGAGATGCCCGGCTAATCGGCTTTATAGACGCCGGACAATTCCGTGCCCACCTGGAACAAGGCACCCTTCATTGTCGGAGTTGGACCTGCTAGTCCGGATCACCACGGTTTTATATTAATGATTTCCGTTCGGAAACAAGACCCATGACCCCCTGCACCCGTTTTGCCCCCAGTCCCACCGGCTACCTCCATATTGGTGGGGTGCGCACCGCCCTATTCTCTTGGCTATATGCGCGTAAACATGGTGGGCGTTTCATCCTACGCATTGAAGATACCGATTTGGAACGCTCAACGACAGAATCGGTCAACGCCATTTTGGAAGGAATGACCTGGCTGGGATTGGAATACGACGAGGGGCCGTTTTATCAAACCCACCGTTTTGATCGCTACCGCGCCGTGGCCAATCAGCTCCTGGCAGAGGGTAAAGCCTACCACTGCTACTGCACCAAAGAAGAATTGGAACAGATGCGCACCGACCAAATGGCACGCAAGGAAAAACCGCGCTACGATGGT
This sequence comes from Gammaproteobacteria bacterium, assembly GCA_963575685.1. GTDB lineage: Bacteria > Pseudomonadota > Gammaproteobacteria > CAIRSR01 > CAIRSR01 > CAUYTW01. The sequence goes on along the minus strand of CAUYUB010000377.1, from coordinate 3,619 downwards.
CGTTGTCGAAATGGCAGCGAGAAGCGGGAAGGCGTAGCACCGGTAATCCGTTTTCGGAATCACGATGATGGGGTGACGGTGGTAAATGACCTAATCCGGGGGGCAGTTGCATTTCAAAACAGTGAACTGGATGACCTGATCATCGTGCGCTCGGAGGGAACCCCCACCTACAATTTCACCGTAGTGGTAGACGATTGGGACATGGGGGTAACCCACGTCATTCGTGGTGACGACCACCTCAACAATACCCCACGCCAGATTAATCTTCTACGGGCCTTGGGAGCATCAATACCAGCCTATGCCCATCTCCCGATGATCCTGGGATCAGACGGCGCCCGTTTGTCCAAACGCCACGGCGCGGTAAGCGTAATGTCTTATCGCGAAGATGGCTATTTGCCGGAAGCATTGCTCAACTATCTGGTACGTCTCGGCTGGTCCTACGGAGACCAGGAAATATTTTCGCTGGACGAGATGATTCAACTTTTCGAGATTACCGACGTCAATCACTCCGCGTCTACGTTTAATCCCGAAAAACTATTGTGGCTCAACCAACAGTACATCAAGACCAGTGACCCAACCCGTGTGGCGCATTATTTGAGCTATCACCTCGGCAAACTGGGCATCGATCCCACGAAGGGTCCCGAGTTGAGAGAGGTCGTGGTAGCCCAGCGGGAACGGGCCAAGACGCTGGTAGAGATGGCGACCAGCAGTGAGTTTTTCTACCGAGATTTTACGGCCTACGCACCAGACGCCGCCGAGAAACATCTACGACCCGAGATCCTGCCGGCCCTGGAAGAATTACGGAGCCGTCTCGATCAACTAACCTATTGGGTTGCCGAACAGATCCATGAAACCGTCATAGCTTGTGCCGAAGACTACCACATAAAACTCGGCAAACTCGCCCAACCAATTCGGGTCGCCGTCAGCGGCAAAACTGCCTCACCTCCCATTGACGTTACCCTTGCCCTGCTCGGCCGGGAGCGCACCCTTCACCGTATTGATCGCGCCATCACCTATATCCGTTCCACCATGGTATAACGAGGTCCGCCGGATGTTACTCACCTCAATATCTCGTTTCCTTATCCCGCTGCTGCTACTGCTGTTCCTGCCCATAGCCCAGGCCGAGGAGACCGATCTGGTCCTCCTGGTAGATGACTCCGGCAGTATGAAACAGAACGACCCCCAGTTCTTTCTCCGCCAAGTCATCCTCTCCTTTGCGGATCAGATCAATTCCGATACTCACCTCGCCCTATTTTCCTTCAACAAGGAGGCCACCCTCCTCCTGCCGCTCAGCACGAGCAGTTCCTCCCACACACGGATAAACGATGCCCTCAGCCGGATTACTTATCACGGCTTGCATACCGACATTGCTGATGCAGTCGAAAGGGCCGTCTATCTGTTGAAGAACGAAGGTCGAGCGCGCGCCGCCAAGGCCATTTTGCTATTGACCGATGGATATATGGATACCGGCAATCCCCTCCGCGACCAAGACAAAACGCGATGGCTCCTCCATGAACTCTCTGAAGAATGCGTACAGAATCGTGTTCGTTTGTTCGGCATTGCCTTTACTGAAACGGCCGACTACCAGTTACTCCAATCTGTAGCATGGCGCACCCATGGAGACTATTTCAGGGTTTTTGATCGTGAAGGGATGTACAACGCATTTCATCGGATCCGGGAGCAGATTGCACCACCGCCAATTCCGATGACAGCCGCCATTCCACCTCCCGTAGTTACACCGGGAGTTACTGCCGCACCAACCATCAGCGATCGCCCAATTCCTCCCACTCTGCCAAAACCTTCTCCCCAATCCTCTTCATTGAACCTACCAACACCGGTAGAAGATTCGCCACCGCCGCCTCCAATCGAAACGACCTTACGACAGGAACCTCCCTCTCCCCCCTCAACCACCGAGGAAGCGCCAAGAAAGCAGATAGCCGCAGGCCAGCCACCGAATACCGTATTTCCTACTTATCCCCACCCCTTGCCGCCCATAGAAACAGAAACTGCTCATACGCCCCTCAATCAGCCTCCGCCCGTAACGGAGACCAAAGAAGCTGACCCAACCAACAATATTAGCGCTGAGGGATCGGAATCCAGCCACCTATGGTTGTGGTTGATTAGTTTATTTATCATCGCCATTCTCGGGGTGGAAGCACGAAAACATTATCCTTTTACCACCCAATTGGCCACACTCAGGAATTGGACAAAGCAATGGCATGACCGTTTTCTACCCACAGAGGAACCCATCCCGGTTCAACCTCCAGCGGCTCAACCAATTACCCATAATTTTGGAGAGAGTACCGACTTATTACATCAGACCATAAAATTTCAACTCGGATCAGCCCGATCCAGCAAAGAGGAGGCCAGAAAAGAGTCAGAGGTCCCTCCCCATCGACCGACGTTTAAACCGATCAGTTCCTCCATTTTGGCAAAACTGGTCGATCACCGCGGCAACCAAGGGATTGGAGAATTTCCGCTGACCCATGCCATCACCCTGATCAGCCGTAACGAAAATTGGGAACTGTCGAATACCGCCCATTTACATATCGATGCTCCCACCATCAGCCGTCGCCACGCCGTCATCGAATTCCGCGATTTTTCTTTCTGGTTACGGGATTTAGGAAGTACTAACGGCACCTATGTCAATCGTCAACCGGTAGGAAAAACTGAAAAGAAACAATTAAAGGATGGTGATTTCGTCCAATTTCACACCTTTGGTTTTGACTTCGTACTCCTCAATCACGAGGAAGACAATTCAACCTATCAATCCGGGAATGAGATGGAAGCCGGATCTGAAACCAATTTCTATTCATGATGCGGGTACTACATACCTCAGATTGGCACCTCGGCCATAACCTTCACGGCGTATCCCGGGACTACGAACACGGACGTTTCCTCGCTTGGCTGCTCAATACCCTGGAGGAGGAGGCGGCGGATGCGCTGATCGTCGCCGGCGATATCTTCGACTCCGCCAACCCTCCCGCCACTGCCCTAGCTGCCTTTTATCGTTTTTTAGCGGAGGCGCGACAGCGGATGCCGCGCTTGGACATTGTGGTAGTAGCCGGCAACCATGACTCTCCGCCACGCTTGGAAGCGCCCGGACCGCTGATGGAGGCTATCGGGATTCATGTGGTAGGTGCGGTGAACCGGGGAGCGGAGGGTCTCATCGACGCTGATTCCTTGCTTTTTCCCCTCCACGACCGTCACGGTGAGGTAAAGGCATGGTGTGCCGCAGTTCCATTTCTGCGTCCCGCCGACCTCCCCCTGGTTACTGAAGAATGCGCATTTGACCCCCTGGTGGAGGGGGTGCGTCAACTCTACGCTCTGGTGGCGGAAAGCGCCCGCCGCCACCTCATCCCAGGCCAAGCGCTGCTCGCCACGGGACACTGCTACCTGGTCGGGACCCGACTCTCGGAGCTTTCCGAACGCAAAATTTTGGGAGGCAACCAACATGCGCTCCCTACTGACGTCTTCCCCGCCGACGTGGCCTATGCTGCGCTCGGCCATCTCCACTGCCCCCAGTCCCTTGCCGGTGGACGACTGCGTTACAGCGGCTCGCCGCTGCCGTTATCCTTCGCCGAGGCTCACTATTCTCATCAAGTGGTCAGGGTGGATC
>CAUYUB010000376.1:0-1890 GCA_963575685.1 Gammaproteobacteria bacterium | reverse complement strand
GGTATCGTTGTTATCGTCACCTAACATAAGAACACTTTTAAGTATAATTGGTATACTTTCCGACATGATGCCAAGAACCTTCTTGGTATTGTAATCTACGCCTTCTTCCGCGAAAGTTTTTTGCCCCTTTTGTTCGGCATGGAGCACATTGATCCAGCGTGCCCAGGACTCCTTTTCTTTCAGTCCGATAGGAAAACCGGCTTCGCCCTCCACACGTGCCGAAACCGGCAAACGAATGAGTTCCTCGTATGGCAGTTCCGGCATAGTAGCGAGAATACCCTGCACGTCTTGATACAACACGGAGAAATAGTGGTCCAATCCCTTGCCATGAATCCACAAGGTCAGGATGCGATCATAGGCGTCGCCTCGCAACAGCGCCCGCGCACCGCCATTGTGTTGAGTGCGTAGCATCACGCCATGCCGCCAGACCTTGTTTCGGTCGATGTCGGTATGACGAGTTACGATCAATTGGGGCAACAATTGAGGCGGCAACAGCCTCTCGAAACGAAAGCGAAACGCCCGCGCCTCAGCCTCGGGAAAATCCAGTTCCGGCTCATCGGTGGACAACAGGCTCGGAATTTCAAAAGTCCGTTGCCCCCCACCCCGTCCAACCCGGTAGGCCACCTTGAATTGTTCCATGGCTTCCAGAATGAACCCGCAACGGGCGGCGGGATACTCCAACGGGTTGTCCAGATTGTCGCTAATCTTAGCCCGAGACAACCATTCAACGACCTCAGCCTCGGTGACATGGGGATTTCTTTTGTCGATAATCTGATACACACCGTAGGTTAGCCAGCGTGGATTCAACAGAAACTCATCCAGTCGAGGAATGCTCGGGAAATGGATCACCACGCCCAATTTGTCGAAGAGGTCCAGCAATACCTTCCGTGGATCGGTCTGCTCCGTGGCCAGCAAGCCCTGGTTCGCGCATAGCCGTTCGTAGTCCTTTTTTGATAAAAAGGTCTCGTGGGGCGAGCGGCGGCGCAATTCGCTCAATACGTCGAATTCTTTTTGTGTGAATTTTTGTTGGACCATGCCGACCTCTTCCAAGGCACTCCGTAGATCCTCCTTGAATCGGGCGAAGTCATGACGGTAATAATTTCCGGGTTCCTTCAACTTGGTACATGCCAATTTATAAAAACCATAGGGGCGGATATTAGGATACTTCTTGCGTAGCCGATTTTGATCCCAATCCATATCACCAAGATCGGCCTTATTCCCCACGACTAAAACCGGCGCCTTGGGAGCGAAGGCACGTACGTGTTCCAACCAATAATCGGCCTCGCCGCTCCCCACGCCGGTCTTGCGTCCATCCAGCACCAGAATATAGACGCAGTTGGCGCGCAGGAAGAATTGGTGGGTGGCGTGGTACATCACCTGTCCGCCGAAGTCCCAGAAATGAATGATCGGATTTTCCCAGTCTTCTTTGGCTTTCTGGTACCGGTCTAATTCAGCATCAAAAAAGGACTCTCTGATTTCGATCCCGACGGTTTTATCTTCCGCCCCTTCGACAACCGGCTCCCCGTGCAAAGCGCGTAGAAAAGAGGTCTTACCCGCCGCACCGGGGCCGATGAGAATGGTGCGAACACGATTTAAAGGACGAACGCTTGCCGTCGGGAGAGTTTGAGCAGATAGGCGTTGATCGCTGTCGGTTCTTGTTTGAGGATTTCCTCCGGCAACAGAATCTGATCGCGGAGTTCCTCCCCGACCAATGGATCACCTCGTAACCGCGCCTCGTACCAGGAAATCCAATACTCGAAACCGGGATCGAGATCCCGCATTAAGGCTTGCAGACCTTTCCAAAGCGGCAGTCAGATCGTATTCTAAAGAAAATATTAGGACTTACGCATTGACGGATGCCGTAGAATATGCCTATCCAGAAGACATCCT
>CAUYUB010000375.1:0-1891 GCA_963575685.1 Gammaproteobacteria bacterium | reverse complement strand
CTGGAACAGGCTATTGCTCAGACCCGGCGTCGCGATGGTCACCTGGCGTTATTATTCCTCGATCTCGATGGGTTCAAACCGGTCAACGACCGTCATGGGCACCGGGTCGGCGATGAATTACTACGGCATGTGGCACGACAGCTCAAAGTCTGTATCCGCGAAGTCGACACCGCCGCCCGCATCGGTGGTGACGAATTCGCCGTCATCCTGAATGATGTCGCTATTCGCACGGGGGTTGAACGTACGGCCGGGATGATATTGGAATCGTTCAAGCACCCCATCATCATTGACAACGCCCTCGTTTCCGTTGGCAGCAGCATCGGCATCGCAATATTTCCTAATGATGGTGACGACCCCACTACCCTATTGGCCAATGCCGATACCGCGATGTATGCGGCGAAACGAAAGGGAAAGGGTGCGTTTTGTTTTTTTAGCGAAATAAAGAGAGAACTGGTGTGATTATCCGTAACCATGGCAACAACGAACCCCATAAATTTCCCACGATAGGCGTTGTTGCCTTGTTTGCATTCATGGGCGTAATCATCCTGGTTGGTGCCTATGGTTCGTACCGTATCCTTTTCGACGGAATGATTCAATATGCGCAGGAAGACTTGCAGGAAATTGCCGAGATCAAAGCGAGGTATATTAAAACACTGTTGGCTGAGCGACACGGTGATGCGAATGCGGTTGCCGGATGTCCTTCCGTATGGAAGACATTGGCTGGTATCAACTCTAAACAAGAGGTAGTGCCCCTCGACAAGGTCATTGCCGACATGTTTTCCGGGCGTGGCTATCGACGCATTCTCGTGGTGGATACAGCTTTTCAGGTCGTCGCACCATCGATTGGGGGGCGACTCGAACCGACTGAGCTCGCGGCCCTACAAAAAGCGGTTAGGACGCGGAACTTGGCGCTAGTCGATATGCATCGCATCGCTGCGGATGAAATCGTCTATGGAGTTGCCTACCCAATTTTTTCTGATAATGATACCCATGGTGCAGTGGTTGGGGCAGTTTATCTTGAGCGGAATGGCCAAAAGAATCTCTTTCCTCTCCTCGATTTCAAAACCACACCCAGCCCTTCCTCAGAGACACTGCTGGTGCGGCGCGATGGTGACGAGATCGTGTTCCTGAGTCGGTTGCGCTTTATACCAAACTCCTCCCCCCTGTCGTTCCGCCTCCCTATCGGTAAGTTGACCCTGGCCGAACGGGCGCTGGTGAATAGTGAATTTGGTTTGCTGACCGGTAAAGATTATCGCGGCGTGGATGTGGTCGGAGCCACCCATCCAATTCCCGGCACACCTTGGGCGATGGTGACAAAAGTTGACCGTGCCGAAATCGAATATCCGGCCAGGTTGGTGGGGATCATCATCCTTACCCTGGCGTTGGTTCTGCTATTTTTGCTTGAGGCTATTTTCCGGTTGTTTTGGCGTCGGCGTTCGCTGGAAATGATCGCCGAACGAGTTGTGGTGGCCGAGCGTTACGCTATGGCGCTCCGCACCTCGATTGATGGCTATTTGGTCGTGGACCACAGTGGTCGGATCCTTGATGGCAATGTCGCCTTGAGCAGGATGACCGGTTACAGTACCGCCGAGATAACCACCTTACGTATTCACGACCTTGACGTCGTGGAAACCTCTGAAGAACTCGCCGCGCACATCCTCCGTATCACCGCTGCTGGGAACGACCGCTTCTCGACCCGTTGGCGGCGCAAGGATGGAAAGATCATCGATGTCGAGATCAGTATATCCTTTGCAGAAAATAGCTTCTTTGCCTTTATTCAGGATATCACTGAGCGCAAGGAAGCTGAACGGAAATTGGCGGCAAGTGAGCTGACGTTCCGCCAAATGTTCGAGCTGAATACGGCAGTAAAGCTGGTAATCGATCCGAAGGA
>CAUYUB010000374.1:0-1906 GCA_963575685.1 Gammaproteobacteria bacterium | reverse complement strand
TGTACCGAGTCCATTACTCGCTCCCATTCGCCCAGCTTGGAAGGGCTGATCTTCGACAGTATCTCCCTGGACTATCACCACACCCTCCAGGCCGCTTCCGGTACTGCTGCCGAGGCTGCTCGCGAAGAGGCCATGAAAAGGAATTGGGGTAAATATCTGGTGGTGGTCGATGGCTCGGTACCAATCAAGGATGGCGGCGTCTATTCCACCATTGCCGGGGTCTCGAATTACGATTTGCTGATGGCGACGGTGAAAGGCGCTGCGGCAGTAGTGGCCGTCGGTACCTGTGCCGCCTTCGGCGGATTACCTAAGGCCAACCCGAATCCTACCGGTGCGGTAGCCATTTCCGCTTTGGTAAAAGACAAGCCGGTGATTAACATCCCTGGCTGTCCACCCATCCCGGTGGTAATGACTGGGGTACTGGCCCACTATCTTACCTTCGGCACTCTCCCTGAACTGGATAAATTAGGTCGGCCCATGGCCTTCTATGGAGAGACCGTCCACGACCGATGCTATCGTCGGCCTTTCTACGATCAAGGAAAATTTGCAAAGACCTTCGATGACGAAGGGGCACGTCGGGGCTGGTGCCTGTTTGAATTGGGTTGTAAGGGACCGGTTACCCATAATGCCTGTGCCACGACCAAATGGAACGGTTCCACTTCTTTCCCCATTGAGTCGGGACACGGTTGTCTCGGGTGTTCGGAACCGAGATTCTGGGACGCTGGTGGTTTCTACCGTGCTTTGTCCCTACCGGCGAACCCGTTACAAGACACAACAGCAGCGGTGCTCGTAGGGGCGGCAGTAGGGACGGCGGTGGCTATTTCCAACCGCACCTTCAAAAAAGCGGCGAGGTCCGCCCATATGCCGGCTAGTCTGGCGGATCTGGAAAAGTAAGCGGAGGTTGACATGAACGAACTTCTATTCCTCTCCTGGGTGCGTGGTACCGGTCTGCAAATCGCGGTAACGCTCTTCTTGATGGGTACCGTCTGGCGTCTGATTGAGATCTACACGTTGGGCCGCAAACCAAACCTCGCCGAGCCGCGCCATATCGCCGGCGCTTCCGGTTGGCATACGCTTTATCGCCGTTTCATGGCACCGGAGGGTATGTTTCAAACATCGCCCATCACCTATATCGGTGGCTATGTTTTTCACATTGGTTTGGCCATAGTATTTTTCCTATTTGGGCCGCACATAAAGTTAATTCGGGAACTTACCGGTCTCTCCTGGGCGCCATTCCCTTCGTCGGTAATAGACCTGGTAACCGTGATCACCTTAGCGGCGATGGTAATCGTATTGGTGGATCGGTTCAGACACCCCGTGAAACGGTTCCTCTCCGGGTTTGAAGACTATTTTACCTGGACAGTTACTTTCCTGCCGATATTGACCGGCTATTTTGCAGTAAAACACCTGCTGTTTCCCTATCCTACGCTATTAGCTCTGCATATTTTCAGCGTTGAGCTATTGTTGGTGATGATTCCTTTCACCAAACTGTTCCACAGCGTTACACTATGGCCGTCGCGTTGGTTCAATGGGGATATTAACGGTCGGAGAGGCGTCCCAGTATAGAGAGTCCCACTCCCAACTCCCAATCCCTTCCCCCACCGGGAAAAGCGGAACACAATCAAGAGGAGGCAATGGTATGAGCGCTTCATTGACCAGGGCCGTCAATGTCCTCAAGGAGGTCATCGATGCCCCGATTGCCAGCTACTTCAACAGCTGCGTCCATTGCGGCCTGTGCGCCGAGGCCTGTCTGTTCTACACTGAGACGAGAGACCCCAAATATACCCCGATTCATAAACTGGAACCGCTACGCCGTGTCTACGAGCAGGAATATACCCTCCTGGGTAGACTTGCCAAATTATTTGGCCTATCCAAGCCCATTACCGATGAAGAACTGGGGAAATGG
>CAUYUB010000373.1:0-1908 GCA_963575685.1 Gammaproteobacteria bacterium | reverse complement strand
CTCACATTACCTCATATTCTGTATAGACGATAGCGCGCTCGACGGGTTGCACCCGCCATCTACTGGGTGAAGCGACAGGCGGCGACGATGACATTAATCAATTGCCCATTATGGACAGCATCGCCAGCTCTCGGCTCTTTTTCGACGAGATCGTGGGCGTAAACGCTGCCGATCTGCCGCTCGACCTTATCGATAATCTCCGCCCGCGCATTTACGAAATCCTCTCCCGCGAGGCCGACCGGCGGTTCTATATCAAGGCCCACGATGCCTATCTTCTCACGCCAGACGGCGAGCCCATGTTTCCCGCTATCGCCACCTGGGGGGTCATTCATATCGTACGGAATCCCCTGGATGTGGCTATCTCTTATGCGTACCATGTCGGCATTGATATTGATCGAGCCATTCGGGCGCTTTGCGATCAAGAAAACAGCTTTTGTTACAACACCGCTAAACTTCCTGACCAGCTACGCCAGCGCCTACTGGATTGGAGTAGCCACGCGGCCAGTTGGTTGAACGCACCGCTGCCGCGTCTTACCATACGTTATGAGGATATGTTGGCTAGTCCTAAAAAGGTATTTTCCGCGGTGGCCCGCTTTTGCGATTTGAAGGTTACGGAAGCGGATGTGACCAGTGCTGTGGAAGCCACCCGTATCGAGCGCCTACAACAACTGGAGGGACAGCGACGTTTCCGGGAAACCCCGCGAGGGAACGCCCGATTTTTCCGCCGGGGTGTAGCCGGCGACTGGAAGACGGTATTGACCCCCGAGCAGGTCGCCCGCATCATTGTCCAGCATGGCGATATGATGGAAAGATTGGGGTACGCCACGGATTTATAAGTACAGGTACAGGCTAACTAATCGCGGGTAACTAATGATGAAGTATTATTAGGCATGCCCCCCATGGAAGATATGGATCATCTCTACCAGGTAGAAGTTCAACTGGTCAGCTACCATTACCTGCCTGCCCGTATCCTCTACACCTGGGCCGATATTTACAGCCAGCAATTACAAAGCGGGAACGACTATACCTTGCTCCGACCCACCTATGCCATTTGGCTATTGGCTGAAAACCTGATCCCTAATGATAATGACTACCTCCACGCCTTCCAACTTCGCGATACCAAAGGCAGGATGTTGATCAATCACGGCGGCATTTGGCTACTTGAACTCGAAAAATTCGCCACCCAACTTATTGAAAACGAGCAACAACGTTGGTTACAATTCTTCAAGACCGGCGATCAACTCGACGATGCTCGATTACCCGATTGGATGACTACTCCCGAAATGAGGCAGGCGATGACCACCTTACGCCAATTCTCCGAAAAAGAACGCAACTACCACAAATACCAAGCCCGCCAGAATTATTTACGCCAGCAGCGCACCATGCAATTAGAGAAGGAAATGGGGATAGAGGCGGAGCGGAAGGAAAAGCTGCAAGCGTTACTGCGCGAGCAAGCAGCGCTAAAGGAAAAAGATGCGGCCATGCAGCGTGAAAATCAGGCCATGCAGGAAAAAGAAGCTGCCATGCGGGAAAAAGAAGCGGCCATGCAGGAAAAAGAAGCGGCCATGCAGGAAAAACAAGCTGCTATGCAGGAAAAAGAAGCGGCCATGCAGGGAAAAGATGCTGCCTTAGCTGAGATCGAACGCCTTAAGGCGCTGCTCGCTCTCCCGAAATAATGAGGCAGGCAATGACCACCTTACGCCAATTCTCCGAAAAAGAGCGCAACTACCACAAATACCAAGCCCGCCAAAACTATTTGCGCCAGCAGCGCACCATGCCACTGGCGCTTGACACGTCAACGAAGGATGTATACGCTCCCTGCCCGCAGGGGCGGGATTTGTTGGTTGTTTGAATATTTATCTCACCATTCGCTATAGAAAGCGCGCCTAACTCTAATTATATTCTTTT
>CAUYUB010000372.1:0-1910 GCA_963575685.1 Gammaproteobacteria bacterium | reverse complement strand
AAAATAATAGTCGTTGTGGCTGACACTCATTGCGGAAGCGTGGTGGGGTTATGTAGCAGAAACACAGAGTTAGATGGTGGCGGCACATACGAACTGACAGACGGCCAAAAATGGCTGCTGCATTGTAGAGATAACCTCATTGACCGGATCGGCAAATTATCAGCGCCGCCGGTCATTGTGTTTAACGGGGACGCTTGCGACCTTGACGACAAGCGCCGAACGTACCAAACCATCAGCCGCAATAAAGCGACCATCCTGGGGATAACGATAGACGCGCTGGAGCCGATAGTCAGGATGTCCAGCGCGGTCTATTTCACCCGTGGCACGCCCGCGCACAATGGCAAGGATGATTGGGCCGAGGAACTACTGGCGGATGACTTTGACGCGGTGAAGGACAAGCGACACAACGCGGAGAGCTGGCAACGGTTGCACCTTGACGTTGACGGGGTGTGGATCGATATTGCCCACTACGCCAGCATGAGCGGCTTGCGCTACCGGACGTCATCCTCAGCCGAAGCGCTTGCGGGGAAGATTGTCCATTACTACCATGATAGCGGCGGGCATATCCCCCACCTGGTTATCCGATCACATAACCATCACTGGGGAGATAGCACAGACGATCACGCCACCCGCGCTATCTTCACGCCGTCCCTCTGTCTGGTTGACGAATACGCTCAACGCCTGGGGAATGATGTGTCAGACGTGGGCGCGTTGATAATCTATTGCAACGGTGGAAAATACGAAGTTGAAAAGGTTCGGTACAGATTACCAGGGGAAAGACAATGGATAAAGATTTGACGCTGGAGGATTTGCAGGCTGAGATATTAGCGGCATATCGAAAATATGGCCGCGATGACGATAAACACATAGAAGAGTTCACTGCCGGTGAAATCTCGATTATCATAAAGAAGTCAATCACGTCATCTTTCCGATGGCTGGAGGGGGAAGTTGAGGCCGGACGCTGGACTAAGAGAACCATTATCTACCGCAAGCACAACCAGGCGGTGTATAAACTCGTAAAATAGTGTTGGAAAGTAGGAATTTCCGAGTTTATCATTCACCTAATCTGTACATTTTCGTACATGATAAGTTTGTCATGTACGCCAAACCTTCGCTATTCGATGACTTTCTGCGCACAAGATAAACTTCCATAATACCCATCCTGGGTATATCGTTGCATAACGCTTAACCTCAAATGTGACACACAAGCTAGTTTGTCCCTAACAACTGGTAGACAAAGCGAATCCCCCCGGCCAGGAGGTAACCGGGGGGATTGCCGCGCCGTGATCGGTGGCGCTCTCGCCGATGACATTTGAGCGTGCCAATGGCAGAGGCTTCATCGGTGATAAGCTGCGCGGCGTTGGAATGAACCCTACCCGCGCGCCCGCTCAGTAAGCGGGGGATAAAAAGGCGGCTCGGTGGCCTACACGCCTCCGATTGTGCGCTTTTCGACACCGCCTAATTTATTATACATCATTTCAACAACCTATCAATCCTTGCCGTGAACAGCTCAACATCATACCCCAACTGCGCCAGGATAACGGGGGCCTCGTTGCGCAGCCAATTCCGGGCATGGACTTTGTCAGTCCTGGTTGGCAGTGACCCGCTGTGCTTGGCAACCTTGTTTGACGTAGCATCCTGTATGGCGGAGCGGATAAGTTTAGCCAGAATGTAATCACCGCTTCCGGGGACAAGCTCCAGCTCTGCCAGTTCGTCAGGTTCCATGGTCATCCCTTCCGAATACTAACCGACGGCTCGCCTTCCTTACGCGCACTGGCAAGTTCTGGAACCAGGATCATCATGCCGTCAAGTTTCTTGCTATCCCAGGATACGCGGCCTTTTGTGTAAACTGCCATCCACCTCGTACCCTTGACGGTTAATCCGGTTGACAAAACATCGGCCTTTATTTC
>CAUYUB010000371.1:0-1912 GCA_963575685.1 Gammaproteobacteria bacterium | reverse complement strand
AAAACTTCGCGCATCGGGAATGATTGGGGCGAGCCTGGAACCGATGAGGTTCCTCAAGAATATTTAATGCAAGTGCAGCATTACTTGGCCGTAACCGGGGCCAAGGTTGCCGATGTGGCGGTCCTGATCGGTGGGGCGGATTTCCGGATCTATGAGGTTCCCGCCGATCTCGAATTGCAGAAGATGATGATCGAGAGAGAATCCTCTTTCTGGAATTGCGTCCAGGCGGAGACCCCACCAGATCCGGTGAGTTATGCCGATGTGCAGTCCCGCTATGGGCTAGCGAGCCGTGCAGGAACGGTGATTGCCACGCCTGCCGTGGAAAAGGCCGTGACTAATCTCCGCGCCATCAATGATCAGCTAAAACGCCTGGAAGACGCCAAGGAGCTTGAGAAGGCCATCGTGATGAATTTAATGGGAGAGAACGATACCTTGGTATCTAATGGTTCGATTCTAGCGACCTGGAAGGCTACTAAACCTGCCCAGGTTTTCGACAAGGATGGGTTCCGTGAGAAATACCAAGAACTTTACCAGAAGTTTACAAAAATAGGCAATTCTAACCGGCGTCTATTACTCAAATAAGCGGAGATTCCCATGAATAATGCTGTTGAAGCAAGCATTAATCCGTTCTCTAATTCACAAGTGGCGGCGCGTCCTACCGCATCCAACGCGGTGGCTCAGTCCGATCAGCAGCGCACCATTGCCGAGGTGCAGGCGGCGATGATGATCGCCCGCATGAACCCCAGAAACCAAATCGACGCAATGGATCGCATCCTAAACGCCTGCACGCGCCCAACCCTAGCGGAATCCGCAATCTATCAATACAGCCGAGGGGGAAACGACATTTCCGGGCCTTCCATAAGGCTCGCGGAGACCATTGCCCAGGGATGGGGAAATCTACAATTCGGAATCCGAGAATTAGAGCAGCGCAATGGAGAGAGCACCGTACAAGCCTTCGCGTGGGACGTGGAAGCAAACACCCGTCGAGAAGTGACGTTTCAAGTCCCTCATGTTCGCTACACCAAAAATGGAGGAGCGAAGCGTCTCGAAGACCCCCGCGATATTTACGAGACGGTTGCAAATCAGGGATCACGCCGTCTGCGCGCCTGCATCTTGGCGGTGGTCCCTGGAGACGTTACCGAGGCTGCGGTCGCGCAGTGCGAGTTAACTCTGGAGACAAAGGCAGATACCAGTCCAGAGGCGATGCAGCGGATGGTCGCCGCGTTCGATAAGTTTGGGGTAACGAAGGAGCAGATCGAAAAACGCATCCAGCGCCGTCTTGATGCTATACATCCAGCTCAGATTATTAGCCTGAGAAAAATCCACACCAGTCTTAAAGATGGAATGAGCGCTCCGTCGGACTGGTTTGAAGCGGTAGAGCCAGTAGGGGTTAATTCCCCGTCCTCGCGTACTGAAGAGGTAAAGGAAAAGTTACGCTCCAATAATTTTAATGGAATGGCTATTCAAGTTCCACATTCTCCATCTGTCCAACAACTAAATCCTGCTGAAAAACCACGCTGGCCTGAGCCTATCACCGACCAGGAAACGGGAGAGCAGAACTGGACGGATGCGGCGGGAACGTTCTACGACTCAACTATCCACGGATGGAACGCCGTTGAGAAACGCCCATCTGTGAGCCAGGACGGAAAGTTCAGGGCGAAGCGGGGTACCGCGCAACCTACAAACAATGGGAATGGTACGTCTACACAGGCGAACCCAAAAACCGCCATCAGTAACTCTACTGATTTAGGCGATCTTGAATAGCCAGTACCCGCGCCCGTCCGTGCCAGTCTCTCCCTGCCGCTCATCAAAAAGCGGTCGGGTTTTGCAGCCCGGATAGATCAGGCGCACAGCCGCGCCTCAATCGCGGCTTGTTCGTGCGCGCTCGGCCACGCGCCAGGTGTAGGGGGCG
>CAUYUB010000370.1:0-1912 GCA_963575685.1 Gammaproteobacteria bacterium | reverse complement strand
GAGTAGAGTCTACATGTTTTGACTTTGACTTTATTGCCCGAAGGGCATCATGTTCTCTGGTGTTGACATCTCTTTTAATTTCGTTTACAGTGAATAGGGATGAGATAATAAAGGGCGATTAGCTCAGCGGGAGAGCACTGCCTTCACACGGCAGGGGTCGCAGGTTCAAACCCTGCATCGCCCACCATAAAATCAAGTTGTTACGTAGACTTTACCCTGCCTTCCTTCTCTCTTGTGTAGCGTTTTGCGTAACGACCATTACTGCTCGCGGAACCGTTACATTCTCCCTGGTTACCTGCTCTAGCGCAGAAAGCATCTGACGTACCACTGGGCCAGTGCAGCGGCTAGTCACTCCGCCACCATCATGCCCAAGGATCTTCTGAATTATCTCGTGTTGGGCATCGGTCTCAGCGAGCCGTTCGGCGAAGGTGGACCCCCCTTGGCCACATACACGTCTACAGGTAAGCCAGCTTCCATCCACGCTGAGCGCCAGCCGTGGTTATTGATCCTGAACATCTCACCCTTCGTCCCCGGAAAAACAAGGATGCTGTCAGCGCTTACCTGCCCCTCGATCACAGACCGCGCAGCAGCATTCGCAATCAGGTAGCTTCCTCCCTGTTGTCCCTTTGTCTTCTTGGCGCTCCCCCTGCGAACCTCGGACGGAACCCACCAGACTGAATATCTTGGGAACCCATCAAATTTTCGTTCCCATTCCCATCGCAGCCCCGTAATCTCCGCTTGCCGTGCCCCTGTCCACAGCCCAAACAGTACCGGAGCAACCAAATGCTGGCGATCCGGTTTGTCGAGGGCTCGCAAGAGTCGATCCTGTTCATCCCACGTCAGCCTATAAGGTTGGCGCTGGTCGCCCCAGTCCGGCACCGCGATTCTCGGTACCGCCGTCCTAAGCCATGGATCCGCACCATCCCTGAGCACTCGAGCCGCATGGTTCAATACTGCGGATACCACCACATAGGCCCTTGCTACCGTCGCCGAGGATAGCCCCCGTTCTCGACACTCTGCCTCGTATCGCGCCAGCGACCCCTGATGGACGTGGGAGAGGGGCATCCCACCAATGTACGGGTCCAAACTCTTCAGTGCGTACTCTGTACGCTCAGTCCCTTTACCGCGCCGTTCAAGAGAAATGACGTATTCGACCGCCGCTTCTCTGAATGTTCGCTCTTTTGGCTTGATGGGCTCAGGATTTTTGAGCGCATTCAAGGTCTCAAGGACTCTCCGGTCGCGGTAGGCTTCTGCCTCCGCTCTCTCGCTCTCGCTAAATCCAGTAGATTCGCGAAGGAATTCTCGTTGCTCGCCGTAGTTAACCTGTTTCTGGATGTACCATCGGCCTCCGCGCAGGATGAGGCCGTCCGGTTTCTTCTTTCGTTGCATGGCTCCTCCTTGCCGACTTCCGCAGGCTGGATCTTGCGCACGCTGTCGGCCCAGACGTCAAGATCGAGTACATCCCAACGGCGGCCCCGAGTAGTGTTTCCGATGTTTGTATACAACCCATAAGGGCGAACCAGCTTGTCGAATGTGCTTGTACTCATTCCGAGATATGCGGATGCGTCGATTCGATTCATGAGGCGGCGCATTCATCACCTCTATCAGAATGGAACCAAGGAGCCAATCAATGGAACACAGGAGCCAATCTCGTCCCAAGTACGGCCATCCAGTATTCGTCCGTTAGACTGAGGGGTTCGACCACCCCATTGTTTAAAAAAGAAACCCGTTAATCCGCACTGTCCACGCAGTGAACGCACCCAATCCGGGTGCATTTTGCGCGCGTTGGGTCCACTCTCCCCGCCAACGATGATCCAATCGAGATGGGAAAGTAGTTGGTCATTGATTCTCACATGCTCTACTAACCTGCGCGTTGGTTAGGGGACTCCAGCTAAATAGCATATTGGACGGA
>CAUYUB010000369.1:0-1915 GCA_963575685.1 Gammaproteobacteria bacterium | reverse complement strand
AGCGGGTAGGTGGAACCTGATGGGGATTCACAGCGAGGCGGGTCTAAATCGCAAGTTCATGGAGTTCGCCAAGCTGTTAAACATCTATCTGAACCATATTCCGAGGCACGAAAAATATGCTCTATCAAACCGGATCAGGAACACGACCTACGAAATTTACGATCACCTCAGCGAAGGGCAGAAGCGGTATCACAAGAAAACCACCCTGACGGAACTCGACATTGCGCACGAACGCCAGCGAGCGCAGTGGCCGTGGAGGCTCCGGCAGAGGAGATTATAAAATGAAACGACTCGCCAACTTTCCCCTCGAAGTTGGTTGGCTTGGGGATTGATGATCGATAAGTAGAGTTTAAAAACCAGCTTCCCACCCAGCGACGGCCGGGCGGGATAACCGATGGGGCGCTGCAGGTGCCTGCACTTCTGCGCGCCCCTTTTACATTCAAAGGGAGGAAGTCAACATGAAAAAGTTGTTCATCGTCCTGGCAATCCTGATTTTCGCATCACCGGCAATGGCCGCGGACTTCAACAAAAGCCTCACGTTTGCCTGGGACCAGGCATCCACCGATCTGCCGAATTTGAAGGAGTGGGGGCTTTATGTGATGACAACCTCCGGGGGAACGAAGCCCGCCCCAATCGTGGTGGCGTACACAACGGGAACCGGGCCGTTTACGGCGACCTCCTCGTTCACCGTAACTGGAACCCCTGGGGCTACCGTGCGGCGCTATTTCGTTCTGGATGCCGTCAGCAAGAACAACAACCGCAGCGGATACAGCAACGAAGTCTTTTATGACTTCGTTATTCCGAGCGCCGACGTGACGACCCCGATGAGTCTGAGGGTGACGGTCACCGTTGCGCCATGACCCTGCATCAAATCACAGAGAGGCGCAAGTTCTCCGGGCTCGAACCTGACGAGCGCGTGCGCCAGCGCATCTGCCGGGCCATCGTCACGATCCACGCCGAGGGTCGCTATTATGACGGCCTTGATCTCCTATGTGAAATCGTCGGATGGGGAACATTCAGAAATGAACTTTACCCGGAAGATGCGATGACGGAGTGGCTGTCGGCGAAGGGCGCGAGAAGGGTTGGCGACAGCAGCATGAAAATTGAGGTTGCTCCACCGCCCAAGGCCCATAGGACTCGGGTCTGCAAAACGTGCAGGCGACAGTATGTCATCGGAAGACTCCCGCGCAGAAAGTATCAAAACCCATGCGCGGAATGCGGAAGAGGTAGGCGCAGAAATGGCTAAGATGTGGGATGGCCGCGAGCGCAGGATTCCAACGTCAGACGGCAGGGAAGGACGCAGGCCGGCAGATAGGCATTGCGCGCAGCATGAAATATTATGGGATCATCATGAACAGGACAAGCACGACTATCGCGTTTTAACGTGTGGTAAAATAAACGCCATCAGGGTGGATCTTGATAAAATGCTAAGCTGGAAAGTGTTCGCGTTTTTATTCACCTTCTCCGTGTTGGTGGTGGGTGCTGGATTTGGATTTTTTGGGACCAAGATTGAAAAATTATCGGAGCGACAGGAGGCGTCGATGGACTCCTTGCAAAATATTGTTGCAGGGATTGCGACGACGCAGGCCGTTATGATGGTGAAAGTCACCGAAATCGAAAAGAGACAGGATATCTTGAGGGATCAGAATATCAAAATAATGCAAGAAAAAAAATGAGCATATAACCGAAAACAATAGGGAGATAATGCCATGAAAAAGATCGCCGCTCTATTGGCAATCGCAATTCTCATTTCCGGATGCGCCGGAATGAAGACGACCGCACCGGTCACCGTCTGCCAGGAGTTCCCGGGGAACTCGCTCATCGAAAAGTATTTCCCGGACCTGCGCACGGCGAACACCATCATCAAGCTGAGCATCTACGAAGTGAGCTAACTCGCCAATGTAAAAATGGAGAC
>CAUYUB010000368.1:0-1915 GCA_963575685.1 Gammaproteobacteria bacterium | reverse complement strand
AGATTACGTTTGATTGTGGCTATGTGGCGCCGTTGGTGGCTGATGCCACTGCCGATACCATCACGTTGAAAGGCTGGCGGACGTTGGCGGTGGGTGATGTGCTGCGGTTTAGCAATTCTGGTGGGGCCCTACCGGCTCCGATTGTTTCTGGGGTGGATTATACGGTTAATACGGTGGTGTCTGCCGGGGTGTATAAGCTGTTAGACCCTACGACTGGCATCACAATGAATCTGACCAGTGCCGGTACCGGATTAAATTTTGCTGGTCAAACCGGGCTAAACGATTCACTGGGCGAAATACCGGGCGGCATTCTGGCATGGATGCTGTTGCGTAGTGATGGCATTTACTCGCATCGTGGAGAAACCGCCAATTCCAGGGGTGTTATTCAGAAGTTGCCCTGGGCTGATCGCTTGCTTGACCCGTATCGGGTATTGTCGCAATGACGGCGATAGAAATCACCTGGCCGGAAGCCGGGGAACTGGTCAGGCGCGTTAACATTCGGCTGTGGACGGATAGTGCTAATGCCGGGTTTGGCATTGATCAGACCTATGATGCCGGAATTATGCGCTGGGCCAAAATAGACCCGGTTTCCGGGGCGGCGTTCTGGGGTTCGAAGGCTATTGGCGTGGAAATGACGCACAGAATCTGGGTGCGTTGGGGTACGGGCAGCAAACCGGAAGATATTACCGGGCAGCATGTAATTGATTATGTGTCCGGTAATCAGCGGTTTCGGGTGTTGCGCACCACGAATATGGGTGATGCTCAACGCTTTACGATGATTGAAGTTAAGTTGCTTGGGGCTATTGCATGACAATTGACTTTCGTATTACGGTCGAAGGCTTTGACCGCTTAAAGTTCGACAAAAAGCAACTTAGGGCCGCAATACGCAAAGGCGGCACGGTGGTGCGCAAGGAAGCGCGGCGGTTGATTGCTTCGCGGGCAGTATCTTTGCCCGGCCAATTTCCTGGCTATCAGTCCGGGGCTATGAGTCGGTCTATTAAGGTTAAGATTGGTTCTCGCGGTGGTTATGCGTTGATTAAGCCCTATAAGACCTCTGAAATGGGTGAGAATTTTTATCCGGCATATTTGATATATGGAACCAGCCGGGGATTGAAGCCGCGTAAAGATTTTATGGTGTCGGCGTTGGACAACAAACAAACTGAGATACGCGGGGCTATTTCTGCGGCCTTGGCTGCTGGGCTTGGTGTAGCGTGAATTTGAATTTGGTGATAGGACAAATTCGGACGTATGCACCCATATTCAATGGCCGGGTGGCCGGTGCGGCTCGATATAAAGCATTGGCCGAAACCGCAAACCTGCTGGTTCCGGCGGCTTATGTTGTGCCGCTGGATGATAGTCCAGGCGATAACCAAAGTTTGAATGATGTTTGGCAACCATTGACGGATTCGTTTGCGGTCATTGTGGCCATAGACAATACGGTTGATGAGCGCGGCCAGGCGGCGATTGAGATAGGTCATGATACCGTCAGGGCGCAATTATGGGCGTGCTTGCTGGGCTGGCAACCGGATGGCCTGGGTAGTGCTTCGCGGTATCGGGGCATAGTTTACCAGGGCGGCAATCTGCTGGATCTGGATAGGTCGCGGCTGTGGTACCAGTTTGATTTTGGTGCTGATATGCAGATTGTCGATAGTGATGGCTGGCAGGAAACCGAGCTGGCCGCTTATCCGCACTTTGATGGCGTAACGGTTAACTGGGACGCCATAGACCCTGAATACGATAAAAATTTAGTCGCTGCCGGGGCGCAAGGCCCCGATGGTCGCGCTGAGCATGTGTTACACATTCCTAAAACCGGCAACTTGCCGTAATCCTGAGGTTCCTATGTTTTTAAAACCTGTTTCCGGTCGGCAAGTGCCTGACCCGGATCGCAATGACTTGTTGCCTGTTGCCGGGCGGG
>CAUYUB010000367.1:0-1926 GCA_963575685.1 Gammaproteobacteria bacterium | reverse complement strand
GATGAGCATGGATTTAAGTTTGTCGATGAGGCCACAACGCCTTATTTCGCTGACGGTATTATTTACGACAAGGCCGTGACCTACAGCGATGTATCGGGCGGCGGCTTATTGGGCCGGCAGGCAATCGGGATCAACGCCGACAAAATGAAAGCGCTGCAAGCTATCGAGGATTCCAAAGATCAAGAGTTGGTCAATCAGTACGAAAACACCTACGGCAGACCGCCGCATACCGATAAGGTACTGATTGCCTGGGCCAAAAACAACTACGCCGAAAGCACGCTGAAAGCCTACCAAGCCCTATTCGACAAAGACTTTAACCTAAGTGAAATCTTTAGCAACCAAGTGCGGTTTGAGGATAGTGGCAAGCTGGAAGTAACCAGTGAATCACCACTAGCTGACCGGGCCGAGTCGCTTTAAGATTCTGACGGTAACTTATCGACAAAAACCGATATGCTGGAAGCTGGCGAAATTAAAGACTTGTTGGATAGCGGCGACTACGCGCGGGTTAGCGATACCAAGATTCAAAACGCGCGACTGTACTATGCCGGTAACATCTATAAAAAAATTGATGACATTGACAAGGTAAAGCCAGCGGCACAGCGCGATAAACAGCTTGCACGCCTCGATAAAGTTAAACCTAAGCTAATACCCATTGACCAAGTAAGCATCACGGGTAAAGAGAAATGGCTACCAGCATCGGCTATTACATCAATAGGCAAGCAGTCATATGCTGACGGCACGGTAATAGTCGGCATGAACGCGATTGACGACAATCATTTACTGCACCTGTTTAACGCTTATGTTAACGGCGACGACCTTGTTAAGAAAAACAAGGACGACACGCCAGAGGAACACGCCGAGCGAATCAAAGTCGCGCAGCAAACCCTATTGACTGAGGCTATTCCGTTAATCAAACAAAAGATTATGGATGATGGCTTAGCGGGTGAAGTTACGGACGCTTATAACCGGGCTTACAATTTCTTTGCCGAGCCAGTATTTAACGGCGCGTCATTGAAAAACTTACCTACCAAGTTTCGCGGCAAGCCGTTTAAATTAATGATTCATCAGCAGGAAGGCGCAGAAAGGGCGATCTATAACAAAAAAGGCGTGCTGGCATTTTCGCCGGGCCTGGGTAAAACACCAACCGCCATCATCGTGGCAAACCAGCAGCTACAGCGCGGCGTAATGAAGAAACCACTATTCATTGTACCGGCTAATACTATCCAGCAATGGGAGGCGACTACGCGCGACCTATACCCTGACGCCAAGGTATTTGAATTTCCAAAGTACCAATCAGGACCAAACAAAGGCAAGGTAAAAGACTGGCCGGCCATGTCAGCGGCAGACAAAGGGAAAATGCTGAATGACTTGACCAACAACCGCTACGACTACACGTTTGTCAGTACCAATTTAGCGCAAAAATTCAGCATACCGGACGCCAAATTAAACAAGTATCTTGATGAGTTGGTTGAAAGCATTACCGGCATGGAAGCGCCGGATGAAGATTTGAACAAAAGCCAGTTGAAAGCCAAGCAAAAGCGAATCGCAAAACTCAGGATGCTGAAACGCACCATGATGTCAGCGTATAGCGAAGATCCAACCGCAGGCGGCTTTGATATGGGCCGACTTGGGTTTGATGCCGTCTTTGCTGATGAGGTGCAGTATTACAAAAACATCGGTATGCAGTCGGAAGATGCCAAAGGCGGCATTGGCGCCAATGTTGCACTGACAGCCAAGTACCCAATAGGGCCAGACGGCAAGCAGGACACCGAGCAAGACCCTATATCCGTTACGCTGGGCAGTTCGCGTTCGTATGACTTTAGATTCAAAACCCGCTACATCAGCGAGAACAATAACGGCAACAATATATTTTTGCTGACCGGCACGCCAACCCCAAACAAGCCTTTGGAGTTGATGACGCTGTTA
>CAUYUB010000366.1:0-23407 GCA_963575685.1 Gammaproteobacteria bacterium | reverse complement strand
TTCCAGAAACCATACCCGCGTGCAAGGGTCAATCCCACTCCCCCGCTCGCACGGGGATTAGTGGGGCTCTGGATCATTAACGAAGGCGGGGGTTCACGGATATCCGACCTGATGAAAGGGCGGGATCTTACGGTTAGTGCGGGGACCCTTTCACCTCTTGGAATGTCCGGGGCGTATGCTTCGGTCGGTTCCATTCCCTATACGGGAGGAAATGCCTCCTTTACGGCGGTTGTTCGGTCACGAAAAACGGCAACTCTGGATTATTACGCCGCTGCACTGGCCATAGGGCAACCCGGTACGGATCTCATGGCATATCTTGGGCAGGGAACTTCCGATGGCCAATCGGGAGGGGGGATTTATGGATCTCTGAATGCGGGTTCTGGTACGGTATGGGCGGTGGGAACTACCCACACTATCGCACTGGTGCACACGGCTTCTCCCGCGTGGAATTGGGTATATGTCGATGGTGCGCAGATATTTTCCGGGGCTTCTGATACGCTCGATATATCAGGGGGGGTTTACCTCAATCGGATGGGTTCTTCGGAATCATTCGACTTTACCGGCACAACGGAATTAGCAATGATCTATGATTACGCCCTGAATGCAACGCAGGTAAAGAGCATCTGTGAAAATCCATACCAGATCATCCACACATCGAGAACGGCGGGGCATCTTTACGCGGCAGCAGCAGCCGGCGGATCAACTCTGCCCGTATTCATGAACTATTACCGGCAGGCGAGGGCATGACATGACACAATGGTTGAAACAATCGACAGCAGCAACGATCAAGATGGGGCCGTTTCTTGACGACACGGACGGTAAGACGGCTGAAACGGGACTGACGATCTCACAGGCAGATATACGGCTGACCAAAAACGGCGCAGACGTGGCACAGACGCATAACGCAGCCGGGGCAACGCACGACGAGGGGGGATTCTATGATATCCCCCTGGATACCACTGACACAAACACTCTCGGACGGCTCAAAGTCTTTGTCGAAGAATCGGGGTCTCTTCCCGTATGGCAGGATTTCATGGTTGTTCCCGCAAACGTATGGGATTCCATGTTCGGGGCAGCATACCTACAGGTAGACCTCACGCAGATCGCAACGGCAGCCGTAAGCGCGTCAACCGCTCAGCTGGGAGTTAACGTTGTGAACTGGAAGGGAAGCGCCGCCGCAGCCATGACCGGAGACGCATATGCTGAAGCCGCGTTAGTCCATGCACACGCAGCCGGGGCGGAAACACAGGCAACTGCCGCAGCCGCATCGCTCGCAAACGGGGGATTCACGGATTTGCTGATTGACGGCATCAAGACCAAAACGGATTATCTCCCATCAGCCACGGCAGGATCGGCAGGAGGGGTATTCATCGCTGGTAGTAATGCAGCAACCTCGATCACAACGGCACTCACTGCCAATATCACGGGCAATTTAAGCGGCACCGTGGGAACCGTTACCACGCTCACGAACCTCCCGACTATCCCGAACGACTGGCTCGCAGCGGCAGGAGTTAAGGCGGATGCAGTCACCAAGATCCAGAACGGGCTCGCAACGCCAACCAACATCACGGCGGGAACGATTACCACGGCGACCAACGTCACCACGGTAAACGGGATCGGGGCGAATGTGATTACGGCTGCATCAATTGCAGCGGATGCCGGGGCAGAGATCGCTGATTCGGTATGGGACGAGGCATTAGCCGGCCATGCAACAGGAGGCAGCGCAGGAGCCGCATTATCGGCAGCAACAGCCCCGAGTGCGGCAACGGTAGCCGATGCCGTATGGGATGAAGCACTATCAGGGCATTCAACCGCAGGAACCGCCGGGCTCGCTCTGGCAACGGCATCCAGCGGGGGAGTAGATCCGTCCGTTCTTGCTGATGCAATATGGGACGAGGCATTAAGCGGGCACAGCACAGCTGGCACGAGCGGCAAGAAACTTACGGATCTGGCTAATGCGGATCTGTCAGGAGTGGCAACCGCAACGAATCTGGCAACCGTTGATACCGTAGTAGACGCGATCAAACTCAAGACGGATAATCTCCCTGCATCCCCGGCAGCGGTCGGATCGAACATGGGCACGGTGTCCAGCGTTACGGGATCTGTTGGAAGTGTGACGGCAGGAGTGACCGTAACCACGAACAGCGATAAGACGGGGTATGCCCTCACGGCAGCCTATGACGCAGCAAAAACGGCAGCAACAGCCACCAGCGTATCGGATGTAAGCACATTAGTCACCAGGGCGCTCGGACTTGCGCAGGAGAACTTCCGGATATCCTCCCCGGTATTCAGCGGGACCAATATGACCAGCTGCACGGTCAAGATATACCCGACGGCAACGGACTGCACGAACGATACCAATGTTACGGCGACGTATGCGATCACCGCCACCTATGACGGGTCGGATAATCTGTCAACATACAAGAGCGTGAAAGTATGACGGCTGACAAAATAACGACAAAGGGCAGGACGGGTTCAGGAGCGATCCAGACTGTTCGCGGGTGGTTCTCATGGGGAACGGGGGCAACTCCCCCCTCATCGGGAACTCCTATCGCGAACCTCTTGCGGTTCTCCTTCGGATTCTTTGACCGATTCAGGGGACTTCTCACAGGGTCAGGAGCCGGTGCGATATCCGTATCAGGCCAGTGCGCCCGGTCTGTCCCTCTATCCGGGGAATGCGGAGGGATAGCAGTTAGCGGGTATTGCTCGCGGGCCATATCCTTAAGCGGCGGGTGTTCAGAATGAGCGGAGAAGTATATGTAGGGGATTACGGGCTGCCGATTGAGTACACCGTAACCAGCGGGCTGTCAATCGCAGAACTCGCAGCAGCTACCATCACCATGACCGTAACGAAAGCGGATGGCAGCACGGTAACCAAAGCGGCAACGGTATCCAACCTCGTGATCTCGTGCATGGTCGATACCGGCTGGCACTCAGTACCGGGCCGATATACCGCGCAACCGTCAATAGTCCTTGCAGGATTACATAAACGGCTCGACGCGGCTTATTACACGGTATATCCATAAAAACCAGAATACCTTTTTATACTCTCTCTTTTAATCCTAAAACAACTAAAACAGATTAATAACAAGTGGAGTTGTTTTATGGGAGAAGTAGCAATCCAGACAAAATCCAGTCTTATTAAGGGAACGACAACCGCCGCCTATGTAGAGGCGCTGCGCGTTGATACCCGTGGCTGTGGTGTCCAGGGAAAGACCGTCATCCAGATCACCAACAAGTCTGAGGATCAGACGATGTACTATAAAATTGATGGATATCTCGCCGATCCGACCGGGGCGCTTGGGGGAACGGCCATAGCGAAAAAAGCCGAGACCTCGATCGCAGCCGCTACAACGGTTGTCAATACCGATGTTGCACAGGTCTACGCGGCCGTAGTGGTTTCTGTGGTGAATAATTCCGCCGCCTGCGCATACCAGATCGAGTACTGCACGTACTGAGGCAACCCCATGCTTACCGATAAAGTCCACGATATCGAATGGGGTTTCAATGTCAATGATATCCTGACCAGCCCCCGTAAGATCACGGGTACATTCCATGTTCCTACTGTGGATAAGGACAACGAGATCATTACTGAAGGCGCAATGGATGCCGCCATGGAAGATTACATGCATCTCCCGATCATCTCGGAATACCACAAGGAACGCCCGATCGGGATCGTCACAAAATCATGGAAGACCAACGACGGGAAGTATCAGTTTGAAGGGATGATCAAGAGCACGACGGATTGTGATGATGTCTGGGAGAAGGTGCAGAAAGGGGAATATGATATGCTCTCTATTGCCGGCAAACGCACCGAGAGCTCAGAAGAGTGTACGATGCACCCGCTCATGAGAGGCACCGGCAAACCGTGCGTGACAAAGGGGTTGCGCCTCGACTCGATCTCTGCCTGTGACGATGGTGCCCGTAATCCTCTCACCTCGTTAGAGATGGCGAAAGCGAACGGAGATCCCGATAATCCATACCTTTACACAAGTAAACTTGTTCTAACTAAAGTAGAGGATACATTAATAAAGGCATCGGACACAGATTCTTCACTAATCCACGTAACAACGGACGGGACCAGTAAAAGGAGTTGTAAGGTGACTAAAAAATGTAATGGCGGCAAATCCCCGGAACTCGCAAAGAGTGAGGAGGAGGAGCTTCCCGAATCCGAAGAGAAGAAGGAGGAGGGTAAAGAAGAGCCGAAGGAGGAGAAGGAAGAGGCGAAGAAAGCCGATCCCGAACCTGAAGACGAGAAGAAAGCGGAAGACCCGTTTCAGGAGATCCTGAAGATTCTTCGCCAGCTTGTCGCTTCGGATAAACAGGTACACTCTGAAATGGAGAAATCCGATAAGACGGGAGAACCCATGGAGAAAGGACTTAAAGACGGTAAACCCGGGCAGGAGACCCCCGAAGAGGTTGGAACTGCGCGGGGCGTTACGAAGGCGGGGGAATCCCCGGTAGATCCGGCAGAGTTCGCAAAGGCAATGTCGACTATTTCAGCGCTTCAGGCAAAGATCGAGGCGCTGGAAGGCATGGCCGTTCAGAAAGCCGTTGTCGTAATCAAGGAGACTCTGGCAGCAGACGACATCCTTGAATCCGATGCGTCTGTTGTGATCAAGGCAAACGGAGGTAAAGTATAATGAGTAACATTGACTGGAAGATCGTCCAGAAGAGCAAGATGGGCCCAGTGGCCGGTCTTAACTTTCCGGACAGAGACGTAGATTTCGGCGCCGGTTACTGGGGCAGTGTCCCGGACCATCAGGCCGTGAACACCACAGCAGCCGCAAAGCACGCACAGGCTGCATTCAAGCAGGCGGGAATTCTGGATATTCCACTCGGCCCGGCAATCCCGGACGAACTTGTCCGTAAAGCGTGCGGTCTTGGCTATTACGCTCACCGCTACGAAGAGGGAGAGGCAGCCGATAAACTCGATGACCAGCTCCTGAAGGCAAAGATCGATTCGCTCCTTGCAATCGCCAAGGCGTCAGATATTGCCATGGAGTCGCTCGGTATCCGAAAGGCAGAGAAGGAGATCCTTGAAGATCTCATGCTCAGTAAGGCCACGGATACCACGTCAAACCTGATGCACACGATCGCAGATAACAACATCTCGCTCCTGTATAAGACGGGATATCCGCTTCAGGCACTCATTCCCACGGAAGCGAACAAAGGTAAGACTGCCAACTGGGACGCAATCGCACCGTATGATCTTGGTGACGGCGGGTTCATCTCTGAAGACGGGGAACTCGTTGACAGCTCACAGTCGCCCTACAACCGTTCAATGACGGTTAAGTATATGGCAACCGTGTTCCGTGTCACCAAGGCCGCACAGTTCGCAGGGCTTGCGCAGACACCGCCCCGTGACATGCTGGCGATCAGGATCGACTCCGCACAGGACGCAATCCGCGCACTCCGTGAAAGGGCAATGCTCGGGGTTAACCTGTCCCTGAAGGACTATAACTTCGCATTCCGTGGCACGGCAGCCACGACCGCGCTTGAGTACAACGGTCTCTATCAGATGATCCAGGCCAACAGTACCGGTGCAACCGCGACCCAGACATGGGTGACTTCAAGCGGGGCAACCTACAACGCGATCAACTCTGATCTCGGTGACAGCTACAACTACATGCGGAAATTCCACATGATGCCGAACCTTGCGATCTGCGATCTCCGGACGTTCAAGATCTATAAGAACGGCCTGCAGGATTTCTTCAGGTCAGCACCGGTCACCACATTCCACCAGGGTATCAGCAAGGTATACCTGAGCTTCCCCGGAGGCCCGGAAGGTCTGCCGATGGTTGCAACGGAGTTCTTACCCCAGACGGCAGGAGCCGGTACGATCTTCCTGATTGACACCGCAATGCTCGCCCGCCGGTCACTCTGGCAGGATATGTATGAAGACCTCGCCAAGATCAACCTCTCACAGAAAGGCGTGATCAGCGCGGCCGAAACGTTCATTGACAAGACAGATGTCGATGGCAGCACCTCATACCAGGGCGGGGTATTCGCCATCGCGTAAGGAGGAAAAACAACATGGCAGCAGCAGACATCACCAGCACGCTCTACAAGAGCCGTACGCAGGGCCTCATGCCCATCAACCTGAAAGTGACCAAGGTCACGCAGGCCGACTGGATCAACATTGCCGGTGTCCGGGGGGTATGGCCCCCCATGGGCAATACCGTAACCGTTGCGGCGAACGTTGCAGAGACGTTCACCTATGGCGCAATGACCATCAACAACGGAGGCACGGCCTATACCGCAACCAGCACTTCGATTGTCGTTCAGACGGCCGTCGCAACCCGGAAAGCCCCGTATTACGTGGCAACGGGAAGCGGCGAGATCATGGAGGTTACGACCGACAGCACGCCCACAGCAACAACCAGCACCCTTACCGTAAGGCGCGGGGTGCTCGGGACCACAGCATCGGCAACCGGTCTGGCAAACACGAATGTAGTCGCGGTCCTGAATCAGTTGATCCTTGGATCGGCAACGGTGGGGCCCACATTCATCCGTGCACAGCCCATGGTCGGAGAACCCACGCCAACAGACACATACTCAACATTGTCAGGATAAGGAGGGCAGAACAATGCCCTTTGAATCTTTCTTTGAGAATGTGCCCGCAACCAATGAATGCAGGCAGCGGTCAGGCGTACTGGTTACACTCCTATCCGGTTCGAAGGTCGGGGGGATCTCGATCAAAAGCGTTGCAGGGATTGCGAACAGTGGCATTCCAACTCGTATCGGGGACCTGCTCGTAGACTATACGGCAGGAAAACTCTACGTGGCTGGAGCAGTATCGGCATCAACTGACTGGAAACTGGTTACCAGCGCGTAACCTTTATCCTTTCACACCCTCTTTTTTATGCATGGTTGAGTTCACCATCCATCCCGATATGTGCGGAAAGGTCATCGATGCATCTCATTATAAATTCCACGTTACCTGTAAAGCCAAGATGATTAACGCCGTTAACAAACTACGGAAAGGAACCGATTTTCTTAAGGCGTTGTCCGGGCTTAACTTCTCCGCAAATAAAGAGTGGATGAAGAATAGTTGCAACGACCCCCTTGTGGCTGCAATGATCCGTATTCTCGATCGGTATAAAGTCGTTGAGACCCGACCATCCCGCAAAAAGATTGTCGTGCCACTGCTGGAATACGGGATAGGATTGATGAACGACCTTTTTTGGCGGGAACGGATAACGTGGTTTATCTGGCAGATACGGAAAGAGACCAACGATACGATGTTTCCCGAAATATTCCTCGACCCGAATAACTGGTTTCCTGCAGGGCGCGGCACTACCACTGAACAGAAAGAGTATGAGGCGCGGGGTATCCCCATAGAAGATGAGTACCGGGACTGGTATGGGGTTGATGTAGTGGGGGATATTGATGGGATCCCACAGGAACAGGAAGCGCAGATAATCTCTGACGGCGTAATGTGGGTGAAGCAGAACGATCAGCGATACCGGGAAATCCCTCTGAAATAGGCAGGCATACCCTTATAAACCCGTTATCAGAAATTACTCCTCATGACTGCATCCACGCTTACGACGCAAGCCCTCATAGAAAATATCGGGGGTTTTGCGTATACCGATTTCAAACAGAACGGGGTCAAGATGACGACCGTCCAGTGGGCTACGTTCTGCACTACCATTATTCCGCAGATCGAGCAGTGGATGTATCGGTACTGCAATGTCCCGACATTCGACCCGACCAGCGCCCTCAATCCCATTACGGAATACCAGAACGGCAGCGGTGCTACGAATTTCGATAGTTCTGTCAATGAATACGATGCAACGGATATCGTCTATTATCTTCGCAACCTCTACCTGAACGATGCATCTCTTGTGGTTTCAGAGGATATCCCGGCAAAGGCCATGCCCCCAACATGGGCACAGCGGTATCCCCGTCCGACCGGCCCCCTTGCAGAAGTCGATACGCTTCTTATTCTCGGGATGCCGACAGCAAACGGGAATCTCGCTATCACGCTGAATGGAAGCTACACCTACAATGTAGCCGTAACAGCAGGACAGACAATAGCGCAGGTGTGCGCGGCAATCGTAGCAGCCGGGCCAAAGACCGATTTAGCCGGTATCGTGTGGACCCCCGCAACAACGGTACCCTACGTTACCTTCACTGCAGGTACAGTCGGAACCCGGACGGTTATGCAGTGCAATCCTAATGCAACCGGTGTATCTGTGTACGTGGTCCAGACAACCCGTGGCACGAGCACCTATACCGGGGATTATGAAGTTGATACGATCAACGGCCTTACGAAGGTGATCTTCAACAACAATATCCCCCTGCGTGGTATCCGGAACGTCAAATTCACCTATAAGACCGGATATCCGGCAGACAGCCAGCAATACGCAGAACTCCAGATGATTGCAACGCGCGCGGTTATCAACTTCCTGAACTACAAGAAGATGGAACAGGCCGCGCAGGTTATCCAGATATCGGGGGTTGAAGATCTCGTGCAACTATGGAAAGGTCTGAATGAGAAGACGCTGGGTTCAAATGGCGTCCTGGAAGATCTTGATAGATATCGCCGTTTCCCGATTGAGGGCTCCATGTTCCACAACCTTGTTTATTCGTCATCGCCCCTTGGTGGCGGTATCTGATGCTGAAAGTTAACGTAACGATCAAATGCGGGGCAATCCCCTCAAAAGACCCGGATGCAATACGCGGTGTTTTCTCAAAAAAGAATATGCCCAAACTCTACCGGTATATTGAGATAGCGACAAAACAGGCTCTGAAAGATAAATCGTCCCTCCCCCATGTCTATGGGAGACAGGCGTTCTATGACGATGACCGACAACGTACCGGCAAGAAAGGCCCACATCTCATCAGCCAATACCAGACCCGCACAGAGACCGGGGCTGAAGGCGTGGATCTGGTTGTCAGCAACAAGAAGCAGGTAAATGGATGGAATGTATTCTGGATGCTCAATGAGGGCACACGCGCGTATATCTCATATCCGAAGTTCATGCACTTCTTTGACCGGTACGGCAGTTTCTCTGGTAAACAACCCGGATTCCGCAATGTTCAGTTCAGGAGAGGCAACGAGCGTTTTGTCCCTATCTTCAATACGTGGCTGGAGCAGCGGGCACAGAAAGGGGTTGATAAAGGTGTTGAGATATGGGATATGAGCGGGGCTGCACAACTGGAGTTCGCCAAGGTGCTGAAAAGAGCCGGGTTTAATCCGGAGGTTTGATAATGTCATCACAGTCTGAAATTTACGCATTTATTGACGCAGTAAAGGCACGTCTGACCACGAATGCCGCGACTATCGGGAATCCTACTATCTTTGAGCGGGATGATAAGCCATTCAAAGTGGCGGATGGTTTGCTCGAGCTCCCAGTACTGTATGTGATCCCGCTGGCAGATGCCGCTGACGACATCATGATGCAGTGGCCGGACGGCTCATTAGAGCACGATTTCCAGTTCTCGATCCTAGGATACTATGAAGCGGCAATCGCCGATCTCAATTCTGTTGATGGGCAGGAGCAGCGCCGGCTTATTCTCGGGTATCTCTACAATATCGTTGACCTGTTCAAAGGCCCTGCAGCAACCCTCACCGCGGGAAATATCTATCGGGCAACACTTGAGATCGGATACTTCGATGATAAGGGAAATGTTATTGCCGGGGGCGTCATTACCTTCTCGGTCAAGATGATGACGCAGCCATAAACCATATGTTGCTATATCACAAAACAACCTCTTTTGTTTTAACTAAAGTAAAGTTTATAAACTCTCTTCCTGAATGAATGTTAATCATATAAGGAGGATCGAATGGCAGCATTATCTGAAGGTGTGTTCTTCTCTAATCAGGGAACTCTTACAATTGCCGGTACCGGGGGTACTCCGTCGGCATATACGATTAACGCAATCCAGAATGTGAAGATCGAGCCGCATTTCGATATCGCGAAGGCGTACGGCTGGAACACCGTGTTCCGTATAGGGGCCGCCCAGCATACGTTTGAAGTGGA
Source organism: Gammaproteobacteria bacterium (assembly GCA_963575685.1). GTDB lineage: Bacteria > Pseudomonadota > Gammaproteobacteria > CAIRSR01 > CAIRSR01 > CAUYTW01. The sequence goes on along the minus strand of CAUYUB010000366.1, from coordinate 13,415 downwards.
TGTGTCGATCGAGTGGATCAAATGGGATCCCACTGTGGCATCATGGATCGGGGCATACTGGATGAATGCATCTGCCGGCGGAACGGTTGCCGATACTACAATCCCGGTAACGTTCACCGTAGTGACGAAGTTCACGTCAAGCACCGGCGTTATCATGAACCTAACCGTATCAAACGTAGTATTTAAGAATATGCCGATTGACGCGAAGCTGGGTGAATGGGTCCGCGTGAATCTTGAAGGTACCGGCTCGACAATGACCATTACCAACGCGTGAGTCCTGTATGACGCCCGAAGAGATTGAAGCATCCCATAAGGAGCTCCCGGAAGTCCAGCGGAAAGAGTTCGAAAAGAACGAGACGATCAAGGGCCTCCTTACCGGCACTGCAGAGAAGAGCACGGTTATCAAGATCGGGACGATCGATGTCACTATCAGGGCATCTCTTCCCCGCAAACTCCGCCGGGATCTCATCGCATATCAGCGGATCGTTATGGCAGCACAGGATACCGTGACTCTTGAAGATCTGGACGGGATTGAAACGGCACTCTATCCTATCCTGACGGAGGTCGTCATATCCCCCCCGGAACTCAAAGACCCGGCCGTGTGGCAATATCTGGACGAAAAAGACGGCCTTGCGACAACCGCGTTTACGCTCATAATGGCAAAAATCAACGAGCAGGGCGAAGATATCAAAAAGTTTCGCAACAAGTGACGAGGGGCAACATCTCCTTTCGATCTGCCAGATCACCGGAAGATTTCCGCATGAATTAGGAGAACTTGACCCGATGGAAGAAAGGTTCATGATAATAGCGGCAATTGAGAAAGAGAATAGGGAGAATCAGAAATGGGCAAAGATGTTCGGTTCCCGATAAAAATAGACGGAATAAGCGACCTTGATGCGCTGGCCAAGGGATTAAAGAACGTCAAGTCAGCGGCGGATAGTGCAAACAGTGTAACCGCGAAAGACCGCACATCAACAGCCGCACAGAAAGCCGTTCTCCGTACTCAGGCCGCCGCGATCAGTATCCCCGGGGTCTATGGGGTTGGTGGAGCGAACGCATACAGCGGTTACAAACCCACGGGTGCAGGGGCATCCGGTAAGGGTATGAACGCTCTTGGAATGGGTGCAACTGCTGGAGCCGCTGCTGCGGGGGTCCTCCTCCTCGCTAAAGTCATGAAGGATATGGTGGGGGAGTCAAAGATCGCAACCATGTTCCTGAGTACGGTAAGTAAACTTCTTGGCCTGCTTATCGATCTGGTTCTGTTACCGTTCCTGCCAATCCTGATCATGGTGATCCTGGCGCTCATTAAAGCGATAATGGCCTTTAATAAAATCAATCCATTCAACCAGCAAAACAACCCTATTGAGGGAGCAACAGCCGGTGCCAAGGCCGGGTATGATATGCTGAAGAACCTGCTCATGGGTCTTGATCCTGCCTTATTCCTGGGTCTTGCCGGGGGTATTATTACCGGCATTGCAGCGGCTCTTCTCGGGGTGTCTGCCGGATGGGCGATCGTTGCCGGTATTATTGTGGCTGCCATAATCGCGTATCTCGTTCCTCAAGCCGTGATCCTTGGAGATTATGTGGGAGGAATAATTTATGGGTGGGGTAAGATATTCGGAGCGTTCTGGGTAGATCTCGGAGCGAGTGCCGGTAAAGCGATCTCTGCTATATGGGCCGTGTGGAGTACATTCTGGTATAACGTTGGCGCCGCAATAAAGGCGGGAATTGATATGATCCTGTCAGTTCTGGCGAATTTCGGTAAAGCCTTCAATATCGAAACGATCCTGGCTGGATTCAGGGCGATCGAAAATGGATTTATCGGGTTTATCAATATCATCCTCGGTGCTTTACGAAGCGTGCCCCTGCTCGGAAGCATGGTACCGGGAGATATCCCGTATATGGATACCGGGGGATTCGTTGATAAAACCGGAGTCGCCGTTGTCCATAAAGGAGAGACCGTTACCCCTGCAGGGAAGAGTGCCGGGAATACTTACAACTTCTACGGGTACGATGATGCCGGACTCCAGACAAAGATTAAAACGATCCTCCGACAAGAAGGCACGAGGTATTCACAATGAGTAGCGGGGTTGTTCTTTCGTATGGGGCGCATTCCGTTGACTTCAATTCTCCTACGGGGGCCTGCAATGTTACGGTTTCCTATCGGTTCAGCAACCCTCTCCTTACCATAGATACCCCCATTCAGTCCTCTCTGCCTCTTGGAGACAATTCAATCTCGATCAATATCGGATTTGTCACAAATGCTATCGATTTCTCGTTTGATTTGAGAGATGGCCCGGGATCGTTTAATTTCATATCCCCCACAACCAATTTTGAGAGGATCGTGTATCTGGCGAACTATGTCAAGAATGCAAAGACCCTGACACTGAATGGCACTGCATTTAAGGGACAGATCGAAAACCTGCGTATTGAATGGGCACCCGGCAAAAAGGATCTGGCGGAAGGATGCACGATGTCGTTCAGACTGACGAAAGATATCGTAATGGAGTGATCCCCCATGGTTGCAATGTCCTGTTCCTTTGAAGCAATTCCCCGAAGCATTGTCAGCGAAGGGTCTGTGCGGTTCTTTCCAGTAGTGACGGACAACACACGGGAGATCGTTTCATGGGACTGGGATTTCGGGGACGGCACATCGCACGGGACCGACTCAACCCCCATCCACGCGTATCCTTCGGTTGCGGCACTCACTACCTACGATGTCGCGCTTACCGTCACCGATGCGAACGGAGCCACCGCGACCCTGACGCGAACAGAGTTTATCACTTCGGATACCGTGGCCCATATTCCTACACGAGCTACGGATGGGTCGGCAGGAAAGATTGCGGTTCTCATTTACGACGATACCAATATGATGATGATCAAGAGAACGCCATACCTCGGGAATCTCTATCTCCTGAATCCCATAATTGGCAACTCGCTCGATAAGATCTCAACGACGACCTTCCAGATTCTCGATATCGGCACTTCGACCAGCATCGAAAGAGATCTTATCGTAAAAGGGAAATCTGTTCTTATTGCAATAGGGAAAGAGATCGTCTTTTCCGGGAAGATCCGCCGGGCTACCAATAATACTACGAATGGCTTTGACTCTTCAAACCGGGTTAAACTGTGGGATATCGAATGTGATTCCGGATATGGGGGACTTCGCAAACTCAACATAAGTGCGGCTTCCCTTGATCCCGATGGGAAGATCGTTGTTGATTCCCCGGGATATATCGCCCGCCGCATCCTTGCGCCCGGTGCGTTGGAGAACGATATACGGGGCGTTATCAATACCGTTGATGCGCGTATCGGATATCAACTCAATACGGTGAATGATGTTGAGCAGGTCGGTGCCCGGTATGACCACATGGAGGATATCCGGCAACTGACGAATTATGATCTGCGATCTCGTCCGGATGCCTATTATATCCCCTATCACTCGTTGCATGAATATCTGACAGGAACTAAAGGCAGGTTTTATACGTGGCCGTCCTCATTTTCTACGGCGAGTGTTTTTTATAAATCTGTCGCATTTATCTATGCTGAACCTGAAGCAACACCCGCCGGCTGGGTTACTCAGTTCATCCTTAATAAAGATACTGGTAGTGTGTCGGTAACCGCAATGGCGAACCGTGGCACAATCCAGAGGCTTGGCGCAGGAACGGATGCCGGGAAGTTCTACGTATCTGATGATGACGGAGAGTTATATTTCTACACATACCAGGGAACTGTTGATGCCGGGCATAGAATATATTCTATCGTGTTTGTATCCGGGAACACGTGGCTAGCCGGTAGTGATGATGGTAAGATCTGGAAGTCTACCAATGATGGGGTAATATGGTCGTTGGTTAAATCAACGGCCGGTGCTGCGGTAACAGATCTGGTCAGCTTCAGTAGTACTGTTTTTATAGCGGCGGTGTCTGGGTCAGGGATATGGAGAACGGCAGATGCAGGAGCGACCTGGACTCTGATCACGGCCCTAGATGGGGGTACCACAACAATAATCCTTGCGAAGATTTCGTCTACCTCCGCCATAGCCGGAACGAATGACCAGAAAGTGTATATCACCGTTGACTCCGGGGCATCGTTCGGGGCAAGCATTTCTGTTACGGCAGGTTCCGGGAATGTGGATAAGTTACTGGTGCTGTCGAACGCAACGATCCTGGCAGCCGTTACTTTAACCGGAGGAACCGCAACCCAGTATATTTATTCTTCAACGAATACCGGGGCAACCTGGTCAGAACTCTCACATATCGTTGAGCCAGGAGCGACAGGGGCAGCAACCGCATTTTACCAGCACACTACCGGAGATGTCCTGCTGTGCTGTACAAACGGGGCTGGCTCATCAATCTATCGTTCTGTTGATCTTGGAGAAAACTTCACGAGAGAAGATGATAACAAAACCGTATACGCATTTGTCTGTCGGCAGATAACATTTCCGGTTACTATCAATTGGCTGGAAGCCGGGGGGATCGGGTTACACGCGACAGTCTATTACTATGATCTTCCGGAAACATCCTCACTCCCCGCGCAGATTGCCGGGTATATGAGGGTTTACAATAACGGGACCGGGTGGGTCACGGGATATGCGCCCTATATTTATGATGAAAGTTATGGAAATGTTCCCGGGACGCTCATGATCTACAAGGGAGAGAAGATTGATTTCGCTCCGGACCTGACACAACCCTCTTCTGTCGGAACATGGAACGTGAATGAAGATATTTTCAATTTCAATGATAATGATGATGAGAAGAAACTGGCAACGAAAGTAGTTACACGGGGAAAAGATCTGTTCGGAAAGACGATCAGTGTCTCGCTTGCAGCAGTGCATGAGTATGACAACGTAACGCAGTTTCCCAAGAATTCCACCTATCTGACAAAGAAGGTCGAAGGATATATTTATAAAAATACAACCGTACCATTCATAAAATCGGTTACAGTTCATGCTGCTCTCACGTCAACGGCATTCACTACGAACCTGGTTACGGATAACAAAGCTCTTTATTTTCCCGGGGCGGTGCCTGCGACATGGCATGTAGGATTCCCGGTAAAAGTATTGGCAACCACGGGAACACTTCCGGACCCCCTTGTGGCAGGAACCCAATATTATGTGACCGCAATTGGTGCGAATTATATTTATGTGTCCGGAAGCAGCGGGGGCACATCTATCACCCTTACATCAGAAGCCGTTGCCACTGTTTATATTGAGTTTATCGGGGCGATCCAGGTTGATAATTCTGATGCCGCGCTGGCACAGGATGCGGCGGTTGTCTTTGCGGGGACCTCCTTTACGGGGATAACGTTCGGAGACACCTATTATATCGTTACTCCCACGTCAACATCAGCAACGTGGTATTTCCAAGTGTCTGCAACGGTTGGCGGATCTGCGATCGGGATTGGAGCAGGTTCCGGAGTATCGGTATTCCCGAAGACCACAGAAACCCCCGGGATCTCATTGTATGGGTGGGGGTATACATTCCCTGCAGGAGCGGGTGTGAATCTGGTTACTCCATTCGGAACGGCATATCCCCGTGTCGTCAGTTCATCCACAGAAATTATCGATACCAACGGGCAGCAGCTCACCTTCGTTGTAACGACTGCACCCCTGGTCGGCGACTTCTCAAACCGGGGATATCTTGTTGCGAATCGCCTGTATGTACATGATACAGCATCCGTGGGAACGAACGAGGTCCTGATCGGAGAAGAGAAGATCACCATCACGGCCGTGGGTACTGATACCACGTACGGGCCGTATATAGATGTGGACGGCGCTATCAGGATCTCGTCGACTACCCTGAAGGCATATCCCCACGGAATAGGCGCAATGGTCGCCCGGACGAACTATACCGAGGCATCCCCGCAGGCACTGTCCCCCGTGGCAGAGCACGGGATTCTCATTGACGATCGGACCGCTGACAGCAACATCACCTACGGGGATCTTGACACGTACGCTACGCAGTTTCTTGTGGGGACTTCCTCATTTTTCAAGAAGGCAGTAACGTGGGGGCCATCCACAACCGCCACCGTTGCGCGTGTGGGAGAGACGTATGCCGCGATCAACCAGCGGTCGCTTACAGGAGTTCCCCGGGTTGGTGATCGGTTATTGATCGTTAATTCCACCGGAGCAACGCCCGAAGACTGGCAAATAGTAGGCGTTACTATCAAACCCGACGAGGGCCGAACCTCCCTCGAACTGGGAGATTTCGAGAAGAATACATTTACCAGTCTTACCCGCTCGACAGCAGGGCTGAATTTCACGATTACTTAACGGAGAGACACATGACCGAAGAACAGCGACTCGTCTGTAATGGGCACCAGGAGCTCAGGGAAATAGCCCTTGAGACCCGCAACGATGTACGGCATATGACCGACGAAATCCGTATGTATATGCAGCGGAAGGACCGGGAAGAAGAAGCACTGAAAGCACGCGTGGCATATCTTGAATTGAACGGGGCGAAAATATCGCAGGAAAACGCGGCGAATATTGTCAAAATATTTGACGAACTGGGACGGTTAAAACAGGGTTGCGGGGAAGAGACGGCCGTTCAGAAATTTTGGGATTCTTGGATCACGCGTCTCTGTCTTATCCTTGGAACCTTAAGCGGTATTGCTGTCGGAGTGTTTGAACTATTTTCGTGGTTAATGGGAAAGAAACCATAAAAAAACTATTCTTTCGGAACGGGAACCCCAGCGAGATCGCATATCCGGGTAATCGTCCCGTCAAAACTTTTATCCGGCCCGGTCTGGAACTGCTCTACCCGCTTATAGGTAATAAGGCGGAGGCTGACGGGTTTGTGCTCTTCGTTATACCGGGTTTTTTTCGCCACCGTATCCCTCACCGAGTTTTACTGTATATTTCGCGTTTTCCCGGTCTTCTTTCAATCGGGCGTTCACCAGCTCGCTTTCGATCGATGCCACTTTCTGCAGGATTCCTTTGAGATAAATATTCTCTTTCTTTTGCTCCTCAAGGAGTTTTTCAAACTGTTCTGCAAGCGTCTGCATGGTTCACGCGTCCGGATCCAGCGGGATCTCCTGAAGTGGGTTCAGGGTGGGTTTCAGTTCTCCGTTCACCACAAATACAGCTGCGCAGGATGTGCACTGGTAAAGGATGCGGGGGACAACAGTAACCTCGTTTTTCCCCTTGCCTTTTACAACACGTTCTCCAATAACGGCCACTTTCCGGATAGGGACGCGGTTATTGTGGCAGCACGCGCACCGGGGGGTATCGTATATCATACTTATAAGAATTAAAACACAAAAGAGAAAAAGGTTTTGGTGGGTTATATGGTTATCCCGAATAGGGATTTCAGGATAATTGTCAGTACCTGTGAGGGGGAGATTACACCCATGAATGCAAGGGCAGATAGTATCAGGGATAGGATAACTCCTGCGAGATGCACCCATAGGAATGCAAACACGAGATACGCAACAACCCCGATAAATCCCCCGAATTTCCAGTAATGGGGAACGTCCTGGAATAGTGGGGGGCACTCCGGGAGCGCTGGAACTACCAGTAGTTTAAGCGCCCCACAATTCCATCCTGACGTAATGGCGGTCTCGAAGACGTGCCATTGCCTCCAGTTATGGAATGAGAAGTATGTCCGGTACTGGGTGAGTGAAGGGAATACCACTCCCAATAGTGTGAACAGGAGAACAAACGGATTCCAGTAGAAATCGTCTGCCAGTTGACCCTTGAACGGATCGGTAGTGTATCCCACCCCCTCACTAATGGCCGCCGTCATGGCAATCAGTCCGAAGCGGGGTTGAGTTCCGGAAGGATGGTAAAGACGATCGGGTCGCCGATCACGCCACCCGCCTCTTCGGAGAAGTCACGGCCACGGAAGTACTGGGCGCGTTTGCGCGGGGCTACCTTGATAACGACAGCGTGGACGCCGGGCTTCGAGTACCGGGTATAGTTCGGAACTACAAGCGGGCCATACCATCCGTTAAATGTTCCTGGATAGTTGGTTACAAATGCCATGGGTCGGCTTCGGTGCGGGTCCGTGATGGTGATGCCATCGTAGACGAGATCGATAATCACATCGTCTTCTCCCGTTACATATCCGGGATTGAATGCAAGTCCATATGCAAGATTGACGCGGTTAAAGAGGTTCTGCCGGATCTCCGGAGGGATGAACGGCTGATACTGCCCACCGGCGCCGCTTTCTCCCGCCTTGAACAGTCCAAGTATTTTACATATCGGTGTTTTCATGGTGTTGTACAACCTCCTCTCGATTCATAATGAGAGGTTAAAGTAAAATAGAGAGTTATAAGAATATTAATTATTCTGTCTTTGAGTAACCGCATCCGGGAGGGACGTAGATCTTCCAGGGTCCGATCTGTTTCTGCCCTTTGAATCTCTGGCAGACTTTTGGGCGATCGGGAGACTCGTGGATCTTGCATGAGTGGACCGTTATCAGTAGGCTGGGGATATCTAGATCAAGGGGCACGGATACCATGGTGAGATGCTGGCAGGTATGAGGGACAAGGATAAATCCCTGTGTTTCTTCAAGCCCCCGGTTCAGGAGATATTTCTTGTATTCGGGGGACATCCCGGCAATCTGAAAGGGAAGCACCCTGCAGCACTTCCCGCAACGGTTACATTCTCCGGTCATTTGTTCACCAACGCGAATAGAGCGGCCTGATATTCTGGGGATGCTGGGGGATGTTCGCGGTTAAATTTTTCAAGCGCATCTAATCTTTTCTCAAGATCCCTTATTGCTAATTCCGCCCTTTGATCAAACGATGGTGCTGGTTTTGCGATTATAGGTTCTTCAAAATATTTGCTCATAAGATTTCGATCTCCTTTGTTGTCATGTGCCCCCCGATCATTTCGTGAGTTATTCTCGGGTATCTCTCGATGAGTTCCGCTATCTTCCTCTTAATCTCCGTGCACTCATCGCAGTTCCGTTCCCCGTATGCATTCATCATACCCATGATGTGCTGCAATTCAGATTTCGTGAGTTCATTCCCTGTCACGATAAAACACATCCGTGATCATTGGTAGTTCTTCAAACTTCGCAATAGCCCCGCATTCGCAGGTAAAGAACCGGATGATGTGCCCCATCATGTGAAGGGGGATCCCTGGCTGCTTCGCGCTCTCTGCGAACATGTAGTTTATCGTTCCCTCCGAGCTCCCGCAAACGGGGCACCGGTTTAGGAACGGTTGAAAAGTTTTGGTTTTCATTTCAGTTTCCCCATTTTTTTGAGTGTCGCGGCCGTGGCTGCAATACACTGCTCTCCCTTATGGGGCAGTGGGCATTTCTCGCAATCACCCGCGCACGATTCAAAGAATTTGGAGAGCGTGCCGATTGCTATTTTCTCTTCTTTTAGTGGGTCTGGATTCATTTACATTCACAACCACTTATCTTTTTAATAAACTCTGTAGACAATCGTTCTGGGTCGTCTTTTAAAATATCATGGTGATCTTTCAGGATGGTGCAACACGCATGATATTGACTACAGGACATTGGGCGCGGTAATATAGGAGAAGATAAAGTCTTCTGAGTCTTGGGGGTCTTAGTTTTACGACGGGGTACAAGGATATCAAAGGGATTATCTGCCCATTTTAAAACACGAACAAATCCGGTTGTAGGATGAATAGAAAATACGGTTGGTTTTTGTTTGCACCGATTTTCATATCTTAATTTGGATTGATTGCTGTCATATCTTAATTTGAGTTGATTACAAACACAGGATTTGCAGTCTAAATGTAGCGTTCCACTGGAGTAAACGTAAAAATTAGAGGTCTCCTTCTCTTTTTCACATGTCCTACATGTTCTTCTTTTAACCACGGACACTGGTTCTGTATTCATTTTATCATCTCCCATTTCCCGTTTACAACCTCTTTCCGTGGATGATATTTCCGATACCGGGCGCGGTCGAATTCTGCCTTTCGTTCGTTGCGTTTCTCTCGAGCTGCTGTCATCTCTTCCGAATGGTTCGGGTTCTCACAGTATGCGCAGATCCGCTGTTCGGGAGTGATGTAGTGGATCTTTGGTGCGCATTTTATTACGCACATCGGGCACGGGCGCCGGTTGCTCCTCTCCATCCGGTTACACGTTTGACATCCGGCCTCCGCGGTCTTATTCACAACGACCTGCAGATATGTCTCATAATTGACATAGTCTTCCCTGCGATGGAGGGGGGTTGTGGATGGACGACCGCATCGCTGGCAGTAGGGTTTTGCCTTCACGAAGTCGATCCTGGCTGCGATATACTCGGGACGTTTCCACCAGTCCTGCATTTCTTCGGTACGGTTGTCGATGCGGCGGTTATCCGGGCTGCGGGAGTCGATCATAATATCTTCGCCCTCCCTTCCCCGCACTGATGAGCGTATGGCCGATCTATCACTTTGTGTTGAGGGAGTCGCCAGCATTCACCGGGACCCGCGTCGTGTGGGCCGTCATATGATTCGTAAGGATTAAAGTATCCGCAGTCCCCACAGGAAACCATATTCCGAACGAAGGGCGCATCACAGCAACTCATATTCCCTCATCCTTCCCGTATTCCTCTTCACAATACTGCATGAACGCAACGGCGTATTTCAGCAGCGGATTCTTCGTGTGGTTGTCATAGAGAGGGTTGTATTTTCGATAGATTTTCAGCCCGTCTTCAACCGATCCCTTTGCGGCCGTATATGCAAAATGCTTCATCCCCTCTTCTTCTTTTACGGGTTCTGGGTAAGCCCGCTTGAAGTCTTCATAGTGGGTCTTTCCGAAGATAAGAGAAGAGACGAAATAATCGAAGTGGTGAAGGGTGCGATGTTCTAATCCGCCTTGCCCCAGCACGAACGCGCAATACATCAGGATTTCTTCCAGCGTCTTCGGTTCTCCATATTTGGCTTTGTAGTCCGGGATATCCATTATTGTTTCAGCCTCCAGTATCTCCGTCCGATATTTTCGTCCCACATTTCCTCTACCAGTCCCTTCTCTTTCAGGATTTTGAGGATACGTGAGCAATACGATACTTCTTTGTACCCGACCCACTGCGCAATATCAACCTGTGCGATCCAGTCTTCGGTTACGTAGCTCAGGACCTTTGCCTGTGCTGCCGTTATAAACGGGTTCATTTCTTCCCCCGCCCTTTTACGATCTTAAGGGTGAGATCGGGGTATTTGTAATCAAATAGTTTTTTCTTGAGTTTGAAAATCTCGGTCTCCATCCCCTTGACATCCTCAATCTCCTGGTGCCCATCGGCATAGGTGACGCGGAAATCTGCCCGATATGTAATTGGATAACCAAAGGGGCGTTTTTCTCCACAGGTTTCCCCTCCACCTACTCTGTAAGGACACTTTATTTCTAACGGGTCTTCAGGATTTTTTCTTTTATCTACCCTCCCACATTTGGGGCACTTTCTATATGCCCCTTGGAGTTCAAACACCGGCTGCAACTCTATCACGGACACTCTCCCCGCCCGCGCCAGCTGCTGAAGCTCGAGGTACCGGGCCGCCTCCATCTTGGAATCAAACGTATGGCCACCCTCAACGGTCTTCTGTGCGTTCTTTACCCGGGGACCGCCGCTCTTAAGTCGTAGCATCGTAAGCCCTCAATTTTTCCAAGAGAATCCCGCATACCTGCGCATCGGTGATCGGCGCGAGTTTCTTCCATTTCCCGTTTGGCCTCCCTGGGAATCGTTCGTACTCGAGATCCCCGCACGGGTTCCCTTCGTGCCGTATCCGTTTCTTCAGGATGCACCCTAATTGCCTGCCGGAGGTACCCCACCGTTTCGCCATGTTCTCCGCGATAAAAGCGGGTGCGTCGAGGTATTCCCCCGGCGCGAGAGAGTCGATCTTTTTGTCGATCTCGGCTTTCAGCGTTGCGTGGCGGACGGGCATCAGTATCCCTTCTTGGACAGACCCATGAGCCGGCGCATCATCGCGATCGCTTTCTCTGCATCGGCTTCGAGTCGGACAAGTGCCCGCTCCGTGGTGAGCTCCGAGATCTTCAGGTCAAAATTCGTATACGATCCCATATCGATATGGATTCCGATTTCAACAGGACCTACCACGGGGTCGCCACTTACGGGGGGTCTTTCAATATCTGCCGGGATCTCCTTGACAAGAGGGGGCAGTGATTTTGTGAGCGTTGCCGGTAAAATATCCTCCTTTCGTTTCTCTGCCGCCTCTTTGCTCATCTTCGCCATCGCTTCATTGTGTTCCCGCTCGGCTGCCCGCTGCTTAACCGCGATCTCCGCTGCGAGTTCATCACCCGTGATATCGGTTGCCGGGATCTCGTCTTTCTTTTTCTGTTCGAGGATCTCTTTCTCCGTCTTGAATCCTTCCGGACCCGGTGCGATCGTCTTGGCAATCCATTCCCCGCCAACATCGATGAGGGTGACGATTACCGATAGCCCGGACGTGATGTGGTTGTCTGGTTTGGCAATATACGCCAGCAGGTCAAGATCGGCTTTCAATACGTGCTTAAGGTCTCCCTCTGCCACGGTGATCTGTGATGCCGTGCGGCCTACGTAATTGCCGTTGATTGTTCGCGGTTCTTTTGCGGCCTTCGCGGGAGCTGTCGCAGGTTGGAAATTCGCTTCCGGCCACGGTCCGAGGAAATTGATTTTTCCCTCTTCGGGTCCTTTCTGCGATACCCGCTTATACTCTACCCGGAATCCGACGGGGTAATTCTTCTCCCGCACCATTGCCACACGCTCGTCTATGAGCATGTAGATTTTCCCGTCGATCCCAATGTTTTTTCCGTCAAGGACGGACGTGATAGTGCCTTCCTTGCCGGGTGTTTTGCCTCCTGCGTATACCATCGTTCTTTCACTCTTCCTTTTTTTGTCTTCGGGCCAATTCGTCTATAAGTTCTTTGGTTGATATTCCGGAAAAGTCCGGTTCTATCAACTCAAATACTTCGCACGTTTTGAAATCGATCTCAAATGTTCTGCCACACGGCATTTTTCTGATACGGGCGGTGCCTGTGGGGGATACGTTCTGCCACCAGTTCTGATCGTTATATCCACGCCAGAGAATTCTACTGATGCGGGGATCTGGTTTCTTATCACAGGGTTTCCTATGGGGGCAGTCTTTCTCAAATGATATGTCTCCATCATATCCGCAGTGTATCCACACCTCCCAGAACATATCGGCATGCCCCCCGCTGCTGAACTTCGCTTTGTCCGGATACAGTTTTTTAATCATGGGCACTCCTTGGTTTTTCTTCGGACTTCGTACGTGAGTTTCATGGGCTTATATCCGACGTACTCAGTGACAATATCTTTCCCGATTTTGTCGTCAGCAAGTCCAAGCGGTATATCGGACGTTTCCACGGAGATCAGACTTTTTGTGTAATTGGTCTCAACGGCCTCTCTCTGTGCATCCCTGATTTTTTGATACCCATCCCGAAATTTGAGTGCAAATGTATCGATATCCGTGATCGGGTTGCGTTCCTGTCTCCCTTTCTTCT
>CAUYUB010000365.1:0-1937 GCA_963575685.1 Gammaproteobacteria bacterium | reverse complement strand
CCCCCCCCCCCCCCCCCCCCCCCCCCCCCCCCCCCACCTTCGCCGCCCCTCCCTCCCCCACGAGGCTCACCCTCTGAGCAAGGTAACAAGAAAGAAACTATCGTGGTTGTTCCTGTTGCCGCTCGGTTGCGGCGCTGTGGCGACCTCTACCGGAACGGCTTTTGCCGTTGCCATTATCCCTGATGTCGAGAAGTTCGAGAAGTATGGCCTCGCTGGACTTGTCATCTTCTGCTGCTTCGTTATTACGAGTACCATCGCCCTGTTGTTCGTGCGCGCGCACATCAAGTCGTACGAGGAGCGCGACCACCAGTTACTCGTTCTGCACACCGAACTGCTCGATATGCAGCGTATTTCTGATGCGCAGGCTTCCGCCTTCAACGGTACGGCTATGGAATTTGCCGATAACGTCAAGGAACACAGCAAGGCGCTCGAACGCGTCATGCACGAACACACCGCGACGACGGCGCTAGTCAACACCGAAATCGCCAGCATCCGTGAGGTCCTGCGCCGATGCCACGAACACACCGAGCGCATCGCGCACGTCAAGAAGGCCAATTGAATTCCCGCATCCAAGTAGGAACTGATTTGTTTGAACTTGCTGTCCCCGGCAAGAAAGTAAACGATGACCCAAACGACCCGCGTCGTTCTGTTGACCTTTGGGTTAAGAAAGGCGAGGAAAAGGGCTGCTACTACATACTGGAAGTCAGCGTGACCCGAACGCAGTGGAAGATTGGAGAAAGTCTATGATTTTGTTTCCAGCGTAGTCCAGCACCCCGGCAATGTGCGTCCATGTGTTCAATGGGATGATGTTGGTGTACGTCATTGAGGTGAAAGCCTCTCCCTGTTTTGACCTACCGCCGACTCGTAAGTAGCCGTTGGGAAGACCGAGATTGAGACCGGATGAACCATCAGAGTGTATCCTCGCCAGAAAAATCAACTCCATCGCTTGCGTGTTTGTCGGGTAAACCCATGCCGCCATTGTTATGGCAGACGCTCCATTAACGAGGGTCGAGAGAGTACCAACAGGCCAATACGCGCCACTACTGTTTCCGAAGATTGTCAGGCCACTCCCGTTCTTCCCATTGGAGAGAATAGATGCCGAGTTAGTCAGAGTGGCGTTCTTGCCGGAGGTTGACTTGTCGAGACACGCGCCGTCCTCGAACGTCCACCAGCCGACCAGCCCGGTCGTCGCGGAATCTCCCGAAGTGAGCATCTGCCCAAATGCCGAGCAGGATAGCAGGAGCATGATTGTGAGTAGGGTCTTCATCATCACTCCCAAAGCGCGTTTTCTACCATCCAGAGGTTTGAGACTGCCGTTGACCCTAGCCGCTGGAACTCATACCTCCACGGCACACCCGCCGGGCAGTTTGTGGGGGTGAACACGAAGACCGTCTGATTCGTGGCAAAGGCAGTAGAGTTTACGTTCTGCGTGACCGTCTGGTATGTAATCAGAGCCGGGTCGGCATCGGACCCGAACCCACCCACCCGCACCGCCAGAATCTCTTGATTCGTGGTTGCGCCGGACACCCACCAGACGCTATCGGTAATCGCGCCGCCCTTGTAGAGCCGCGTTCGCTCCGCCGAAATCAGCCAGTCTCCCTTTTGCTGTACCCCAAAATCCAAATATGCATAGTTCGAGTTCCCGCGAGCCTTGCCGACCTTCATGCAGTCGTTGGTTGAGCCGTAGGAGTTGACTCCTCCCATCGTCAGCCGAGCCGAGAACCCGTAGCCTACTAGGTTTGTTGCCCACAAAGCCCCACCTGCTCCCGTTGCATAGTCCGCTGAAGTTGCGTGAGTGACCGACCCAGTCACCGTGGCGAGTATTCCGAGATTGAACACCTGATTCGCCGTCAGGTCGTAGGTGTTGGTCACGTTGTTAATCACAATCGAAATCGTCCGCGCCGTTGGGACCGCCCCAATGCTCGCCGGTGTAACCG
>CAUYUB010000364.1:0-1937 GCA_963575685.1 Gammaproteobacteria bacterium | reverse complement strand
GGAGGCGGAATCGTGAGCAACGAGCCAAACGACTACCCGATGCAGGTTTGCCCGAATTGCGGGTTGAGAATGGAAGTATGCGATGAATGCGTAGTATGCGGGTGGGAATTTAAGGGGGATGAATGAATGAGCTATCACTTTTCGCTGGTGCAGGTGGCGGAATCCTTGGCGGCGTGCTCCTCGGATGGCGAACGGTCTGCGCTGTCGAAATTGATCCATATGCACGGCGGGTTCTGTTGGCAAGACAGGCAGACGGCTGCCTGTCGCCGTTCCCAGTGTGGGATGATGTGTGCACATTTGACGGTACAGAGTGGCGCGATTGCGTCGATGTTATTTCCGGTGGCTTTCCCTGCCAGGATATCAGCGTGGCGGGTAAAGGTGCAGGAATCACCGGCGAACGCTCCGGACTCTGGAAGGAGTTTGCCAGAATCATTGGCGAGGTACGACCGCGCTACGTCTTCGTGGAAAATTCCCCAGCTCTCCTTGTTCGCGGAATTGACGTTGTCGCTGGAGACTTGGCCGCGCTGGGGTATGATGCACAATGGGAAATTGTATCAGCGGCAGACGCCGGTGCGCCACATATCAGAAAACGAATCTGGATACTGGCCTACGCCCAGGGCAAACAAAACGACAGACGAGAATGCGGAAACGTGGGAGAAGAGGAAGAATGCCGGAAAAGTTTCGACACCGCCTTTGAGTCTGGCCGTGAAGATGTGGCCGACGCCGACTTGTCCGAGAAAACACGACAGCGACAACGCATCGGGAAAATATTATCCGACGAAAAAACAATTCGATCTTGCGAAGGCAGTGAAAATGCTTCCGACACCAACCCGGAGGGATTACAGGAGCGGCAAAGGGGCAAAGCCAAGAACAGAACATGCTCAACCATTGACCGATGTGATTGGTGGAACGCTGAACCCGACGTGGGTCGAGTGGCTCATGGGGTGGCCTTTCGGGTGGACCGATTGCGCTGCCTCGGCAATGGGCAAGTTCCAGCAGTGGCGGCACTCGCATGGAGACTGCTTAACAACAACGAGGAATGAACGAATCAACAACAAACATTACGGGAAAGTCAGCGCCAAGCTATGACGCGCCAAACTTTTACAAGAAGGGTAGCATAACCATGCACTACACACTTGCAATACTACTGACAATGCTCCCAGCGCACGAGGCCAAGATCCTCGCCAAGGTGGCCCAGGATTATCATTTGACGCCTGAGCAGACCATACTGCTGGGAGCCATCCGCCGCGAGGAGAACGGCGGAGCAGGGAAAGAGATGGGTGTGGAGATCCCCAGGGCCCAGAGGTATCGACGCAGCCCGACACGGTCACTGCTGTTGCAGGCACGGTACGCAGCCGGGACAATCAGCAGGCATTACACCGGGGACCTTCGCGCCTTCGCCCAGAGGTGGTGTCCGGTGAACGCAGACTCTTGGCATGGCAACGTGAGGTCGATCATGGGCGAGGCTAGAAAATCATAAGGGACTGCTAAACACTCAACCCCTCCCCCGCTGAAGTGCGGTTATAGAACAGTCCTTAAAAACACGGCGGGCGCGAGGGAGTGAAAGAAAGGTAAAATGAAAATAACAATAGAAAAATTGCAGAAACATGAAGCGTGCAGCGAGGGCATCAACTGGTTTAGGTGTCAGTCCGAAACCAACAGCAAGAAGTTGGTTCTCAAGTTGGTTGCAGAAAATAAACTGGATTTTGCCAACTGGGCAGTCGTAAGGTTGATGACGCGCAAGAAAAAAATTGCGTATGCCATTTACGCGGCAGAACAAATGATAACTCTTTACGAAAAGAGATACCCAAATGATAAACGGCCCAGAATGGCGATTGAAGCCGCAAGGGCGGTGTTGAAAAGCGATACAAAGGCAAACAGGGCCGCCGCCGCCGCCGCCGCCGCCGCCGCCGCCGCCGCCGCCGCCGCCGCCGCCG
>CAUYUB010000363.1:0-1937 GCA_963575685.1 Gammaproteobacteria bacterium | reverse complement strand
GTGTCAGGGTATAACAGTTCATACTAAAATGTTATCCTTTTTTTTTTTTTTTTTTACTCGTCAGTGTACGACATCGTGGCCTGCACTGTGGCGATGAGGCCACGGTTGAGGATGTCTGCGAGATCACCGTCCGGGTACGAGTACCCGATCAGGAGAAACGGGGCGAAGTTGTTCGGAAGCGAGTTCGAATCCGCCCCGTAAATGAGCTGGGTGGGACCCGACACGTTGGCCGTGAGAATCTTGAAGTTCTTACCGAGTGCCGTGGTTTCGGTATTCGTGTGGGTGTCGTTGTGCTCGTTCGGGAGAAGCGGGAACGACCAATCCTTGACCACGGTAAACAGGTCACGGTTGACGTCGTACAGGTGCTTGAGAATCGACCCATCGTAGGGCTGGGCCGGACTGGAGGAGTCCTCCTGGAGCAGACGGTAGTCCACGTCGCCACCGAACCCAGTGCCGGGGAAGTCGGCGGCGTACGCACCGCGCTTGTACTTGAGTAGCATGCACCGGACCAAGACCGGGCGGTCAAGGTCGGTGAGTAGGGAGAAGGGCGCCTGCGAGATGCAGATCTTGACCTTGAGATTCTTGAAGTTCACCTTGGCACCGACCCGCTGGCGGTTGGAAAGACCCTGGTTCATGGGCGGGACCATGATGAGGGCATCACCGAAGGAGATGGCACTGTTGTGGTAGGTCGGGGCAAATCCAGTACTAACGTACTTGACTTCCGCGAGGGAGCCCACTGCCTTGGCGACCTTCTTTTTAAAGGAGATGGGCTTCTTCTTAGCGAAGCGGCGCTTCCCGAATTTCTTCGTGCTGCGCTTCGTCTTCTTAGAACTCTTCATTTTGGAATAGTGACAGCAGTGAATTTGGGAGTGTCCGGCCGTTGATCAATGATCTGGGGAAATCTCCGGGACAATGAAATTCGGGTGGAGGAATCCGCCAGGGCGAACACCTCGTCGATCGTATAGCGACTGGTGACCACAATTCGGGCGGGGCGGATCTTGGTCATTCCGCCTTTGGTCTCAGCGGTGAACGCATACCGGTCTGCCCAGCGGTTGAGGTCGTATGCAATCCAGCAATGGCTCGGATCCAGGTCATCCAGGAACGCGGTTGTGTGGAAGTCGGGACGGTACCCGTCCCACCACTTGTTGGCACGCTTATCGTAAGCGGAGTCGCCGTATGTATCTCGTACATACCGGGACTTCCCGGAACCGGACGGGCCCACAATCCACGTCCCAGTGACGTCGGGTGCGTCGGGAACGGAAGCGTGTTCATAAGCAACGAGCTTGAGAGTGCCGTAGTAGCGAAGCCGGATGTCCTTAGGAATGCTATCGAGATCCCCGGTAATCGCAGCGGTCCAAGCTTCGTCGTACCGCTCGGAGAGGTTGGCACCTCGAATGGCGGGGGGATCTCCATATTGGTAAAGATCGACGTCCACCGGCTTGGCGGAGTTGGACGCAATGTAGTTGGTCCACGCCTGAGTGAAGCTGCCTTTCATGCGCTCCACGTGAGTCTTTGGAAGGAGTTTGATCACTGCGGTGATGCGCTGGGGCTTGTGAAAGACAATGACTCCTTGCAGATGAGGGGTTCCGGATTCTCCGACCTCGTGCGCAAAGCCGAGGAACCGCACATCCGTAATTGCTTTGAAGTACGCTTCAATAGCAGGAGTGTAATTGTTGTGTGTGAAAACGAAGTTGCGAGAGGTCATTTTGAACTTTGTCTCTCTGTCTCTGTCTCCTTCTAGGGGGGGTAATAATGGACCCCCCTAGAAGGCTATCTGGACTCTTTTCTATTCCTGTGTGTATCTCGCTACGCTCGATTACTTTTTTTTCATCATTACTATAATTCAATTCCCGCAGGGGCAGCTCCTCGCTGCGCTCGTCAAGTGTCAGGGTATAACAGTTCATACTAAAATGTTATCCTTTTTTTTTTTTTTTTTT
>CAUYUB010000362.1:0-1940 GCA_963575685.1 Gammaproteobacteria bacterium | reverse complement strand
TACCGACGTAACCACTGACTTCCTGTACCTCACTGGAAGTCATCAGCGTAATTTTGGGATGGCGCGACACCTCTACCATCTTGGGCGAGAGGATGCACTGCGAGCAGTCCAGTGTCGGGAAAGTCTCGGACAACTGGATCATGTGTCCGCCGATGGTGGCCTGCTTTTCTACCAGCACCACTTCATAGCCGGAATTGGCCAAGTCGAGGGATGCCTGAATACCGGCAATACCGCCACCCACCACCAATACCCGCCGCGTGACACCGATCCCGATGGGTTCCAAAGCCAGATTGCGCCCTACTCGCCGCACCGCGCTACGAAATTTTGATGGCTTTTTCGGTTGCGGCGTCACGATCTTTATGTACCCAGGAACATTGCTCACGGATATTGGCGATCTCACAGGTAAAGTCGTTCAGGCCCGCCGATTTGGCGTTTTCGCGGAACGTCTTTTCGTGCAGATTCGGGGAACAGCAAGAGACGACAACACTGTCCAGGTTGTTTTCTTTGATCGCCTGGATAACCGCGTTCTGGCCCGGGTCCGAGCACATATAGACATAATCCCGGGCGCAAACGACCGATTCTTCGCCGGCCATTTCCTTGGCCACCTTGGCGACATCCACCGTAGCGGCGATGTTGTTGCCACAGTGGCAGACGAAAACGCCGGTGCGCTTTTTAGTCATAGTGCAAAAGAGCCTTTTTACCAGTGGGCTGTCAAACTTTAATTTACTCTAAAAGTATAACAGCAAAGGATAAACACCAAAATATTAAAAATATATTTCTTCTTTTAAGCATAAAAGAAAAATCTTTTAATATTTTTATCTTCTTTTTGTTCGACGCTAGGATTCTCAGGTCTTCGTAGCCACAGACTGAATCCCATGGTCGTACCCTTTTTCAAAAGCTTTAATGTTGATCTTCAAAAAACGATTTGGAACCAGACCCGGCAGGGCCTTCTTCATCGCATCGGCCGTGACCACCCCGGTCACCGCTGTGAAGAAACCAAGGGCTACCAAGTTGGTAAACAAACGGTTACCCAATGTCTCGGCAAATCGGGTCGCTGGGACCCTAAACACCAAAAGATTTGGGTGTTCACCGCGAAGTTTTACCAAATCTTCGTCGACGATCAGAATACCGCCCCCAGACACTTCGCCGTGATATTTCTCATAGGCTTCCTGAGAAAGGGCCATCAGTATCGACGGATGGGTGAGATAGGGGTAAAGAACCCGATCGTCGGAGACCACCAGCTGCGCCGAGCAGGCGCTACCACGTGCCTCTGGTCCGAAGCTCTGGGTCATGGTGGCGAATTTGTCGTCATAGAGCGACAGCGCCTTACCCGTAATCAGGGCACAACGAATGATGCCCTGACCGCCGAATCCCGAGAATCTAATCTCCATAGTGCCGGATGTCTCTTTCAGGCGGCCTGTTCTCCTGGCCTTTCTCCGGCTCGGTCTTACATAGAGCTGGTGCGTCGCCGATCAGCCTGGCACAGCGGCTGGCCGAATCCAGAAATTTGTCGCGATCAGAACCCACACATTGCCCCTGAAATCGATAGTCTCGCAATACAGCTGCCATGATCGCGCGACTGGTAGCTCGCATCTACATCGTCATCTAAACGGCGACGTGATACAGGGTACAAGGCGTGATCACCTCAATGAAGGAGAAACCCCGCTTATGCAGCGCCTCTTCAATCGATTGGGTGATATTGCGCGAATGCAGCGAAGTCCACCGGGCAACATAGGTCGCGCCCGCAGCATCGGCCAAAAACGGCAGGCTAAACGGATACTCGTAATTGCCATAAGGAGTAGTCGAGGCATTGGCACTCGTCGGCGTGGTCGGGGTTACTTGCCCCCCCGTCATGCCGTAGGTGAAATTATTGATACAGATCACCACCAGATCCATATTACGCCGTGCCGCATGGATGAAGTGATTGCCACCAATACCGG
>CAUYUB010000361.1:0-1944 GCA_963575685.1 Gammaproteobacteria bacterium | reverse complement strand
ACGCCGCTACGCGGCATTGACCGATCTGGTAGTTCTTTAACCGGGAGTTGCCTTATGTTGGTGGTCTCAAGGTCATGTTGGTGGCCTCAAGGTCAAAGCAACTATCGAATCACATAGGAATATTGCGCCGGAGTGCCATGCGCTCAGTCCACAATGCCGAAGCACCCGCCACCGCCGCTGGCATCGCAACGAAATTGAGTACCGGCACGATGGTCATGAGCAGTACCGCTCCGCCAAATCCCAAAACCAGCCAACGGTTCTCCGCAGCAAGGGCGCGCGTTTCATCGAATTCCAGCCCCTGGTTTCCGATTGGATAATCCAGATACTTCAGGGCCAGCGACCACGCCGAGAATAACGCCCACAGCAGTGGTGCCAACAAATTGACCAATGGAATAAAAAAGAGGACCACCAAGATTAGGGCACGGACGATGAACCATACGGATTTACGCCATTCATCCTTCAGGGAGGAGGGTACCCGAAGTATCGCCGTACCGAATCCGGGACCGGCGCCCAACGGTAGTCCGCTGATCTGTCGTGATACTTTTTCCGCCAATAAGGCGTTAAAGGGAGCGGCAATGACATTGGTCGCCAAGGTAAAGAAGTAGAAAATCACCACTACCGGAGCGATGGCAAAGAGGGGCCACAGCAGCCACTCTATCCAGATCAGCCAGAAGGGTAGATAACCGTGTGCCCAACTGCTGAAGGCCCCAAACTGTCCCATACCCACCCAAACGGCGAAGGTGAAAATGATCAGGCTGGTCAATCCGGGCAGCACGACATAGCGGCGTAGACCCGGATTGAGGAGGAGGGCAAGGCCGCGCGACAGATAGGCAGCACCGGCAAATGGGGTATTCGCTGAGGAAGCACTACTTCCCGAATGATGGTACGAGGTGCCGGAAGCCGTGCCATAGGCAGCGCCCGAGGGGGGAGGGGGTTTTCTGAAGAAGGGGTCCGACGTGCCGAACGCTGACCCGTAGTCGGAGGTCGTCGCCCCTGCTTGAGGGTCTTCCACGCCTGGGGTCTCTCCACCCAGGTTCCAGCGTCCCGAGGGACTGGCAGTTTCGGCGTCTGGGGTCGAGAAGTCGGCGGTCGTTCCGCTACCGGCGCGGCGGGTGCTGGAAGACGCGGTTTCGGCCCCCGGCCCCGACGAAAATCCCGGTGGTGCACCCCCCATACGGGAGCGCCGGGAGCGCGCGCTATGGCGGCGTGGGAAGTCGTCTTCCTCATAGTCGTCGTCTTCACGCTCGCCGCGGGGACGTTCTGTCGTCATGTCTTCCAGGGCCTCGGCCATGAGACCGCGCAGCATCGCCGGATGCTCTTCCAAAAGCTCCATCAGGGCGATCTTCATGAGATCCTTCAGGTGGTTGTCGTCAATGGTTGCGTGCATGGGAGGCAGCTCTCGGCCAGCGCAACGGCGCCGGGATGCGGGGTAGGCCGGGGCGGATCGAACCTGGTGAAATCCGGTACTGGTTTGAAAGCGAGTATGCCCGCGCAAGGTGCGGACAGGTCTGCGACTATAGCCGGGTGGAAGGCGTCGCGCCAGCATGGGTCGCCGTCCACCGATCCGTATATAACCGGCATCCCTTCGATGAACGAACCCCCTCACGCCAACTACGTGCAACGAGCATTTCGATTGCTTCGATCTCGATTCGGCGGTACCGAGCCGTTTCAGAAGAAGAAAGATCCAATTCTTGGCCCGATAGTACTCACCAGACGCACGGTTTACATCTTACCCAGCCATGACGGACTGCTTTATGCTGCCCTGGTGATTGCCATGCTGGTGGGCTCTCTCAATTACGCCAACACCATGGGATTGGCACTGACCTTCGTGCTCTCCGGTCTGGGGTTGGTGGCGATGGTTCATACCTATTTCAATCTCGTGGGGATCGTGCTACGGACCGGACGGGTAGAACCGGTATTCGCCGGTCAGGAGGCTGCTTTTCA
>CAUYUB010000360.1:0-1947 GCA_963575685.1 Gammaproteobacteria bacterium | reverse complement strand
GGGCGCGGCTGGAGCGTATGCGCTGACCGGGCGAGCCTCTGCATTTAAACGAGGCTATTCATTAACGGCGGCGGCTGGCGCTTATTCATTAGCAGGACGGGCGGCAACATTCAGCCTTACCCGTAAATTGTTGGGCGCTGTTGGCGCATATGCTTTAACGGGTATTGCGGCAACATTCAAGCAAAGCCATACCTTAGCAGGCGCGGCAGGCACATATAGCTTAACCGGAAACGCGGCAACACTTAGCTACGCACCGGGCGCTGCATCGGTCAACTACACGCTAACAGGCGCGGCAGGATCTTATGCCATCACGGGCAATGCGGCGACTTTAAGGCGCGGCTACTCGATGGCGGGAAATGTCGGCAGTTACGCGCTAACTGGCAAATTCGCAACACTGGCTTACACGCCGGGCAGTAGTGGCGCGATTAATTACACGCTGACCGGAAGCCCTGGCACATACGGCATTGTCGGCATAGACGCCATATTTTCAGTGCCTACCACGCCGGCACAGCCTAGAAGTTTTGGCAGCGCAGCCGGAGGCTTTGGCAATCCATACGCCAGGGGATCATCTTTTTATCAGCTTGGATCAAAAACCGAACTGGTCATACCCGTAACAAACATTGACGAAAGCGACGAGGAACACGTTGTAGCGTTTGTCTTGACTGAACTATTTAGGATTGGAATACTGTAATGGCGAAAAATCATTGTTTATTGAAGTTATCAGGACCGGAACGGGATTACATCAGAAGCAGTGCGGAATCCTTGATGCTGGCCGATGGTGAGCTATCGATTGACCAGGCGATGATTGTTGCTGCCGAAGATCAGATCGAAAAATTACAGCAGGATGAGGCAGCAATACTGGATGAGGCCAAGCGGATTTATGCTGAGAGCATTGCGGCAAAAAACGGAAAAAAAGCCGATGACAAGTCTAGTGATTATGTTAAAACACAGGCCACAGAAAATGAATTAAAGGGTGGCGACAATGGAAACAACTCAGGAACAAAGGGCGATGCTAGTGGATCTGTTGGCGAAAAGACTGACGAATCTGGAATTTCAACTGAACAATCAGGATCATCTGAGCAAGTCGGAAATCAAGACGGTAAAGGCCAATTATCTGGAGGACCGGAATCTACTGTTACGGCTGATTCAGGACAAGGCCAAGGAAATGAAGTACCCGCCGATGAAAGACTGGGTGAACACGCAGCCGATGACGGAAATCAACAATCTATCGAACGGGGCGATGGCGAAAACGGAAGCCTACCACGAGATATTGGAGCAGATAATTATGATCTAAGGGATAAGCCAAATATTGCGCTTACCCCGGCCAAGCGCCGAGACATTAACAATCTGGCCGAGGCTATCCTAAAAAAGCCGGTCAATGAAATTACAGAGGCCGACAAAAACGTATTACGCCAATACACAGGCAGCGGCGGCTTGTCGCTTCAAGATTCAGTCGATAAAGGCGATGGCATTTTTAACCAGCACTACACCGACTACACCACCGTAAAAGAAATTTACCGGGTATTGGTCGATGCTGGCGTCAAAATGAAAAAGATGCTGGAGCCATCGGGCGGTAGCGGTAATTTTGTGGGCATGTTCCCGCGCGCCGATTGGTCCGTTGTGGACATTGACAAAACCAACACTCAAATCGTCGAGCGTTTATACCCTGACGCGGAAGTATTCAACGAATCCTACGAAACCTACCGTGGCAAAAACTTTGATGTAATCATTTCAAACGTACCTTTTGCCTCGGTATCGGCGTTGCCGCGCGAACGCATGGCGACGGTCAAGCCAGCGTTTAAAGCCATCCATAACTTTTTCTTTGCGCAATCCGTTGATAAATTAAAAACGGGTGGCGTCATGGCCTTTATGACTTCAACCTTATAAAGGTAGGGCACTGGCGATTCGTCCATTCTGAGTATGCTTTTTGTATGGAAGACTTATGTT
>CAUYUB010000359.1:0-1949 GCA_963575685.1 Gammaproteobacteria bacterium | reverse complement strand
GACCATCCGCGCCAGCAGCGAATCACTGTTGCGGATTATTAACGATATTCTGGATTTCTCCAAGATTGAAGCAGGAAAATTGGAATTGGAAGAACAGCCGTTTGATCTTCGTCAATGCGCCGAGTCGGCCTTGGAGCTGTTGGCACCCTTTGCCGCCCAAAAGAATCTCGCCCTGGTGCTGCTGATGGAGGCAGCGATACCACCGAGCATTGTCGGCGATGTGACACGGGTACGCCAGATCTTGGTCAATTTATTGAGCAATGCCGTTAAATTTACCCCACAGGGCGAAGTCGTGATAGAGGTAACCCGTTATTCGGATGAAGCGGAGCCGCACGAATTACAGTTTGCCGTGCGTGATACGGGGATTGGCATTTCTGAAGAAAGTCGGCATCGCCTTTTCCAGTCGTTTTCGCAAGTAGACGCCTCCACCACCCGCAAATATGGCGGTACCGGTTTGGGTCTCGCCATCAGCAAGCGGCTGGCCGAGTTGATGGGGGGAAGAATATGGGTAGAGAGTGACGGTCTTTCCGGAAAAGGTACTACCTTTTTCTTCACTATTCGCGCTAAATCGGCCAATTTTCCGCTTCCAGTATATCTAGCCGACAATGTCGTATTGCGTGGCAAGCGGGTTTTGATTATGGATGATAATGCAACGAATCGACGGCTACTTACGCAGCAATCCCAAGCATGGGGTATGGTGCCGGTGGTGGCGACAAGTGCACTTGCGGTGCTGGAATGGATTAAACGTGGCGACAGATTTGACTTGGCAGTTCTTGACAGAGAATTGCCCGAGATGGATGGCGAAACGTTGGCGGCCGCAATTCAGAGTTATCGAGACGCATCGATGCTCCCGCTCATTATGCTGACTTCATTAGGGGGTAGAGTCTCATCAATGCCGTCAACGTTCTCAGCGATGGTGACCAAGCCGATCAAAGTATCACCGTTGTATAACGCCGTCATTGGTGTACTTGCCCAACAATCTGCCCGCAGCAAGTCCCATCACAATTGACATTTGCCTGCCTACGCTGTGGTGAAGACAATGGTGAATCAGAAATGATCTCGACTTTACCGCCAATGGATTGGAAGCCTTGGTTTTCCTCCATCGGCAGACCTACGAGGTCGTACTAATGGATATGGAGATGCCGGAAATGGATGGGTTGACTGCGACGCGGCAGATTCGACAAAAGGCTCAGACACTGATACAACCGCGGATTATTGCGATGACGGCCAACGTGATGCACGGTGACCGCGAGCGTTGTTTACAGGCAGGGATGAACGATTACATCAGCAAACCAATTCAACTCAAGGAGTTGATGGATGCCTTGGTAAAATGCCGACAGATGGAAACTCGGCCGCAGTCGGATGATATCCTGTAGCGTGCGCTGAAGTACGCAACGATATCCTTGGCGCCTCGCGCTGAATTACAACGCTGGCGCCGAATCGAACACTGTTGGTAATGCCAACCACGCCGAACTAGAATTCAACCACCCCGGACTCCCAGGCCAGCTGAGCGTAGTTAGCCAGAATTAACGAAACAACTAACTTCTACGTTTAACTGCATATTCATGATACTCTGAAATTTCCGGTTCTTTTTTGACGAAATGTTTGAATTCCATTAGGTTGATATCCAGATAGTCCGATGAGAATGAAAAAACCTCCATGTTTCCATTTTGCTGACAACCAATAATTCTAATCCCGATTAATCCGCCAAAATTTAACTTATGTTCTTTTTTAGTCCATGTTTTCATTTCTTCCGCCAACCTGCTGCTATTGTTAACGGAAACATTAAACAATAAATTATTCTTGTTATCAAATTTAGCGTTCTCGATAATAAATCTGATTAGTTCGTTCGATGCCTCAAGACTATTCATGACATTTGTCTCTATAATGGTTGGTTGACTTGGTCAGGAAATTTAACCCATTCACTAATCTAGCTATCATAACAAACT
>CAUYUB010000358.1:0-1950 GCA_963575685.1 Gammaproteobacteria bacterium | reverse complement strand
ATGGACAGCTACGGAATTCAGGATAGTCGTGCTGGCTATAGCGAATGGGGAGAAGAACGTTGGGGTGTTTCGATTATCGAAACCCCTTCAGAAGGTGGGCATCAACAACACCTTTGCATTCTCCTCCGTAAGCTCCCCGGCTGGTTGGCCTCGGTCCACCCGAACAAGGTTTCCCCCGACATCCGCCCCCGCGTCATCGCCTACCAGAACGAGTGCGATGACGTGCTCTGGCGGCACTGGAGCGGACAGCGCCAGGCGGCCGCCGCTCCACCCCCTCCCTTAACCGCTCCAGCCCGTTTTGTGGTGTCGGTGGACTCCAACGGGACTATCACGACCTCGCCCATGACAAACATGGCGCCCGAGGGCTATGCGCTCGTTGAGCTTGACCTTCTACAGCGCATCACCGCTGGTGCAATCTCCTTGCGGTACATGTATGACGTGGGCATGGGCATCGTCCATGACCTGGAAAAAGCGACAGGTCGCGCCCTCTATAACCACGACCCAGGCACGCCACTCGCCTTGGCGTGCGCTGCTCGGGGGTCGAAATGACGACGGGCGCGGTGTCATCGATGAACGGCTTCCCTGAGAATACCGCCACCCAGGTCAGTGACTTCTCCACGGGTTACACGGTGGTATGTGATTTAACCCACTCACGCATTGCCTCGTTGACTCGTGTTTGCCAACCAACGCCGGTAGCCTTTAACGCGGTGAGAACGTCTGGATCGAAACGGATAGTGGTTGGAACCTTCCTTGGGGCTTTTTGCGACCCACGTCGTCTCCGTTCAGCCAGTTTGATGCGTAATTCCGGTAACGAACGGCTATCAATCGCGTTGTCCCAGTCTTCCGGGTTTGTGCGTGGATTATCGGTATCCTGGACTGGCTCATCGGGAGCGGCGGCCAACGCGGCCGCCATCTGTTCAGGGCTAAAGAAACTTTTTGAAGTAGCGTTCGGTTTCACGTTTGTCACCGTATCGGCAAGAAATCAGGTGTGGCCCAGTCTCACGATCCGTCCACACCAGTACCGCCACCCGGCCATTAAGCCAACACAAGCTCTTGAGTCGCTGTTCTCCATACGGCTCGCTGGTGTCCTCCTCGGTCAGCAGGGGCGCATCGAAAACGCATTCACAATCAGCCAAATCAATCTCGTGCTTCTTCAGGTTGGCTTGGCGTTTCGGAGGATCGTGGGTAATCATAAGCAAATTGTACAAACAATTTGCCGTAAAAACGATCTTTCCACCCCCTTGACATCCCCGCGCCATCCGTGCCAGTCTCCACCTGCCGCTCAACAAAAAGCGGCCGGTGCTTGGTCGCCCGGTAAAGATGGCGCACAACCGCGCCCGACGCGGTTTTTTTGTGCGCACGCTCGGCATTCCTTCGATTTAAGGGGCCGAGCGGGAGGGGGCAACCCCTGCCGGTTTCCATCTTTCCGGTCGACCAACCCGCTCGGTTCCACCATCCCTCTTGGTCGGGGGTTGGTGGTACTCACACCTAAAGATGGAGTACCTGTCATGAGCACCCCCGCTCAAGGCGTCTACACGCCTGCGCCTGTCCTTGCCGTCGTCGATGGCACCGTTACCACCACTTCCCTGGCTGTCGCCGAGTACTTCGGCAAGCTGCACGAAAACGTGCTGAAGAGTATCCGCGCTCTAATTTCCGAAATCCCTAATGAATTCAGCGCCGTTAATTTTAACGGCACTGATTACATTGACAAAAATGGCGACACACGCCCCGCCTACCAACTTACCCGCGACGCATTCACCTTGCTTGCCATGGGCTTCACCGGCAAGCGTGCGCTCACGTTCAAACTCGCCTACATCGACGCCTTCAACAAGATGGAGGCGGAACTGAGCCAGCGCCAGGCGCCCTCCGTTCCACCCCCTCCCTTAACCGCTCCGGCCCGTTTTGTGGTGTCGGTGGACTCCAACGGGACTATCACGACCTCGCCCATGA
>CAUYUB010000357.1:0-1953 GCA_963575685.1 Gammaproteobacteria bacterium | reverse complement strand
CGGTTTGTTCGACGATACCATCACGCAATTGTTGAATGGCCTCCAATGAATCTATCCTCATTTGACATCAGCATCCTCGGCCCGGCCTTCGTGGCCGGGATCCTCGTACTTGCCACCCACGTACCGCTGGGCATCCAGGTGCTCAATCGCGGCATCGTGTTTATTGACCGTGCCATCGCGCAGATTGCCGGTATCGGGGTGATTGCCGCGGATGTACTGGGCTGGGAAGCGCAGGGCTGGGCGATTCAGATCTCAGCCCTGAGTGCCGCATTACTCGGCGCCCTATTGTTGAGCTGGACTGAACGACGCTGGCCGGAGATTCAAGAAGCGATTATCGGTGTGTTCTTCGTGCTCGCTTCCTGCATCGGCATCCTGCTGCTGGCAAACAATCCGCATGGGGGCGAACATCTCAAGGATCTGCTGGTCGGGCAGATCCTGTGGGTGAGCTACGCGCAACTCGGCGCTACGGCAATATTGACTGCTTGCGTACTATTGGCCTGGTTTGGTTATGCGAGAAGGCTTGGAATTGCCGGTTTCTATGTGCTGTTTGCATTGGCCGTGACGGCTTCGGTGCAATTGGTCGGCGTGTACCTCGTCTTCTCCAGTCTCATCATCCCGGCATTGGCAACCCGCCATATCCAGGGCGGGTTACGCCTAGCGCTCGCCTATGCACTGGGCGTTGTCGCTTATGCGCTGGGACTCGTACTATCCGCGATTAAGGATTGGCCTTCCGGCGCGGTCATCGTACTCATGATGGCATTGTTGGCAATGGTATTTGTCGTTGCAATGGCGCGCGTTAGATTGAAAAAATATTTGCTATGAAATGCAGACCATTCTGGATATTATATGACTCTGACCGAACTACGTTATATCGTTGCTCTGGCGCGCGAGCGTCACTTCGGGCGGGCGGCTTCGGCCTGTTTCGTGAGTCAGCCGACGCTGAGTATCGCAGTGAAGAAGCTAGAGGACGAACTCGGCGTCATCCTTTTTGAACGCGCCAAATACGAAATCACGATCACCCCGGTAGGTGAGCGCATCGTCGAGCGGGCACGGCAAGTGCTCGACGAGATGGAGGGGATTAAGCAGATCGCGCGACAGGCGCGCGACCCATGCGACGGTCCCCTACGGATTGGTGCGATCTACACCATTGGCCCGTATTTGTTTCCACGCCTGGTGCCAATCCTCCGCCAAACGGCCCCGCGTATGCCGCTCATCATCGAGGAGAACTACACGGCAAAACTCCGCGAGCGGCTCCTGCAAGGCGAGCTGGACGTGGCGCTGATATGTCTGCCATTCGAGGAACCAGGCGTGGTGACACTACCGCTCTATGATGAGCCGTCCGTGGTGATGATGCCGAATGGCCACCCTTGGGTACACCACGACGCCATCGTCACTGATGACCTTTCGTCACAAACCGTGCTGTTGCTGGGGGCGGGTCACTGTTTCCGCGACCAGGTGGTAGCGGCCTGTCCGCTCTGTGTCGGACCGCCCGCTACGGAGGGCGGTCTCCAGCGAACGGTGGAGGCCAGTTCGCTGGAGACCATCCGCCATATGGTGGCCTCGGGGTTGGGCATTACCGTCTTACCATGCACGGCCACGATGGGTCCTGGGCAATACTCCGCTGAATTTACTGTGATTCGTCCCTTCGTTACCCCGCCTCAACGGCGCGTGGCGCTCGCTTGGCGCGTGAGCTTCCCGCGTCCCCAAGCCATTGAAGCCTTGCGTCAAGCGGTCCGTGCCTGCGCGCTTGCCTGTGTGACCTATTTCCACGGTCGTAGTGCCTAACTTTTCTAAAATGCGCGTAAAGTGATAGGAGGGGCACAAGGGTCGCGTGTGTTTTGTTGATAGCGATAGCGAATCCCTATCAATCGATTTGTAACTCTCAATTAGAGAAAACCATCTACAGATTTTCAGATAAATAATTTCCAGACAAAATTACTACGTCAACAGTAG
>CAUYUB010000356.1:0-1960 GCA_963575685.1 Gammaproteobacteria bacterium | reverse complement strand
GTCGAGACCAATCGACAGCGTACCGGAACGGCGCGGAACGGAACGAGTAACACTTTGATAATTATAGCGGCCATCCTTGAGATACCACTGATAGGTAGTGCGTTCCTCCACCAGTTCCCAGGCCAAGTCGGGCTTGGCAACCGGCGTACCTTCCGGAGCAACGGCAAGGATGTCGAAGGTCGCCCCTTGCCCTTCGGGAATGGTCGCGCCCTCAAAAAGCGGGTGGATACCGATGGCGTAGGACTGGGTACGTACCGGCACCGTCACTGATTGGCGTGCCGGTCGGCCACCGGGCTCGGACAATGTCACACGGAATTCGCCGCGTAGCGGCTGGGTGGTATCGGGCAGCGGCGGCAGCTTGGCAACGACGCGCGCAATCCCCTCGGCGTCGGTGACTGGGAATTCGAGTTGTCCAGCCGTTGCGTGAAGTTTTCTTGCGCCAACCCGAAGTGGTAGCCCTTATGCTGGGGATAGGGCTGGGGTCGATTGAACGACAACTCGGCAGTGCCGTTCAATCCGGCAGCGGGGGCCGTACAGGAAACGCCCTTAACCGCCAATCGAAGGGCTTACCGGGTTCGAGCAAGGTGTGGAGGGCTTCAGCTCAATGGATAGTCTTTCCGGAACGAAATCATCGACCTGGAAGCTGACCTGCCCCACAGGTTGCCTTTGGGGTCACTAAAGACGCGCGCCTGCCAAGTACCGAGCGGCGCGGTTTTCGACAACACCAGCGGCGAAGAAGCCACCATCGGGACCCGCAGCAGGACGCCGGTGTAGTACTCGGTGCCGCTCGGACGCAGCACCTTGACCGTTAAGGGGAAGTTTTCACCGCTACGGTCTTTGCGTCGCGTAGCAGGACCGACAGGTGGACGGTCTCGCCTTGGCGGTAGACGCCACGATCGGTGTAGAGGAAGGCATCCATCGGACCCGGCGCAGTTCGTCCGCCAACACCGCGATCGGAGAGATCGAAGGCCGCCTTGGTCAGGTCGAGCATGGCAAATCAGCACCTTGTGGCCATCACCGCGATTGGCGCGTTGCCGCCGCTGCCCGCGTCAAGCCCACCGGAACCGCGCGCGACCAGCTCACTGTAGCGCGTGCGTTCAGCGTTGTTGCGCGCCACTAGCGCGATCTCAACTCCGGCGAGTGGCTTGGTCCGAAGGCGCGGCAAGGTGGATGCCGTCAGCGCCGCGAAAGACAGTACACATCGGACACCAATAGCCATTGGGTCGCTTTTTCATATGATGAAAATCCTAGAGACATCAAGCGGCTCGGCGGTCACGACATAAAGACCTGATTGGGATCAGCGACCACTTCGGAACGACAACGCGGTGGTGATTTCGTGGTTGCGCTCATTCACCGCCATCTCGCCTTCCCAGACCCGCTCGCCGTTGTTGTCGGCGATCTCATCGGCGCTGTAACCGTTCAATGGTTCTGCGAAATGGCTATCGCGGAGGCCAGCCGCGAGATTGCGGTCGTTGACGCGATAGACCTTTAGCGCCACGCGCTCAAGGTTGACGGTGGTAACGGGTACACCCTCACTGCCCACGCGCGGCAGGATGAAACCCGTACCACGAAAGGCAACCGAAGGATTGCGGTCGGTGACGTGGAAGGATTGCGTTTCATCCTTCTTTACGGTCAACCCGTTTTCCCCAGGCAATCCTTGGCGCACGGTAATGCGGTAGCTCGTGCCATGGTTGAGGCCGGTCAGGCACAAGGTTTCGTCGCGTGCCTCGGGAGCCGTTTGCGTAGCGGGCTCCAACCGGAGGAAATCGGTAAAGCGCACCCCCTCACGTCGGCTCAATGGGTCGGAAAAGTGCAGGCAGACTCGCGGCAGCGCTTCGTTGGACAGCACCTCTACCGATTTCAGCGTCAGCCCAATACGCTGACGCAGTGCCTCAATACGCGGTTCGAGACCGGGGGCGCGGGCTGCGACCGTCGAAGTGTCGGCGACTACCACTCTGAC
>CAUYUB010000355.1:0-23789 GCA_963575685.1 Gammaproteobacteria bacterium | reverse complement strand
GGGTGGTTTATAAATAACTGGTTGGTGTAAGACGGCAATGGACATGAAAACCTCCTAGTTAGTATCTGGTCGAAAATAATGCTAATCCTTCGTGCAATATATTCCGTTGTTGGGGTGGTATTACACCAATGAGCAACCCTTTGTTGCTCGGACCAAAACCTAATTCAGCTTTCCCGAGGGGAAGGGCGGCACAAGCGGAAAGTATCGCCTGACCTCGCATCGTTAGGCCGTGAACTTGTTGATTGGCGGAGCCTGCCAGAGGATGGTCTTGGGGAATATCGGCGCGGTATGGCCCATCCACCAGCACATCCACCTTTTCCAATAGCGTTGTGGTTGGCGGTCGACGTAATGTGGCAAGGGTATAGCCCGAATAGGCAATTACATCCCAATTGGGCCGTTCCGGTAGAACCTGTTCAAGCAATATTGCCAGCGCCTCGGTTTGGTCAAAAGGTTCCCCGCCCGTTAAGGTAAGTCCTGCCAGGGGCAGAGGCAGCGTCAATAAGCGCAGTGCCAATCGTGCTATTGGCAACTCCCGTCCCGTCTCCGCGTGGCGCAATTCGGGGGCGAGACAACCCGGACAATCCAAGCGACAACCAGCTACCCACAACACCGCCCGCCGCCCAGGACCAAGCGTAGTCACTGGATAAGCCAAGGCGTGCAGACGCAGGGTTGAAGACATTTTTACCGATCCGAAAGACAGGGGGGTCAAAAACTGATGATGTTCAAGGACTGGAGGTCACATCAAGGACTCATTAAGGACTGGGGTCATAAGGACTGGGGTCAGGTCTTTCCTTTTGACTAAAGGTACGCTAGTCTTATGGGTATGACAAGACCTCTTCGTTTAGAGTTTTCCGGCGCGCTGTACCACGTCACCGCTCGCGGCAACGGACGGGAGGCGATCTACCTTGCCGACGGCGACCGGTGTATGTTTTTCGAGGTTCTTGGTGGTGTGTGGGAGCGCTACAACTGGACGGTACATGCCTACTGCTTGATGACTAATCATTACCATTTGTTGGTCGAGACGCCAGACGCCAATCTTTCTAAGGGGATGCGCCAGCTTAACGGTGTTTATACACAACGGTTTAATCGCACCCATGAACGTGTCGGCCACGTCTTCCAGGGACGATACAAAGCCATCCTAGTGCAGAAGGATGTTTACTTGCTGGAGTTGGCCCGCTACATCGTGCTCAACCCGGTGCGGGCGAGGATGGTTCGTGCGCCTGGAGAATGGCCATGGAGCAGTTACCGGGCCATGGTCGGCGAAGTAGCAGCGCCCTTATGGCTGGAAACCCAACCAATTCTAGCCGCGTTTGGCGAAACGGAAGCCACGGCTGCCGAGCACTACGCGTGCTTTGTCGCCGAGGGCCGGGACCTCCCATCCGTATGGGAGCGGCTTAAACATCAAGTATTTCTCGGCTCAGATACTTTCGTGGAGTCCATGGGACGACAAGTCCCGAAGAACCGCGACCTGCGCGAGGTTCCCCAGGCCAAGGCGCGAGAACCAGCGCAGCCGTTGGCGGATTATGCCCGAATTCATTTTGAGCGCGATGATGCAATTGTTGCAGCGTTTGCAAGCGGTAGCTACACCCTGAAGGAAATCGGCGACTACTTCGGCTTACACTACTCACGGATCAGCAAAATAGTGCGCACCGCGCAGTTGGCAAGAACGGAGGAAAAAGGAAAGCCACAGGCCACAGGCACGAATCGGAAGGTACCACATTTGAACTGACGTTATCGACGCCTCGAACGGCGTGAGGCAGGTCCTACCCTGATCCGCTTCCTATCCCTGGGTACTGTCCCTAGGTCTTACACAGGGAAGCACTTATTGGTAATTTCCGAGTAAAAGTCCTAACTTTAACTATTCCAAATGGGGTAGGGATGACCGATGATGTCCGACTATATGGGGTACCCCACAGAGGTTCTGACGCTAGTCTCGAACCCGAAATTTGATGGATTCTTTACCGCTCATAAATATAATAAATTTTATACGGGATTTGAACAATTCCTCGGGTGCCGCCATGTCTATCGATCCGGTTTGGTTCGACCAAGAATTGATACCGCGGCCTATCAAGGGCTACGCAGGGCTGCTGCCTTCCCAAGAGCCAGTACAACGCCACCTCGGTGAAGAGCGTAGGGCTCAAGCGCCGGCACTCCGCCAGCAGCACCTGGAAGCATTGCTGGCAATACGTACCACCGAATTGAAGACGGTAGAGACCCGGATGCGGCTGATCCTTGATGCCTGCGCCGATCCCCTAACCGGTATCGACAGCAGTGGGCGGTTCACTTTTGTCAATCCTGCCGCATGTCGTCTACTCGGCTATCGGGTCGAAATGCTGATCGGACGCGATGCCCGAGGTATTCTCCATTGCACTCATCCCGACGGCACGCCCTATTCTGTGGCGGAATGTCCCATCACTGCTGCGTTGCTCCATACCAGGCAGAGCCGCATTGAACATATAACCTTTCGGCATGTCGATGGCTATCCACTAGCGGTGACCTGTGCAATCCAACCGATGGTGGACGGGAATAAAACAGTGGGAGCGGTAATCAGCTTCCAAGATATCTCGGAGCGCTTGGCCAGTGAGGCCGCTCACGCGCGAACCCTTGCCGAAGCGCAACGCCTGACACAAGTGCGGAGTGAGTCTTTAGCCCACCTGAGCCATGAGATCCGTACCCCGCTCAATGCGGTGTTGGGATTGGCGCAACTGGGAACACATGAGGCTGAGGGCAGTAAGGTCCGTGAGACCTTTTCCCATATTGCGGAAGCAGGCAAGGTCTTGCTCGATCTTGTCAATAGTATCCTCGACCTTGCCAAAATCGAGGCCGGCAAAGTCAGCATTGACCGGATCCCTTTCGACCCAGCGGAAGTCATCGATCGTGCCGTGGGTCTCACGGCACCACAGGCGTATGCCAAGGGACTAACGTTACGGATCGAGGAGGATCCCGATCTGCCCGCGCTCTGTATTGGTGATGACCTGCGTCTCTCCCAGATCCTGGTGAATCTTCTCAGCAACGCTGTGAAATTCACCTCGCACGGGATGGTGACGCTGTGGGCTGGGTGGAAGGGGAAGAATTTGGTGCTGCGGGTGACTGATACCGGTATTGGCATGACGGAAGACCAAATGACACGGCTCTTCACCCCTTTTGAACAGGCCGATGATTCGATCTGTCGGCGTTTCGGCGGTACTGGATTGGGGTTGGCGATTACCAAAAAACTGATCGATATGATGGGGGGCGAAATCCAGGTGGAAAGTTGGCCGGGGCGCGGCAGTATTTTCGAGGTGAAGGTCCCGGCACTACCCCTGGCGACTACGGAAGTGTCGGTCTACGGCAACATCGTATTGGCGGGTCTACCTGATACCGAAGCGACCATCTTGGCCACCACTCTGGCAGAACGCGGTGTGAACACCCAAGCGTTACCGGCCGTCGCGGCCTGTGCGGTACAAGCTGATTTGGTGTTGCTTGAATCAAGCACGCTGGAAGATGCCGAGGTGGCAATCGCCGCACAAAAAGCCGCAGCCAAAGGTCAGCGGCTAGTTATCGTCGGCGTTCCCGGGATGAACCGTACCCTCCCGCCGGCCCT
This sequence comes from Gammaproteobacteria bacterium, assembly GCA_963575685.1. Lineage (GTDB taxonomy): Bacteria > Pseudomonadota > Gammaproteobacteria > CAIRSR01 > CAIRSR01 > CAUYTW01. Next base: position 20,206 of record CAUYUB010000355.1, on the reverse strand, counting down.
GTTGGATCGGGTCATCCTCCTGGAACGACCCTTGTGCGCACGCCATTTGATAGCGCTGTTCTCTTATGGTAATTATCAGGAAATGAATGAGGTAGGTACTTTGAATCCTTCATAAAAACTGAAACCCGCAACCCTAAAATCAAAGCCAAAGATTAACAGAACATACAATAAAAGATTTTTCTTTTGAGCATAAAAGAAAAATCTTTTATTGTATGTGCTGTTAATCTTTGGTGTTATTTTGTGTCTATTGATGGTGAGCTATGAATGCACAGTGGCAAGATTTTCTCGTGAAGGAAGGCGCGGAACTTCAGGACGGTATCGTGGCCCATTTTGGAAACCCTGCGCAGGAATGTGCCGTTGCGGCGGCGGGTAATGTTATGGTCGATCTGTCTCACCAAGGACTGATTGGGATAGAAGGTGCCGATGCTGCCACGTTCCTTCAGGGACAAGTTACCTGTGATATTCGTGAAATTGGACCCAACGTAAGTCGCCTTGGGGCCTGGTGTAATCCTAAAGGTCGGGTGCGGGTGACCTTTCGGGTATTTCAACGAGAGGAAGGATTTTACCTTGCCGTGCCGGTCGATTGCGTAGAAGACACCCTCAAGCAATTGCGCAAGTACGTACTCCGTTCCAAGGTGGCGCTACGCGATGCGAGCTGCGAACGAATACGGTTAGGGTGCTCTGGTGCCACTATTGAAGAAAGACTACGCCAATTTTTCCCGATTATACCTGGTGAGTCCGACCAGGTAGTACAAGAGGGCTCCTCTACGATTATCCGCCTCCGTGGGCCTTTGTCCCGCTTCGAGATATTTGGGGAAATCGGCACGATGGTGAAGTTGTGGGACACCCTGAGGGTACACACTGCGGCTATTGGTGCTGGCGCGTGGTCAACCTTAGAGGTTCTATCCGGAGTAGCGGTTGTTACCCATGCGACGAGTGAGGCTTTCGTGCCCCATATGTTGAATCTTCCGGAGATTGGCGCGGTTAATTTTCGTAAAGGTTGTTATACCGGTCAGGAAGTGGTCGCCCGGACTCAATATCTTGGGAAAAGTAAGCGACGCCTCTATCTGGCGCGAATTGCCGGGGAGAAATCGCCTCGATTGGGTGATCCGCTGTGGGTTCCCCCGGAAGGGGAGGAGCAAACTCCGGGGCAGGTGGTCAACATTGCGCCCGCCCCGGAGGGAGGGTTTTTGGTGCTGGCGGTGATTGCCGTAGCTGACGTTCGGCGGGGAGAAATATACTTACGCGACTGTACTGGGCCCTTATTGGAACTCCGTGCGTTGCCTTATCCCTTCCTGGAGGAACGAGACGGACCTCTATAATTATTATGGTACCCTGCTGTGGGAAAATATATTTTATCGGAAGTGTATCAACGATATCTGCCCTTTTTTTGTTGTGTACCACCTGGAGAGCCAAAGCATGAAGAAATTTGTTAATACCCTTTTGCTTGCCTGTTGCATGACCGGTGCGTTTTTTGTCACCCCACTGGTGAGTGCTGAAGAAGAAAGTACCCCGCTCGGTGAGGCCGTGGCCGCCAAGGAACAGGCCTATGCTAAGGGAGTGAAATTGGGAGAGTTTACCCTCAATGGGGTGAAGCTGAAACAGGATCGTAGCCAAGAGGTCCGTGATGATTTCAAGAATCCGGCGGCTCGCAAATGCAAACCCTTCTGCGTCCAGCCGGAAAGCATTGATGGTGCCACCACCATCAAAGTGGAAGACTTCCCGAAAATGGCTGAGGACATCAGTGCCAGAAAAATCCTAATTGTGGATATGCGCACCCCCGAATGGTTTACAAAAGAGACCTTACCTGGCGCCATCAATTTACCGTATACCGATCTGTCCGGCAGCGAGACCAAAGCCAAAGTCAAGATTAAGAAACTGGAAGACAAACCCATCATTAGCTTTTGCAATGGTTGGTGGTGTGGCCAAAGCCCTACCGGCATCAAGGCCCTTCATAACCTTGGCTATACGGGTAAGATTTATTGGTTCCGGGGCGGCAGCCAAGATTGGAGCGATGCTGGACTGCCCTTCGTTAAGCCGTGATTTCCTGTAAGGAGATTTGACCACCCGCCATTTCGTCATATTCCCCCCTCCCTGAGCCCTCCTTAAGGGGAGGGGGGAAATGGGAGCTAGGCATGATCCGCATGACCCACCTGCTGTCCCGCTGGAACGTCACCACTACCATGCGGGTGATTTCCGGCCTGTCTTTGCTCATCTTCCTGGTGATTATTGGCATGAATTACCGCGCCATTGAGCAGGTTCACGCCATTGGCAGCGAGATCAATCAAACCACCCAACGCCATAAAGACCTCTGGCAAAGCATTGCCCTAGCCAACGCCCGTGCCGAATCTCTTCGTCACGCCGTGCTTCATACCCAAGATGCCAGTAATACTGAGCAGATGCATCAAATTCTTACCTTTTTAAATGGTACGGCCAGTGCCCTTCAGGACCAAGAAGCAAGGTTGGTGCAGGATAAAGCGGCGGAATATGATCGCTTATTTGATGGCTTGACTAGAGCATTCACCAAGAAGAACGAGAAAGTACAAACTCTACAGAAACAACGTGAGGAACTGGAAACCCTGATCTATGAGGCCGAGACCCCGGCGCTGGAATCAACCATTATTGAGTTGAAACCTAGTGAAGTCCGCTATTTTTGGAATCCAACCTCGGAACATGCCAAATCAATCGAGGTATTTTTGGACAGCTTAGAGCGCGATGTCAGCACTCTGAAGAACGGCGAGAAGGTCCAACACTCTATTCGGGAATACCGTGCCACTTTGCACGCTTTGATGGAGGTAGAGGCTGAGGTAAAACGGCTAAGCGAAGGTTTAGGCGTTGTCGCCCAAGAGGTGGAGAACCTCGTGTTTGCTGCTGTAGCAAAAGCTGATCGGATCGTCGAGGAGGCCATCAGCCGTAGCGAAATATTGGTTGCCAAGGCCAAGAAAGATGCCCTGCTGTGGACTTTCCTGGGCCTCCTGGTTCCCCTCGTGCTGACTTTTCTTTTCGATCGTAGCTTTTGTTCCCGCATTCAGGGTCTGATGAGTAGCCTCTATCGTGTGGCTCAAGGAAATTTATCGGTTCAAGTAGATGCGAAGGGTAATGACGAAATTGCCGTCTTGGCCCGCGCCACCAATGATATGCGTATTCGCTTGGCAAAATTGATGGAGGAAATGGAGACCACCACCGCGAATAATTTCCACAGACAAGAGCAAGAACGTATTGAACACGAGCGACGGATGCAGGAAGCAGTACGCGGACGCGAGCGCCAAGTCGGAGAGGAGATTGCAGGGTTGGCTGCGGCCTTTGTTGCCGGAGATCTCAGCCGGCGTATGGCGACTACAGGACGTGAGGGGATCCTTCTCACTATGAGTGAGAACGTCAACCGCCTTGCCGATACCATCGATAGCGTTATTGCTGAAGTATGTGAAGAGGCAACGGCTCTGGCCGAGGGCGACCTTGATCAACGTATCGATAAGGATTATCAGGGCGCTTATCTCACGCTCAAACATGCCTTCAATACCACCTCCGAACGTTTGGCGGATATCGTCCGAGAGATTGATCGCGCGGTAAATGCCATTGCCAGTGTGGCGGGTGAAATTTCCGTAGGTACTGCCGATCTCTCTAAACGAACCGAAAATCAGGCTGCTAGCCTCGAAGAAACTGCATCGGCAGTCGCACAGTTAACCGCCGCCGTTCGCGCCAATACCGAGAATACCCAGCGTGCCAAAACGATGGCAAGCGATCTTCGGGTTTCCGCGGAACAGGGCGGTTTGGTGGCGGGTGAGGCAATCGGTGCCATGGAACGGATCGAAAATGCCTCATGCAAGATCGCCGACATCATCGGCGTCATCGACAATATCGCATTCCAGACCAATCTCTTGTCTCTCAATGCCGCGGTTGAGGCGGCGCGCGCAGGCGATGCTGGACGGGGGTTTGCGGTCGTGGCCCAGGAAGTGCGAATGCTGGCCCAACGTTCGGCCCAAGCATCCAAAGAAATAAAAACCCTCATTGTCAACAGCGACCATCAGGTCAAGAGTGGCGTTGACCAAGTGAGAAAGGCCGGGGATGCCCTTACCGGAATTGCCCAGGGCGTCGAGCAGGTAGCTAGAATTATTGAGGAAATCGCCCGAGGAAGTACTGAGCAGACAACCGCCCTCAATGAAATCAACGTTGCGGTAAACCTCATGGAGGAAATGACCCAGCGCAACGCAGCATTGGCGGAGGAAACCACGGCGGCCGTCGAGTCGATGGCGGGTCAAGCCTCCGACCTGCGTACTCAGATGACCTTTTTCAAATTGGAACGTGTCAATTAAAACGATCCGCGGAGCAACTCGCGCCACCCAGCCCCAGTCCAGCATCAACTGAACTGGGGATTCTTTTCTAGAAATCGCCTAACTGAAAGGAAGCGTAGAGACCCCTGCGTAGCCGGACGTTTTCGTAGGGAGGTAGGGAGGGGTTGACGGTCTCCCCCACCACCGGCATACTTACCCTTCTTCATTAGCTCGCATCCACGCAGTTTCTGTCTCATTGTCTCATGGCTATGTAGCTCAGCTGGTTAGAGCGCGGCACTCATAATGCTGAGGTCGGTGGTTCGAGTCCACCCATAGCCACCAGTAAATTCAAAACGTTACAATATAAACCACACAAAAATCCTGCCCCTATATAAGCGCCATGTAAGCAGGCGCGGGAAATTCGCGGTAACGTCAAGTAACCGACAGCAGCAACCGAACCCAGCGCCCCATTGGCTCCCTCGGCAACCGTTCCAGAGCGCCATAACCTATCAGTACCCAATTCTGGGAACACCCCAGCCGCAACCAGCGTGCCTACGGCGTCGGTCAGACCTACATCAGTTCCGTCGTGTGGATGGGCGCTACCAGTCGGAAACGTCGCACGTCGCGCCTCAGGGTATGAGGAAGCAACGGCCATTCAGCCGTTGCGAATGATTCTCGTTTGATTATTAATCAGATGAAAAAAGTCGAAATCCGCACGAAAACCGGGCTCGCGCGGCATCCTCGGGTAAAAAAGCCCAGGGAGTACCTTTCATTTTTTCGCGCGGCGAAGTGGCACAGATTTTGATCAAAACTTCACTATTCAGTTTTTGGTTGGCGCGGATTTCGCCTACTCAACCCCCCCACCCACACCGCCCATTGGCGCCAGGCTGCCCCATCGCCCACGACCAATCCCTCTGCGTCTAATCATCTCGCCATCCTCGTATTGTCCCTGGATGGTCACCTCCGCATCGCGGCTCTACGAGGCGCGGGGATGTCAAAGTTGCGTTTCATACGTCTTTGACGTATATTTATACCATGTACACGATCATCGAAACCCCGCTGTTCTCGAAGCTCTGGCCGCGCTATTGGTATGAAGAAGAGCGTGGAGCATTCGCGGCTTACCTTTCCGCTAATCCTGACGCTGGAGATGTCATCCAAGGAACTGGTGGCTTGCGAAAAATCCGTTGGAGTCGCGCCGGGTCCGGCAAGTCGAGTGGGGTGAGAGTGATCTACTTCACTCGCTATGAGTCTGGAGAAATCATGCTGTTGGTGATCTACGCAAAATCTGAACGTGCCACGATGTCCGCCAAACAATTGCTGGAGATTAAAAATGCCATCTGAACCAATGACCGACGAAGAATTGGAACGCTTTGAGGATAGCCGCGATTTTCATACTGACCTACTCCAGTCCATTCGTGAAATGAAGTCTGGATTGGGCACCGTGGTGTACCCCCCGGTGCTTGCCGCACGCAATTCTTCTGGCTTGTCACAATCGCAATTCGCCGAGTTGATGGGGGTATCGGTGCGCACGCTACAAGAATGGGAGCAAGGCCGACGCCAACCCTCCGGTGCCGCACGCACGCTGCTGAGGGTCGCTGAAAGGCACCCTGACGTATTGCGTGAGCTTGCGGCATAGGCCGGGAGGCGCGGGATAAAGCTCATTGCTGCGCTTCACCGCTTGCCACATTCAGGATGCTGGCGAGCTTAGTGTAATGCCTCTACCGCCTTCCGAGCCGTCTCAGGCGAGAGATGGACGTAGCGTTCGGTAACCGCCTATCGTCGATGAACAGGTAGAGGAACAGCCCAAGTTCGCCGGTGTCGGGTGGGTATGAATCCAGGTATCATGGAAGAGTTCGTCGAAGGCGGCTCCCAGCTTGACGAAATCCGCTACACCATAGGGAATGCGCAGAGGAAATTTTGATGCCTGTGGGTAGAGTTGGACCATCTTCTCACCTTGCAGATAACTGGTGTAACTTGGTTGATTCATTCCTTCGGCAGTTGCTCGATCCCGCGGGCGGCTCTGACCAAAGCCCAAGCCAATACGGCTACCATTAGCGCAATGATTATACTAAGAAATAATTTGCTGTTTAATACACTATTTATATCGAAATCAGCGGAATCGGTATTTGATGTGGCTTGTTCGGCCCCAAGCCGCGCAAGCGTTGGTAGATAGCCTGCCTGTAGTGATTCACGAATGGATGTAGTGTCATAGTGCGGCTTTTGGGCGGCGGCACCACCATAGCAAACACGATAGGCTTTGCCGGGTGCGGCCAGAAATATCAATCGATAGCCGTTGCCTTGCGCTTGAATACCCGTGATTGCCAACGGCGGGTTATCCTGGTTGCGGATAATGATGCGATAATTTTCTTGGCGCTGTTCGGGAAAGGGGATGGCGGTTTGTTCGCGGTGGATATCATAGAGGTGCAGCATTTGTAGTGTGGCGCTGCCAATATCGCGCCATTGGGTTTCCATCCCATAGCGTACCGGAATCCGTACCGTTACCGGGCGGCTGAAATTGCGGTTGGTGCTTTGTAAGGAGAGATGGGTGAGCGGTTCCCGTTGCGTTTTTACTTCGATAATGGTTGTCTGGGTTTTAGGATCTTCCTGGGCAGTGAATGCCGTAATCGGATACTCAAATTTTTGCTCGTCTGCCGGCAGGTCTTGCTTGAGCTTATGCCAGAATTCAATACGATCAATACGAAACGAAACCGATTTTACCTGAGTGTGTTCACTACGTTCCTGCTCTTGCTCGCCGCGTATTTCTCGGGTCAGTTCCATAAGTTCCAGTTGCTGGGGATGCGTGGCCTCTTCAATGACCAATTTGAATTCGCGGTAGGGATTGGTCGGCAGCTCAATATCACGGTTGTTGATATCTAAATAGCGCGAATAATCATAAATGCCGACCTCTTTTACCAGGGGCGCCCAGTTTTTGCCGTCGTTGGAACCGAAAACCTGCACCCGATGTTCATCGTTGCGTAACGGGGTATGCAGTGTAAAGCCGTCGGTGGATGGGGTATCTTGAGCGGCGCGCAAAAATACCTCAATACCGTTATTTCCCAATTTTTGTAAAGAGACCACCTCGCCTGCGTGCGGGATGCGGACGATTTTGCTGTGCGTTTCCGCCGCCTTTTCCAGAAGAAACGGTGTTTCCGTACCTGTCTCATCCAGAATGCGCAGATCGGCGAAGCCATCTTGGGTAGCAGCGTAGATGGAACTGTCCAGCGCTACCGCCAACAGACCTTCCTGTCCGAGGTGATAGCCTTCCATCGTTTTAAAATAGGACAATACCGGGGATTGCGCCTGGGCCGTTGCCATCAACACCCAGAGACCAATTACCAATTTATGCGTAAGGCGATTCATGTCGGCGCTCCTTCTTTTGGTTTGGCGGTAAATACCAGTCGGTATTTCATATAGGCGAATGAGCCGCCCAGTGCCAATAGGCCCAGAACAATAAATGCGATAATGCGGTAAATTTGATCCAATTTCGCCAGATCAACGAAAAATACTTTCCACGCCACTAGCGCGAAGAGTCCCAATCCGACCAGTCGCAAGGCGCGGAGATGGTTGGCGATGCCCGCCAATACCAGGCTTAGGCCAAACAACGACCACAATATCGTTACCCCGCCGGAGCGTAGACCGGGTATGTAGTGGTACAGCGCCGTGTTTACCTCTAGACTGAGGTAAATAAACAGCAGCGCCAACGCCGTTCCTCCGAAAAACCTTCGTGCAAAACCGACGTCAAGCCTACTTCGTGTTAGGCACCAAAAGGCGTAGCCGAAGAATCCGATTACTGCGGCAAAGTCCAGCAAGCGCAGTGCAGCGTGTAGGAATGAATAGTTCCCATCATAGAGGATCGAATCGTTGACTATGGAGGGATTCCAATCATCCAAATCAAAGAAAAACAGCTTAATGAGGACCGCGGCACTGAACAGCCAGAGCATTTTTAACCATCCGGTAGCGGGCATTGCCAGATAACGTAGCAACAGTGCCCAACTCATCCCCAACCACAGCAGAGTCAAAACCGGCAGGCGCAAGGGGGAGAACCAGTATCCAACTGTTTGGTTTAGCTCTAGGTTTAGGAATAAAAACAACATCCCTCCCACTATCAGCACCGCCAGTTGCGTGGAGCGGTTTTGCGATAACCACGGGCGAATATTGGTGCTCGTATCGCAAGCCAGGGGAGCGGCCGGGACTGGTTGTTGGAGTAACCGATAAGCAAGCGCCAGCGAAGCAATGGGTACACCAAAATTAATCAGGCGGGTCAGTAATTGTAGGGCAAACTGGGAAAATAACAGATCGGCAGCTACACCAGTATCCTGTAGGTATTCTCCGGGTAAATCGCTAAAGCAAAAACGCAGCAACACAATGCCATAGAGCAGGTAAGCGACCTGACGCAGAAATTCACTGCGTAGCTTGTCGGAAATCCATAGTATTACCAGCGCCTGGATTGACCAGCTTACCGTCAGCCATTGTTCGGACAACACCAGGGGAAGGGTAATGGTGGCGAAGAAGGCCGCCAGGCCCGTAAAGCTGAGCAGCATTGCCTTATCCAGCAGGCGGTAAGCCAGGCAATAATAGATGTGGACCACATAAAATGCTGTCAGACCTAACGTGATCGCCGCCAGCCAAATGTCACCGAAGGCTTGATCTACCAGTGTATAGCTGGCATAAAAGAAAATTCCTGCGTTAACTACTAATCCCAATAAATCCAATAAGGTAGATTGGATGCGCCTCACCAGGCAAAATAGGAACACTATCGTAGAATATAAAACAAAGAATGCAACCAGGAATGGCATGACCTTCCAAAAGTCAGCCACGTCATATTTTTCCATGGCTGCGAAAAATAACGCATAATTAAAGAAAAAGCTTAAATAGTTAAGTAGATGCCATTTCTTATAATAGTTGGTCACCAAGATCCCGGAGCCTAACAATAGCAGGTAGGTAAAGAGCCCGATGAAATTGGTGTGACCGGTCGATAGTAGGATGGGGGTAGTATAGCCACCGATAATACCGAAAATCGCCACCAGCATTGAATCCAAACGCACTGCCAATCCACCGGCACTGGCGGTGACGAAGGCCATCAGGGCGAAGGCCAAATAGCTATCGATCAGATGATAAAAAGCAGTCGCAGCAAAAATACTGAAATATAACGTAGCAATACCGCTGCCGATCATGCCCTGACCGAACAAGTGGTACTGTTTTCCCAGCAATTGAATTCCACCCGCTACCATGCCCACCCCAGCCAACAGCGACAGGGCTACCCGCGCGTGTTCGCCCAATAGGCCGGCGTCGATGGAATATTTCAGGAAAAAGGAAATACCGGTTACTAGAATCACCACGCCGATGCGCAGCAACCAGTTGCTGGCGATGGCATACTCCATGGAGACATCCTGCGGGCGATGCTCTTCACCTACGACAATCCAGTTCCAGATACCGCGTAAAATCTCTTTAGCGGCTTGTTCAAAACGGTTGGGTAGGGGAGGGGGGGTGGATGTAGGAGGTGTAGTCTGGTCGCGTTCATCTTTTGGAGGGGGAACGGAATATCGCTCGCTTCTTGTAATGATGGGTTCTGCCCTGATCGTGGGTGTGGTTACGATTCCCAGTTTATCCGCCAATGCCTGTATTGACCGTTGATTTTCAACCAAGGACATTTCAATCCGGCGAAGTGCAGCGTTCATTTCCTCGTGGTTGCGGCGTGGCCGTACCAGCAACACAATCTGCATCACGAAAGAAGCCGCCACCATCAGCACGATGATCGACAGTATAATCACCCAGAATTCCAACATGATAGGTTGTCCGTGTAGAGAATGGATAATTCGGTCAGAGATGAGTCGGTTGGTCGGCATCGAACCACAAGGCAGAGAGTGCTCCCCTACGACAGGCGGTGCTATCCACCGCAGTACGGTGAGAGTGTCTCAGAGGAGCGCAACATAGTGAGTGTGCATCCACTTCGGGCGGCTTGTCCAAATCCCTGCTTCACACGTAAAATAGCCCGAACTACAGAAGATTAATTTGATAGTAGACATTATCGGAAATGTCCCCGCAAAACAGCCTAACCCGCTGATTTGCAGTGGGTGCGGGGGAGTTCCTGATAATAGCCATTGAGCATCCCCCTTCGGAGTTTTGTCCACATGTCTTTTTCCGCTGAACAGAAGAGTCAGATCCTTCAGGAGTACCGCCGTACCAGCACCGACACGGGTTCCCCAGAGGTCCAGGTGGCGTTGTTGTCGGCTCGCATTGAGCACCTGACCGGCCACTTCAAGACCCACGTCCATGACCATCACTCCCGCCGGGGGTTGTTGCGTCTGGTCAGCCAGCGCCGCAAGCTGCTGGACTATCTGCGGCGTTCGAGTGACGACCGCTATCACAGTCTTATCTCCCGTCTGGGCCTGCGCAAGTAATGGTGTCCCGTCGATCCTCACCTCTTAAAGGAAGTTCGTCGTGACCCAAATCAAGAAAACCTTTCAGTATGGCGCAAGCACGGTCACCCTAGAGACCGGAGAAATCGCACGCCAAGCAAGCGGCGCAGTGCTCGTCAGTCTTGGTGATACGGTGGTATTGGTAACCGTAGTAGGCAATAAGGAGGCGTTGGAAGGCCGGGATTTTTTCCCGCTCACCGTCAATTACCAGGAACGTACCTATGCCGCCGGTAAGATCCCCGGCGGCTTTTTCAAGCGTGAGGGGCGTCCTACGGAGAAGGAGACCCTGACCTCCCGTCTCATCGACCGTCCCCTGCGTCCGCTCTTTCCCAAGGGCTTCACCAACGAGGTTCAGGTCGTCGCCACGGTGATGTCGCTGGACCCCGCGATTGATCCCGATATCCCCTCCATGATTGGCGCCTCTGCGGCGTTGGCGGTCTCCGGCTTACCCTTCAACGGGCCTTTGGGGGCCGCGCGGGTGGGTTATATCGGGGAGCACTATGTGCTCAATCCTACCGCCAAGCAGTTGGTTGATTCCAAACTTGATTTGGTGGTGGCGGGGACGGCGACGGCGGTCCTGATGGTGGAATCCGAGGCGACCGAGTTGTCCGAGGCAGTGATGTTGGGCGCCGTAATGTACGGTCATGAGCAAATGCAGACCGCCATTCGCGCCATCCAGGAGTTGGCCGCTGAGGTCAATCCTACGCTTTGGACTTGGGCGCCCCCGGCAACCGGCGAGGAGATCTTCACCGCAGTCGCTGCAATGGGCGAAGGTCCCTTGCGTGCGGCTTATCAGATCCCTGAGAAACTTACTCGTCAGGATCAAGTCGCTGCGGTTCGTACGGAAATCGTCACCCAATTGAGTGGCGGCGAGACCCCCCGTTTTACCGCCGAGGCGGTACGCAATGCCTTCGAGAAACTGGAGCGCCAAGTCGTTCGTGGCCAGATTCTGGATGGGCAGCCGCGTATTGATGGTCGTGATACCCGTTCCGTGCGTCCCATTACTGCACGGGTCGGAGTGCTGCCCCGCACGCATGGCTCGGCCCTATTCACCCGTGGCGAGACCCAAGCCCTGGTCGTGGCGACCTTGGGCACTGCCCGTGACGCCCAGATCATCGACGCCATTGAGGGCGAGCGGAAAGAGCCGTTCATCCTGCATTACAACTTCCCCCCCTACGCAGTGGGTGAGACCGGTATGGTCGGCAGCCCCAAGCGTCGAGAGATTGGCCACGGCCGTCTGGCCAAGCGCGGGGTGTTGGCGGTCATGCCCGACATGACCAAATTCCCCTATACCGTGCGCGTGGTTTCCGAGATCACCGAGTCCAATGGTTCCAGCTCGATGGCCAGCGTGTGTGGGTCTTCCCTGGCGCTAATGGATGCCGGCGTACCCATTCGGGCACCAGTGGCGGGCATTGCCATGGGTCTGATCAAAGAGGGTGACCGTTACGCGGTCGTTTCCGACATCCTCGGAGATGAAGACCACCTCGGCGACATGGATTTCAAGGTGGCCGGTACTGCGGAAGGGGTTACCGCCCTTCAGATGGACATCAAGATCGATGGGATTACCCGCGAGATCATGGAGCAGGCGCTTGCCCAAGCCCGGGAAGGGCGGCTGCATATCCTTTCCCGGATGAATTCCGTCATCGTTAAACACCGCGAGGAGATGTCGGAATACGCCCCACGCATCATTACCATCCGCATCAACCCGGAGAAGATCCGTGATGTCATCGGCAAGGGCGGGGTTACTATCCGCGCCATTACCGAGGAGACCGGGGCCAGTATTGATATCACCGACGATGGCGTTATCAAGATCGCTTCCGTAGATTTCGCCGCCGGTCAAGAAGCCAAACGGCGTATCGAGGAGATTACCTCCGATGTGGAGGTGGGTCATATCTACGAGGGTCGGGTTGCCAAGCTGATGGATTTCGGCGCCTTCGTGACCATCCTTCCCGGTCGTGACGGATTGGTGCATATCTCCCAGATCTCCAACGAGCGTGTCCAAAAGGTGAGCGACAAGCTTACCGAGGGCGATACCGTCAAGGTTAAGGTCTTGGAGGTAGACAAACAGGGCCGTATTCGCTTGAGCATGAAGGCGGTGGATGAAGGCTGACGACTAATCTAGTCGCCATCCGACTTCATTTGCCGGAAACTTAATCTTTGCGTTGGTTAGAGCGTCTGCTGAAAATAGGGAGTACCGTGCAACGCAGGAGGCAGTATCCTGTAACCAATGCCAAGATTAGATATTATTGGAAACTCCGCAGTATTCAGTCGTAACGAATTCTAACGTTACGCTACTTCTGCGGAGGGTTTCCGGTAATATCCAATCATCAATCATCCTAATCTTTCCCTCCCCCCGTATTTATCCCTCTTCTGGCTTTCGACGTATCCGCTCAGACCTCTCCGCGTCTGTTTCAGTGGTGCTTTTCATTGTCTGCGCTGGTATTGCTATGTCAGTTGGATGATCTGGTTTAGGCGTGTACATACCTCGGAAAAACTGGCATCCGGCAAACGCCTGAGGGGATGGGGAGATACGTTGAGCGTACGCCAGGGAAAGGATTTAGGTTGGTGACAGAAGATATATAGCGTCTTATCGTTCCTGGGTCCCTTGGTCGAACCGACCATGACCGCAAAGGGATTATCGGCGTTATCTTCGGCATTGGTCATGGGAAGACCGATAATAAGCGCGGTGCGCTCATTGAATGCGCGCGGTGATAACACCAAGAAAGGTTGGGCACTATTCGTATCGGGTCCGAGCCAGATAACTTCCTGACGATCAGGTACCCAGGACGTGGCGGGGGTTACGCCAGGCGAATTCGATTCCATCATGGTTGGCTTCCGAGTGTGGGATCCGCCATGGCCTCATCGCTGTGTCGTGATGGGTCGAATAACGCCAACCGTTGATCGAGAGTAAGCGGTGCATCGTTCATGGGGGTAATGATTACCCGCCCGTTTTCTACGGAGATTCGAACCCGATGATCGGCGTGCAGATTGACTGCTCTAGCCACCGCGACAGGTAGCCGAACGGCAAGGCTGTTGCCCCAGCGTTTGATATTCAGAACTGCTTCAGTCATGGTAACTCCTAATTTAAAGTAATGTTTATACTCAGTGTATACGAAGAGCACAATTCCGTCAATATCTCATTTTTCTTTCTTCGTTTTTGCGTTCGGTAAATTCTATAATAATTTGAAATGAAAGGGTCGCTAATTACGGTCTAATTACGTTCCAACAGCGCGGCATAGAAGCCGTCGGTGCGGTGGCGATGGGGATAGAGGCGCAGGGCTGGTACCTCTTTGGAGAATAGCGGAGGGAGATCTGGGCGCATTGACGGAAAATGGGGAGGAATCTGGACGAAATTAGGGTGGGCGGCCAGAAAGTCTTCCACTATTGCTTCGTTTTCGGCCCGTAACAGGCTGCACGTGGCGTATACCAGCCGTCCGCCGGGACGTACCAGCGTGGCGGCGGCAGCGAGGATACGTCGCTGCTCGGTCGTGAGGTGGGGGAGGTCATGGTGACGCCACTTGATGTCTGGGCGGCGACGCAGGGTACCGGTACCAGTACAAGGGGCATCGACCAGTACACGGTCGGCCTTGCCCCGCAGGGCCAGAATCGGTCCCGCGGTTAGGTTATCGATGCGGGCAATACGTACCGTGGTTATCCCCGCTCGTTCTGTGCGCAGCCGGAGCTGGTCGAGCCGACGCGGCGCGGGGTCGAAGGCATGGAGGGTGCCGGTATTGGCCATCAATACCCCGAGATGTAAGGTCTTACCTCCCGCGCCAGCACAAAAATCCACGACCAACTCATGGCGGCGTGGCGCCAAGAGCGGGGCGATGAGTTGGCTCCCCTCGTCTTGGACCTCGACCAATCCCTGACGGTAGCGTTCGCTTTCGGTGAGCGAGATGCGAGCAGGCAGACGCAAACCCACTGCGGATAAGGGCGTAGGGGTGGCCTCAATCCCTTCCTCCTGCAATTGGCGTACGACCGCCGCGCGATTGGTGCGTAGGGTATTGACGCGAAGGTCTAATGACGCGGGTTGGGCCAGTGCCTCGGCTAAGGCGCGGATCTCGGCGGCATCCAATTCTGAGGTCAGGGCATCGTAGAGCCAATCGGGCAGATCGGCGGCCACGGCGGGAGGTGGGTTGGCCGCAAAATTCGCTGGTAGGAGATCGGCGTCCGCACCAAGGGCGGTGCGGATTTCATCCTTCCCCCAATGTCCCTCCGTCAGCATCCATGCCGCCAACCGAACACGGGCTTCTGTCGCGGTAAGGTGCCAATCATTTGGCCGCTCTGGCTGACCCAAGGCGTATCCGAGGGAACGCAGGCGGCGCAGACAGCCATATACGGCATCGGCCAAGGTGCGACGATCCCGGCTTCCAAACCGAGGGTGGTCTTGGAAATAACGGGAAAAGGTGTAATTGGCTCCCTGTGTATCGGTAAGTACGGCACACAGCAATTCGGCAGCGATAGTAAGCAGGGAATGGGGAGTCATCGCCATAAGGTTATTGTTATATCGCTCAGAGGAGGAATACCAACACCACCAGCACGGCCAGCAGCAACGCTACCGCCAACGGCCAGTAAAACAGCGCCTGCTGCGGACGGAAAGTATGTCGCTCCGCGCTGGTCGGCTCCAATTGGTCGAGCAGGTGGTAGATCTCCTCCAACTGGGCACTGTCGCGGGCGCGGAAATAACGGCCGTGGGTGGAATCGGCAATGGCGCGCAAGGTCTTTTCGTCCAGATCGGCGGAAGGATTGACGCGCTGGGTACCGAATAGGGAACGCACCAGCATCTCATCGGCACCCACCCCGATGGTGTAGATGGTCAATCCTTCTTTGGCCGCCAGGGTAGCCGCTTGGAGCGGTTCCACCTCGCCGGCGGTGTTCGCGCCATCGGTGAGCAGGACCACCACCTTGCTACCCTGTGGATCATCGCGTAGCCGTTTGGTGGCGAGGCCGATGGCATCGCCGATGGCGGTCTCCTTGCCGGCCAGACCGATGGCGGCCTCGTCGAGCAGTTGCCGCACGGTGGCGCGGTCGAAGGTCAGTGGGGTCTGCACGTAGGCTTGACGACCGAACAGGATGAGGCCCAAGCGGTCGCCGACACGCCGCTCGATGAACTTGCTGGCGATATGTTGGATGGCGGTAAGGCGGCTCACCGGGTGGTCGTCGAGGAGGAAGTCGGCGGTCTCCATACTGCCGGAGAGGTCTACCGCGAGCATCAGGTCACGCCCGCTCACCGGCAGCTCGATCGGGTCGCCCAGCCATACCGGACGGGCCGCGGCCAGCACCAACAGCAACCAGGCACAAGCGGCGAGCCACAACCCACGCGGTTCGATACGGCGGCGGCCGGATGATACCCCCTCCGAAGCAGCAGCAAACGGTTCCAAAGTGGGAACGCGCAACGCCGCTTGTTCGTCCGCAACGGCTGGACGCCACCAGCGACGCAACAGGAAGGGTACCGGCAGAAGTAGCAACAGCCACGGCCATTGGAACTCGATCATGGTCGCCTCCGATCCCCCGGTAGAGCCTTACACCAGCGCTCCGCCAATTTCAGCAATTCCTCGGCCTTGACCTGCGCGGTCGCCATGTAGGGAGTGGCGACCAGGACACGGCCGATCCCCTTTTGAAACGGTTGTTCGTCGCGTAAGGGACCATTGGCGCCATCCAGGAAGGTAAGCCATGCCTCGCCGTTGAGTGAGGCGACCTCGGATCGCGGAAAACGGGTAAGGGCAACCCGTCGCAACAATACCGACAGGCTACGCACGGTATCGTGGGCGGTGACCGTGCCGGCCTGATGCCGGCGGCGCAATTGGGCCAGTTCGGCGAGGGCGGTACGGCGCCAACGTTCGGCGCGATGCCGGCGGAGCAGCCATACGCCAAGTCCGATCAATACTGACACCAGGAAAGCCAACAGCCACCAACCGAGGGCCGGTGGCCACCAGGAGATCGGAGCCGGTAGATGGATGTCGTGTAGTTGGCTCAGGTCAGGGGTCATGGCGGATGGGCCTTAGTCATCGTTTCGTCAGTTTATTACCCTGAAAGGGTTGCGTCATTCAGCCCAGGGTTGCGACGTAGCTACCCTGGGCTGGGCTGGGCCGGGCGCATCACCATTACGCTATTTCCTCTTTTCCCCAGGGTAGCGACTACGTCGCAACCCTGGGCTAAATGACATAACCCCTTCGGGGTAGCAAGCTAAATGTGGCCTGACGAAACGGTGACCAAGGCCCTCGTTGCAGGGTCGCCAATGGACCGTAAGCCGACTCCTTGCCCGTTCTACCTCTCGCCTGTTTCTTTTTCCGACTACCATACCGTTGGTGTGAAATCGGCGTTGTTGCGGATTACCAAATGTTCGCCACTTTGGCCAATGACATATAAACCATGGCGATAGGCGTATTTGGCGGCGCTATCTGAGATGACCATCCCGGCGACAGCCCCGACGACGCGCTTGTCCGCGTAGAGTGGCAGTAATCTTTTCAGCCTCGCCAAGCGCTTTATATGGTCTTTGACATCCTCCACCGTCAGGTTGCTTTTGCATTCAATGGCAACTACGTCCGTGTCGTTGGCCGCCAATAAATCAATTTCGATACCTTCATTGGCGCGTTGCGCTTCTATATTTTGATGCACTTCATGCACATCTATGCCTCTCTCCCGAAACAAACGAACCGCCACTGGACGTACCGCATCCTCAACAAAGTCTCCCAGCCGATTTCCCAGTTTACCGATAGCTTCGGTCACTTTCTCAATTTTGAGCGTGAGCCTGCGATCATTTTCCTGAATTTTTTGGTCAGTCTCTTGGAACTTGCGATCGGTTTCCTGAAATTTGCGATCGGTTTCTTGAAACTTGTGATCAGTTTCCTTTTGACTGGCGAAGAGACCTTTTATTAGCCGATCAGTCTCCTGAAACTTGCGATCTGTTTCCTGAAACATCCGCCAAACATCATCAAATGTAGGTTGTATCGTGGACATAGTTCACCCCAAGGGCATAATCATTGGCAACGCTATCTGGATAGAAACGGAAGATCAAGTGGAAATCCAGGGATTGTTGCCAACAGTGGAAATCCAGGGATGAGCGGAATTCTTCGATTGATATTGTCAAGATAAGATTAAGGTATTACAGTCTGGAAACGTACCTTGGAGGTTCTGTATTCTATTCCTGATAAAATCAATCAACCCTATGTTGCCACGTATTATTTTGGAATCACCATTGTGGAGTCGCTGATGAGAAACCTTTTGCAGGAGATCTTGCGTTCGCAGGGACAGACCGCCAGGTTTGTCATGTTCTCTGTTAGATTCTTGATCTTATATTGTTTTCTTCCGGCGGTAGCCTTGGCTGCACCGGACTTTCTGGTGACTGGTATTACCCTTGCTCCCGCCTCGCCCGTGGCCAACAGCACCTTCAGCGCCAGGGTGACGGTCAGAAATCAGGGAACTACCGCAGGGAATGGTAAGCAGGTGGCGGTGTGGCTCGACGAGACCGCTGTCCAGGGTTGTGGCGCTTCTGGCGATAGCAGTGTCGCTCTGGGTGTCCTGGGGGTAGGGGAGAGCAGTACCTTGACTGTTACCGGACTCGCCGCCGGCCCGACGGGAACGAAGACCCTGCGCGTCTTCGTGGATAACACCTGCCTTACCGCTGAAGCCAATGAGAGCAACAACCAACGCACGCAAACCTACACCGTAACCCCACCGCTCCGGCCTGATTTCGTGGTGAGCAGCATCGTTCTTACCCCCGCCTCACCCGCACCCAACAGCACCTTCAGCGCTCGGGTGACCGTCAGGAACCAGGGGTCAGCCGCGGGAGACGGCAGGCAATTGACGGTGTGGGCCAACCGCGTTGCTGCCCAGACTTGCGGCGCGAGTGGGGACCGATCCGTTGCCGTGGGTGCGCTCGCCCCTGGATTGAGTACCACGCTCACGGTCAATGGACTTTCCGCCGGCGTGGCGGGAGCAAAGACCCTGCGTGCTTTCGTGGATGGCACTTGCGCCACCACCGAATCCGACGAGACCAATAACCAAGGCGTCCATGGCTATACGGTGGCGGCTGCCGATTTCGTGGTGGGCAATATCACGCTGAGTCCCACTTCTCCCACGCCCAACGGTACTTTCAACGCCCTGGTGACAGTCAACAATCAGGGAACAGGAGCTGGCAGTGGTGGGCAATTGATGGTTTGGCCCAATCAGTCCGCTGCGCAGAGTTGTGGCGCGAGCGGGGGGCGGTCCGTTACCGTGGGAACGCTCGCGGCGGGGGGAAGCGCGGTCCTGACGGTGAATGGACTCGCGGCGGGTGCTCCGGGCGCGAAGACCCTGCGTGCTTTTGTCGATAGCGCCTGTGCAACTACGGAATCCAACGAGGCCAACAATCAAACCACTAAAACCTATACGGTGGCGGGTCGAGCGGACTTCGTGGTGACCGGCGTCACCTTGACCCCCACGGCTCCCGCGCAAAATGGGACTTTCAGTGTTTTGGTGACGATTCGTAATCAGGGGACGGCCAGTGGCAATAGCGGGCAATTGACGGTCTGGGCCGACCGCGCTGCCGCTCAGACGTGCGGTGCGAGTGGAGATCAATCCGCTACCGTGGGCACGCTCGCTGCTGGGGCAAGCACGACACTGACGGTGAGTAACCTTCCGGCGGGAAGTGCAGGTGCCAAGACCTTGCGCGCTTTCGTGGATGGCACTTGCGTGACCACCGAAGCCAACGAGGACAACAACCAACTTACCCAATCCTACACGGTGTCAGCCCCGGTTACGCTGGCTCGGCTCAATGACACCGGCATCACTACCTGCTCGAATAGCTCTCAGAACGGCTTGGCCTGCCCGGTCGGTGGCTTTTCCGGTCAGGACGCCCAAGTGGGGCGCGATGCTAATTCCGCCACCAATTCCGCTACGGATGGTCATGCTGGTTTCAGCTTCACCAAGCTCGACGCCAACGGCAATACCTTGGCTGCAAGTGCTGCGAACTGGAGTTGTGTCAAGGACAACGTCACCGGCCTTATCTGGGAGGTGAAGACCAATGATGGCGGATTACACGATAAGGACAACACCTATACCTGGTATAACCCCAATGCCAATACCAATGGGGGCAATGCTGGCACCAGTGATGGTGGAACCTGCACTGGCGGGGGGTATTGCGATACCGATGGTTTCGTCCAAGCGGTGAATGCTCAGGGCTGGTGCGGTCATAATGATTGGCGCATGCCAACGGTCAGGGAACTTCGCGGCATCGCGGACCTGGATGGTCGCTCTCCGGCAATAGATAGTAACTTCTTTCCAAATACGAATGCGTCGAATTTCTGGTCCGGTTCTCCGGTCGCCGGTTTTTCAAACAACGCGTGGTACGTCTACTTTAACTATGGGGACGACAACTGGAGCTTCCGGAACAACCTCTTCGCGGTCCGGTTGGTGCGCGCGGGACAGTGATTTTGCCATTTGCTACTCCGTGAGAAGAGCAACCGAGGTTGCGTTAATTATGAACCTTGATTTACCTGATTGGCTGATTCCCTTGATAAAATCTAAACCGATTTC
>CAUYUB010000354.1:0-1975 GCA_963575685.1 Gammaproteobacteria bacterium | reverse complement strand
GGAGCAGTGTGGATATAATCTAACTAGATAAAAGGTCCTTAACGTCTTCGTTTAATTCTTGAAGAGTCGTCTCATTCAAATCGAGGAGCTGCATTACGTTGCTCCCAACCCGTTGCCACACCACGTCATCACTCTCCCGGTGATACAGATGGCATAAATACTCCGCAAGGATCAGTAAACTGATTCGGCTTGCCAGTACTTCATCATGAGGATTCGACAAAAATGCCTCATCGTGATGATGATGAATTATTTCGCGGATCTCTTCCGATAAGAACCAGGAGCGACCCACTAAATACCCAATCACCGCATGATTGGTATTAAAGTGCCGATCCTCAATACTGGTAATTGGCTCTTGAGTATCGGCGTTGGCCTTACGCAATACCTCCACATAATTAGGGAAGCGCTGCATCAGTAACGGGATACCACAATCATGAAACAGTCCCAGCATATGGGCTTGGTCTGCCGCCATTATTTTGAAACGTCGCGCCAAGACCGAACAGATCATGGCGGTATCCGAAGCGGTATCCCAAAAACGTTCGAGTCTGATCTTGCCTTTGCCGGACATGACCATCCTTAGGGATAACCCGGTGACCAGACTCACGGTATTACCCATTCCCAACAACATCACCGCCTGGGAGATAGAGGTGGCTTTTTGGCGTAGACCAAAGGCGGGGGAATTGGCAGCGCGTAGCATCGCTGCCGACAGCCCAACATCTTTGGCCACCGCCGCAGCAATTTTGCGCAAATCCGGATCTTTTTGTTGTTGCTCCGCCATGACGACCCGCAACACCTGGGGCTGGGGTGGGATATCGATTCCTTTGAGCAACTGAGTGGTGGTTTGCTCATCTAATTCTTTAATATCGCTCATCGTTTTTTCCAGAATAGGATCAGGTGACTGACAGTGGAACCCATGGTAAAATCAAGACGGCTACCCGTCTTGATCAAATATCCCGTAACTACCGACCGCTTAGAATTCCTGGGTAGAGTCCTAATCTCTACCTAGAGAAAATTATCCCTTTTTTACGGTGGATATGATGGATATTCAAGAAAAATTCTTAGCAAGACTCACCGAGGATCTTATCAGCAACCGCTTGACGATGGCAGAAGTTGCCCTCCGAGTAAATCAAGAACAGTTCCTGCTTCAGCTCACTGAAGACCTGGTTAATAACAGGGTGACACTGCCGACTTTGCCTGAAATCTCCCTCCGGGTGAAGAAGGTGGTCGAGAATGAACGCAGCACCGTCGCCCAGATCGCCCGGATTGTGGTCACCGATGCTGTTCTTTGTATACGTCTGCTCCGTCTCGCCAACAGTGCGCTCTATCGCAGCCGTATCCCTGTCAAGAATGTGCAGGAGGCCATCTCGCGCGTGGGTATGTCGCAGGTACACAATGTTGTCAACGCCTTGGTCATGGAGCAGATTTACCTGACGGCCTCCCTCAAGGCGCTACGTCCCCACTTGACCCGATTGTGGACCCACAGCACACGAGTAGCGGCCATCTCCATGGTCCTTGCGCATCGTTACACTAAGCTCTCGCCCGATCAGGCGATGCTTGGCGGGCTCATCCATGATGTGGGGATATTGCCCATCCTCAGTCGAGCAGAGGGCTATCCGTCCCTGTTCAACAACCCCGAGGCACTCAGTGCGGTCATCGCAGACCTCCATGGCGATGTAGGTCATACCATCCTGACGTCTTGGAACTTCCCGGTGGAATTCTCCATCGCTGCTGCCGAACACGACGACCTAACCAGAAATAGCGGTCCCGAAAAGGATCTAGCGGATATCATTCAGGTAGCTAATCTCTTGAGCTATGTAGGCACCAATCACCGTCATATGGCGGTGGACTGGACTACGGTACCTGCCTTTGCCAAGCTTGGACTTACCCCAGTAATGGCAATTGCCGTGCTCAAAGAAGCCGAAATGGAGATCCGTGAAACGCAGGCAATTCTTGAGAACTGAGCGAATACTGCGCGAGC
>CAUYUB010000353.1:0-1982 GCA_963575685.1 Gammaproteobacteria bacterium | reverse complement strand
TCTCGATCTCCCAACCCGCCGGTAACGGATGGGTGATGACTACTTGGTGGTTGAGCTTGGTCGTGGCCTCGCCTTCCAATAGGATGACAAAAACATCGTTCTGGCGGATATGGTCAAGGTTGATGGGTTGACCTTTGCGGTCGAGGAAATTGCGTTTAATCCGAAACCCCTCGCGTGCCGCTGGTCGTGGTTCGTTGGGAATACCCAACAACGACAACGATTGCCACACCGCCGCCTTGCCGACATTGGTCACCGCCAGACCGTCGGAAGCAAGTTGGGCCGAGGTCGGTACCAGCGTTACCGGATCACCCTTGAGCTGGGTACCGCCCGACCAAGTGAGTTCGAGCGGGGCAGCACCGTGCATCAGCGTATCGGCGGCCAACATCAGCCAGGCCTGTTCTTGGGTATTGGTCGCAGCAGCGGTGATGGTCGCGGCGGGGAGGCGGTCGATCAGCTTTTGAAGGTTGTCGCCGACCATATTGACCTCGGTCATCAGCGCAACGAGCGCCGCTGCATCGCGGACGGTCGAGCCATGGTCCACCGGCCAGTAGTCGCGGGCGAGGTTGGCGATGGCGGCGTTGAACGCATTCCGTGCCCGGTCATGGTCGCCCAGTCGCGCCAGGGTTGCCCCGAGTTGCCCCTTCGCCAGCGGGGTCGGGAGTTTGTCCAGATAGGTATCGTGGAAGTAACGCACCGGTCCGCCCAAGGTCACCCCGGCCAGTGCCATGGTGTACAAGGCATAGGCACGGCTAGCCAACGCCTCAGCGTCGCGGCCGCCATCAATGGCCTGGTTACGTAGCCAAGCGACTGCGTCCTGAACCGGCTTTTCCGGCACCGGATAGCCTTTAACTCGGGCGCGCACCAAAAACTCCACGGCATAGGCGGTCAGCCAGGGATCCGTCTCACCACTGGACCCCCACAACGCGAAAGAACCGTCATAACGCTGCTTGTCGAGGACCCGCGCAATTGCCTGCTGTATCCGACCTTCCAGGGTGTCGTCGGCTTTACGTTCGACACCAAGCACCATCTCCACATCACGCACCACCAGCAACGGCAAGGCGCGGCTGATGGTCTGCTCCAGACAACCGTAGGGATAGCGGTCCAGCGCCCGCAAAATACCGGCAACATCAAAGGGCGGGGCAGAGCTGAAGGTAGCTGAAATCTTACCCGTGCCCGGAACGTAACTGGAAAGGTGGGCTGCGGAAAGTCGTAGCGACTCACCGGGTGGTAGCTGCTGGGTCAGGAATTGCGTCTCCACAGGCCGTGAGGAACGCACGGTAATATCGTAGAAATGGTCAATGGCAAGGCCCGCCCCCTTCACCGACAGCGCAACCCGACCAAACCCGGTCGACAGACCCTTGAGCGGCAGGACAGCGCTCCGCCGTTCGCCAGCGGCAAGGTCGAAGGTCAGATTGCCATTGTCCACGGCCACGGCGTCGGTACCACGCACCGCTACTTCATAGCGCCCAGCCGCCGCCTCGACATTATGCACCGATAGGGTGAGATGACTGTCGTCGCCAGGGGCGAGGAAACGCGGCAGGATGGCATTGGCCATCAGCGGGTCACGTACGATGAGACGCGCCGAGGCCGAGCCGACGCGCGTCGCTCCCCACGCCACCGCCATCAGACGGAGTTGGCCGTTGAAATCCGGGAGGTCGAAGGTAACCTGGGCAATACCCTCGGCGTTGACCTTGACCGGTCCCTTGAACAGCGACACCACCGTGAACGGCACCACCGGCAACCCGGCACCACTGGAATCGCCACCTTGGCGCAGGGCGCCAAAGGGACCCTCCAGGGCATCGATCAAGCGGCCATAGTCGTCGCGGAGGTCGAGGCCCAACTTGCGTTTGCCGAACAGGTAGCGACCAGGATCGGGCGAGACAAAGTCGGTGAGCTGAAGGATGCCCTCATCCACCGCCGCCAAAGTGACCCAGGCATCCTCCTTGGTCGATCCTGGGACGCTCGCTCCCACAGCCGGCGTC
>CAUYUB010000352.1:0-1982 GCA_963575685.1 Gammaproteobacteria bacterium | reverse complement strand
CGTCCCCTTTCCTCCCCGCCCTCAAGGGCGGGGTTTCTCGGGGACACTGATGAAACTTCATCACGAAGCACTGCGCTTTGCAAAAATGCACGGCCTTGGCAACGATTTCGTAGTCATTGATGCCTTTCGCCGACAGATCGAACTAAACGCAGCCCAGGTACGATTCCTCGCTGACCGTCACTTCGGGATAGGTTGCGATCAGGTGTTGGTGGTAGAACGCCCCACCCGCACAGGATTGGACTTTCGTTACCGCATTTTCAACGCCGATGGTGGCGAGGTCGAACAATGCGGTAATGGGGCGCGTTGCTTTGCCCGCTTCGTGCGTGAAGAGGGACTGACCGACCAAGACCGGATTACGGTGGAAACCGCCGCCGGAGAGATCATCTTGCGTGCGGAGCCGAATGGAGAGGTAACGGTGGAAATGGGGAAGCCTCGCTTCTTTCCTCCTGATATCCCGTTTCTAGCAGAGGCGGAAGCGCCCTCTTACCGGTTACAAGTGGCGGAGCAGGAAATAGACTGCGGCGTGGTATCCATGGGCAATCCCCACTGCGTGTTACGGGTCGACGATGTAGCGAGCAGTGCGGTTGCTACGCTGGGGCCAGCCTTGGAACGTCATGAGCGTTTCCCGCGCCGGGTCAATGTCGAATTCATGGAAATCGTTACCCGCAAGCACCTCCGCTTGCGGGTCTACGAACGCGGTGCTGGAGAGACGCTTGCTTGTGGTACCGGTGCCTGCGCTGCAGTGGCGGTAGGCATCCGCCAGGGCCTTTTAGACCCGCAGGTAGCCGTCGACCTCCCTGGCGGACGACTTACCATCCGTTGGCCCGATGAGTCAGCAGCGATCTTGATGACCGGCCCAGCGGTGCGTGTTTTTGACGGCACGCTTGCAATCAATTCACTCCCCATCCGCTAAAAACGGTCCCGGTCTGAAAGAGACGGGCATGGGCGTTGAGGACCTCGGCAACTTCCAACGGCCGTCCTCCGGGGAGTTGAATCTTACGCAGGATCAAGACGCCATCGCCGGTAACTACCGATACCCCGCTACGGCTGGCTTCGAGCACCGTTCCTGGTGCCTCTCCACCATAATTCCCCGTTCCAACCATGGCCTGCCAGACCCGCACAACCGTTGCGCCAGAGTGAGTTTGTGCGACGGGATAAGGGTCGAAGGCGCGTACCTGGCGTTCCAGTTCTTGGGCGCTACGGTGCCAGTCCAGCCACGCCTCGACCTTGTCGAGTTTCGCGGCATAGGTGGCTTGGGCCTCGTCCTGAGGTTCGCCGATCAGAATCCCCCGCGTTAGATCGTCCAACGCTGCCACAATGGCCTCGGCCCCAAGGGCCGCCAGGCGGTCGTGAAGCGTTGCGGCAGTATCCGTGGGTAAGATTGGACAGATCCGACGCGACAACATTGGGCCACTATCGAGGCGCCGCGCTACCTGCATGATGGTGATGCCGGTCTCGCTATCACCGGCGAGTAGGGCGCGCTGGATGGGGGCCGCGCCGCGCCAACGCGGCAGCAGTGAGGCGTGGATATTGAGACAGCCGAGACGTGGGGCGGCAAGCACTGCCCTGGGCAGGATCAGACCATAGGCCGCGACCACCATCACCTCCGCGCCGAACTCCCGCAACCGCGCCTGCTCATCCTTATCGCGTAGCGTTTCGGGTTGGAGTACGGGCAGGTGGTGGGCCTCCGCCAAGGTCTTTACCGGACTTGCCTGAAGTTTGCGGCCACGTCCGGCGGGGCGATCCGGCTGGGTATAGACCGCACTCACGGAGTGGGATGAGGCCAACAGGGCGGCAAGGGCCGTGGCGGCAAATTCCGGGGTACCGGCGAACAGGAGTTTCATGGGAAATGGGAAGATCGCGAATAGATTTAGTAAGATAGAATAGCATTGGTCCCTACGTTGCGTAAGGATTCATTTTTTACCCCAGGGGTGATCGGCTGCTGCGGTAAAAATGTACTTTTATGGACACTGATGGTCATG
>CAUYUB010000351.1:0-1984 GCA_963575685.1 Gammaproteobacteria bacterium | reverse complement strand
CGAAGCGATTAGATATAGTGCTTCAGGATAGGCCGCTTCGGCAATGTCGGTAGGAGAAGGAAACGCGGGTCCCTGGGGATGGGAATGGTAGATGGCGTAAAGCCTCTCGCCCCGTTCTCGCATGGTACGCAACGCGGTGATCTGTTGCGCTGGGTCCATCTGGAAGCGACGCGTGGGGTCTTCCGCCACATTGGCAACCAGATAGTAGTGGTAATTCAGTCCCGCATCTCGCCCGACCAGCCCGCAGACCTCACGTTTCGCAGCGGCACAGGCGGTAGACAGCAACCGATTAATCAGAGGGCGGGGCAGAAGGATGGGGAGTACCTTGAGGAATACCACAGGTGGGACAGTCGGGGTCGCGCCGTAGACGTAGCGTGCGCCATTCCATGGTGGAGGCATCCAGCAGCAAT
The DNA here is from genome assembly GCA_963575685.1 of Gammaproteobacteria bacterium. Taxonomy (GTDB): domain Bacteria; phylum Pseudomonadota; class Gammaproteobacteria; order CAIRSR01; family CAIRSR01; genus CAUYTW01. The sequence goes on along the minus strand of CAUYUB010000351.1, from coordinate 1,574 downwards.
AACCGCCCAATCAGAGGCTCGCCCATTCCGGTGAGCAATTTGAGGGTTTCGGTGGCCTGCACTGCACCCACGATTCCCACCAAGGGGGCGAGTACCCCAAGACGGGAGCAGGTCTCACCGGGGCTACCGTCGTCTCGGTAGAGGCAGTGATAACAGGGGGCTTCCCCTTGGTGAGGAAAGACTGCAACCTGACCCTCCATTCCCATGGCCGCTCCCGAAATCAACGGGATGCCGGCACGATGGCAGGCCCGATTGAGGGCAAAACGGGTCTCGAAATTGTCACAGGCATCGACCACTACATTGCAATGGCAGACCTCTTCTTCCAGCTCCAGCCCATCCAGGGCGCGAGGGATGACCGTCACCTCGATCTCGGGATTGAGGGCGAGCAGCGTATCTCGGGCGGAGTCTACCTTGAGTCTGCCTACATCGACGCTACGATGCGCAATCTGACGCTGAAGGTTGGAAAGGTCCACTTGGTCGTAGTCGGATAGGACCAACCGGCCAACCCCGGCGGCGGCAAGGTACATGGCCACCGCCGATCCTAGACCCCCAACCCCTACGATCAGCACCCGAGCGGCGAGTAAGCACTCCTGCCCCCCCTCACCAAGACCAGGCAGAAGGATCTGACGACTGTAACGAATACGCTGGGTATCGTTCATCGGGCATCTGGTTTTTATTTTTGGTGTTGGTAGACAAAGAGAGTAAGGGCTTTAATCTCGGGAATGGATAATCGTCCCTTCCAGGCGTGCATGGTATAGGTATCGCGGATAGTCGGTGGCAGCACCTCTTCGGGCCAGCGGCCATCGGCGATAGAACGCTCAATCTGTTCGAAGGTTCTGCTCCACGTCCGATTCTCCGTGGAAAAATCCGTGGAAAAACCGGCATTATTCCCGTGGCATGGGGCACAATTGTCACCGAACAGCCGTTTTGCCAGCGAACGAGAGAATGCCGTCAATTCCGGATTCTCCGTAATCTCTTGGTAGGAGGTGGCGGTAAGGTGCTGGAGGTATTCCCGCCGGGCGCCGGTATCTACCCCTTTTTGCAGCGTATGGAGCAGCGATGCCCGGCTGTTCCAATGGGTACGAATGGTAACCCCCTCAGATTGATAGCTTAATCGATTGAGGATACCTTTGGTGTAGCTCCCGCCTATGGGCCAGGCCGGATATAACAGCCAGTAACAGACCGCGAAGATGATGGTGGCGTAGAATCCTCGCTGCCAACTGCGGGGCAGTAGATTGTTGAACTCCTGGATATCACCATCCCAGGTATAACCCGTAGTTTGGACGGCTGGCGGATAGTGGGAGTCAATCATGGCGCCCTTTAAAAGCTGTTTTCATTGCGGCTAGCGAAACTGGACAAAATAGCCTTCGTCGTATTTACTGAAATCTACCTGGGTACCCAGTACCTGCAAATAGGCCACTAAGGCATCCATTTCCGTCAGATGGGTGCGGTCGCCGTCATAATTGCCTGCTTCGGCCTGTGCGATCAGGCTCTCCCGGGCATGGGTAATGTCCAACTTCTGGGCCTGTTCGGCACCGAATTGGGTAACATTGGCCTGATATTCGGTTTGATGC
>CAUYUB010000350.1:0-1990 GCA_963575685.1 Gammaproteobacteria bacterium | reverse complement strand
CTCGGCAATCTTTTGCGCTGGCACGGCGAAATTGGCGGCGACGGCCACCAGCGCCTCACCGGCTTCGGCGGGTAGGGAACACCACGTGAGCCACGAGGTGGCGAGAAGGTATCCGAAAAAACGGGGTTTCATGGTGGCATCTTTTATGGGCGCTGGAATCATATATCCCCTCGGGTTTACCAAATGGGTTATTCGATGATGGCCTTCTTCGACCGCAAAAATAGTGCCATAATTATTTTATGCTGAGTATGCAAGTAGTTATAGATAGATGGGCAGTCTGGAATGTACCGTTATGTAGTGTATGCTACAACGAATGTCGCTAAAACAGAGAGTTCCGTCTCGGACGCCGTGAATTCACGGATCTCCTTTCTTCCCGCTGGCGTGGAATATGAATACCTTTGAACAGACTCTTCTCGGTAATTCGCCCCAGTTTAGGGCGGTGATACGTACCGCCCATTTGGTCGCTACTACCGACGTGACCGTACTCATCAGCGGTGAAAGTGGTACCGGCAAGGAACTTATGGCCCGTGCTCTGCACCGAGAGAGCCGACGTGCTATGGGGCCGTTCGTCCCGATTAACTGTGCCGCCCTGCCCGAGGGATTGGCCGAATCCGAGTTATTCGGACATCGTCGAGGTTCTTTCACCGGGGCAACTGCGGAACAGATTGGACATATCCGCGCTGCCGAAGGTGGGACGTTATTTCTAGACGAGGTGTCAGAGTTGCCCCTTGCGATTCAGGGCAAGCTGCTGCGTTTTTTAGAATCGGGGGAATGTCAGGTGGTGGGGAACCCTACCCCCACCTCTTGCAATACTCGCATCGTGGCTGCTACCAATCGCAATCTGCTCACTTGGGTCGAGGCAGGCCGCTTCCGGGAAGACCTCTATTACCGCTTGAATGTGGTCCCGCTTGAATTACCGCCATTGAGGAAACGAATGGGGGATCTGCCCCATCTCCTTCTCCACCTTACTGCAAAACTTGCCCACCAACACGGTCTTGCCGTCCCACATTACGCGACTGCGGCTTTGGAACAGCTCCAACGTTATTCCTGGCCAGGGAATGTGCGTGAACTCCGCAATTTCTGCGAACGCATGGTGGTGCTCTTTCCCGGCGGCACCGTGGAATTCGGCAACTTACCTGCCGAGCTTCGTAATGATATGCCATTGACGTCATCGTCCGTGCGGACCGCAGTCTTCGACCTGCCTGAAAACGGTATCGTCCTAGACGACCTGGAAGCGAATTTCATCCGTCAGGCATTGTCCCGCACCCGGGGTAATCGCAGCCAAGCCGCGCGTTTGGTCGGATTGACCCGTGACACACTGCTCTATCGTATCAAGAAGTACGCCATTGAGGAGGGGTGAATACGGAAATTCACTCTCAGTGAGGACGGTGCAGATGGCTCCGAACAATCAGGACCGGAATGTTCAGCTTATGTCGAACCGCTTCCACCGTGGTGCCGAAAATGATGTCTTTGATCATCCGATGGCCGTGGGCGCCCATCACCAGTAAGTCGGCGTGGAAGGTACCGACTATCTCAGGGATAAAGGTTTTAGGATTACCGTGACCCAGCCGGCACGCAACCTGATAGCCTTCGGCCTGCAATCTTTCGAGATATTCATGGAGACTAATATTATCTCGATGGGTTTCAAGATCCTCAATTTCATTCCCCATCAGAATGGCGCCTGCCGATTCGACGATATGGATTAGCAGATACTCTGCATCTTTGCCACCTTGGGCCAAGGCATGATTGATACTTAAGACATCCACCTGCGAGAAGTCGATAGTAATGGCAATCTTGCGATACTGAGGCAGTTGCAGCTTGCCGATTTCACTATTGATGCCATGGGGGAGGAGTGGTGCCTGATAGATTGCGAGACGTTTCCATAATGGTCTCAGCGTAATATAGAGCAGCAAACCGCCCGCCAGTAGTGCCGGGGGGACGGTCGCGAGCCACAGCAGCCAATAGAAATTACCGTCGGCATTGCTTAACC
>CAUYUB010000349.1:0-2004 GCA_963575685.1 Gammaproteobacteria bacterium | reverse complement strand
CCGATCCAACAGGGTGGAAAAACTACGGGCAAGGTCACCGACCTCGTCCGAGGCAAAGGAGCCCGTGATCCTTCCCCGCACCCGCCCATCCGGGCCGATGGCGCGTTCGGCTTCATCACGCAGCCGACGAATACGGCTGGAAAAGCGTGAGGCAAAGGTGAGCAGGGCAATGGTGGCGGTTAGAAACTCCACCAGGGTGACGTTGAATAGATTTTCCAGCACCCGATTCTGTAGGCTCAGAATGGTATTGCTGGTCTCCTCCACCACCACCACTCCACTGACCTTATCCTCCGTACGTACCGGGTGAGCGGCGGAGAGGATGGCAGTATGCCGTTCGGGGAGCTGACGCCAGCGGGTCTGGGGCATTCCGGCGAGCGCCGCCTCAATCTCCTGACCCTCTAGACGCGCCGCCCCCGAGAGGTCGTCATCGAAGCTGGCACTGGGCTGGGGGAGGATGGAGCGGTAGAGCGAGTGCATCAGTACCGCAGTGGAATTGCGGGGTTCCTCATGGGAGGGAAGATCATCTTGTAGGCTTCCGGCCAGGGCCAGCACCCGCTTGTTGTGGTCCACTACCCACATCCGTTCGGTACCTCGCTCCAGGTCCTTCAGGATGGCCTCGATCTCGGGCGAGGGTACGATCACTACCCCCAATTCCTCGACTCGCCGCGTGCCGGCGGTCCCGATGATGGTGCGGATCTCACGGGTCTCGGAGTCGTCGACATCAGCGATGGCGAAGGCGATACGTGCCCCCACCATGGACATCGGGATACGCAACTCAATGACATAGCCGTCTAGCGTTTCACGCCAAGCGCCTTTGATGCGCACCTCGGGGCGTACCGGCAGGGGATTGTTGGGGTTGTCCGGCATCAGGTGGGCGTTCACCCATCCAGGGATCTGAGTTGCCAGACGATAGCGATAGAATTTGTCATCAGGCCCTTGGAGTGCGATTTGAAGATGATCGCATTGATCAAGACGGTAGCTGTTGGGTGCCCGATAAACTATCTTGTCGTCCTTTACTATAAAAACGGTATAAATATAACGTTCGTAGGTTCCGATGATTTGCCTGAAGGATAAGGAATCAGGGTTATAAGCAACCTTGCTTTCCAGAACATTGTCAGCGGAGTAGATGTGGGTTTGCGTCAAGTAAGGCCGCCAGTCATCCAGTTGACCATCAAGCACGATAGGACCACGCAGCGCCGGAATGAACATCTCATGTTCCGCTTGCGTCGAGCGTAAAAGATCGGCATGGCGCTGAAACAGCTCAGGATGATTATGAAGCACTGCGGCTACGGCGCGCGCTGTGGCAAGGAGAGCGTTCTCTTGACCCTGCTGGAGAAAGACTTCCATTTCGCGCAGATATTCATAACCTATCCACGGGATAGTTAGTACCGAAAGGGAGAGCAGCAGCAGTTTGAAACGAAGACTAAACAGCGTTCGCCGTCGAAGGCGGATTTCTGGCTTTCGATTCTTATCTTGATTCGGCACTGCTACCCTCAATTTGTCCACGTATTTATTCAGGGAAATATCAATGAGAATTTTCCGCCTTCCAGCGATAACCCATCCCGTAGATGGTCTCAATGGCGACAAAATCATTGTCCAGCACCGTAAATTTTTGGCGGACCCGCTTGATATGACTGGTGATGGTACTGTCATCCACGACAATGTTGGCCTCGTGCATGAGTTGTTCACGATTTTTCACATGGCCTGGAAAACGGGCCAAGGCGTGGACCAACCAAAATTCGGTGAGGGTGAGGTCCACCGGCTGGTTGCGCCAGCGTACCTGCATCCGGTTCATATCCAGGGTCAGCGGTCCGCGGTTGATGAGGGTCTCACGTACCGGTGGTGCGCGCAGGGCATCCATACGCCGGAACAAGGCAGCAATCCGTGCGCCCAGATGGGGTAGGCTGATGTCTTTGGTGAGATAGTCATCTGCCCCCAGGCGCAACCCGGAGATGGAGTCGAATTCGCTGTCGCGGGCGGTTAAAAAGATGATCGGGAGGGTCC
>CAUYUB010000348.1:0-2004 GCA_963575685.1 Gammaproteobacteria bacterium | reverse complement strand
CGATTGGAAGGTATTTACCAGCAAAAAGATGAAGTTCACGCGCCGCCATTCGATGCGCTAAATTTTGGGTTAGCGGCATTATGGGGATAAAGGGACAAGCGGGGAAACAACATCTCGCCCGCCTACCGCGGATTTGGCCATTACCAGCCAAACCCACGGTATTTCTGCCTACTACATACTATTTACTACTGGACGGGGGGGGCTACTGGTGCGACACCAGGAGGCATCATACCTCCGGCAGCCGGATAGCCACCCGGTCCAAAGCCGCCGCCATAAGGCATCCCATAACCACCGGGACCACCAAAACCACCGCCGGGCATCCCGTAACCGCCGGGACCACCGAAGCCACCACCGGGCATCCCGTAACCGCCGGGGCCACCGAAACCACCAGGACCACCACCGTAACCGCCGCCATAGGGCATCCCATAACCACCACCGTGGCCCCAGGATCCGTCACCGTAACCATATCCGTAGTTGTTGCGACCGTATCCATTACCATTACCGTATCCATTGCCGTTCATGCTCATGTTAAAACCGCCGGAGCCGTCACCGAAGCCGTTGCCAAAACCATTTCCCATGCCGTTCCAGGGTCCACCCCAGGCATTGGCGGAAGATGACGCGCCGACAAGCCCGAGGGCAGCGGCAATACTTATCGCTTTTAGGATCTTGTGCATCTGTGTAAACCTCGTATTTCGTAATTTTTTCAAGGTATCGGACTGTATGCCGACACGCGCCCGCGCCGCGTAGCATGAGCGTCTATGTCCGTGAGGAATCTCGGAAAAAAGATTTTTCTGAGATAAGCCGTTTGTCGATGCAAGACCCTGTACGGTAAAGCATACGGTAGAGTCTAAACCTTCCGATGGCGGAATTCCGCGGGCCACCTGGCCCTCAACAAGGGATTTTCCTCGGGCCATACGTGGAGCCCGGAATGGCGCATGCCGCGACCGGCTTTAAGCCCGTGCGAACGGCAACGCTCCGCGCACTATACGCGCATGTGGACGAAATCGAACAACTCTCTCAACACCAGTGGTGACCGATGAGTGTTGGGATAAACTGACGACATCCCATCGTTCATCCTATCCCATCAGGAGCATCCATGAGGTTAGTACACCCACCCCTACTACTGTTGTGTATCGGAGTACTCCTATTCAGCATAGGTAGCAAGGCAGAGCCTCCTAGCGGACAGCCCCCCCCTCCCCCACCGGAAGTCTCGGTAGTCACCGTACACCCACAGGCAGTGCCGTTGACCCAGGACACGGTCGGCCGGCTAGCTCCCACTCGGGTGGCCAGGTACGGGCACGGGTGGCCGGCATTATCCTTAAACGGGCCTATTCCGAAGGCACCGATGTCCAAGCAGGCAAAGTGCTGTTTCAGATTGACCCGGCTCCCCTGGAGGCTGCCCTACACGCCGGACAGGCGGCCCTCGCCAAGGCCGAAGCAGATGCCACCAACGCCGCCCTCACCGCCAAACGCTATACGGAGTTGCGCGCGAAGAATCTACTTGCTCAGCAGGACCTCGACACCGCCCTGGCCAATGAACGCACCACCGCGGCAGTGGTCAAGCAGGCACAAGCGAATGTGGAAATCGCACGCCTAAACCTGGGCTATGCTACGGTCACCGCGCCTATCGCCGGACGTGTCGGTCGGGCGTTGGTCACCGAAGGTGCCCTGGTCGGGCAAGGAGACGCGACCGGACTGACTACGGTGGAACAGATCGATCCGATCTACGTGAATTTTAGTCAGTCGGTTGCTGAACTTGCACAGTTACAGGGTCCCACCATACCGGGCCATGGAAACTCCTCGTCCGACCGGAAGATCGAGGTCTTCTTGCCCGATGGTACGCCCTATCCCTATGTCGGCACTCTGGATTTTTCCGACCTAGCGGTCACCCCGACAACCGGTACCGTATCCCTGCGCGGTATTCTGCCTAATCCCGAGCGTCGATTACTGCCCGGGATGTTCGTCAATGTACGTCTGACCAAGGGCCGACTCGAACACGCCTTT
>CAUYUB010000347.1:0-2008 GCA_963575685.1 Gammaproteobacteria bacterium | reverse complement strand
GTGGGACAACGCTACTGGCGTGGTCCGGTTTTTGAGGCCACCAATGGGCGTCACTGGTGGGCCTCCCGTGGCCGCGATACCGTTCCAAACCTAGAACTACGCAACCGTCCTATCACCTACACCATTACGCTGGAGCCCCACCAGCACCGTTGGCTGTTTGCCCTGGAGATGCCGAGTGCGACCACCGAGATCGGCAGCCTCGAACCTGACCTCCAACTCCTGGCACGTCGGCCAATTACCCAACGCTTACGTTACCGGCTCACCTCTTATCTCGACTATCGCGTCACTACCCTCTCGTCCGCCGCGCGCCGGCGCAACCTGGAACTTCCGGCAGATGCCAATCCCCGTGCGCGCGCCTTGGCCACCTCCTGGACCGAGACGGCCGGTAACCCCAAGGCGTTAGTGAGCCGTCTGCTGACCTACCTACGGGAAGAACCCTTTTATTACACCCTCACCCCTCCGCTCTTGGATAAACAGGCGGTAGACGATTTTCTGTTCCACACCCGACGCGGCTATTGTGAGCACTATGCCTCCGCCGCCACTTTTCTGTTGCGGGCGGGAGGGGTTCCGGCGCGGGTAGTTACCGGTTACCTGGGCGGTGAATACAATCCCTTGGGCGGTTATCTCCTCGTGCGTCAGATGGATGCCCACGCCTGGGTTGAGGCCTGGCTGGGTGATGATGATGGTTGGGTACGGATAGACCCTACCGCAGTATTGCCGCCGGAACGGGTGAATCGTGACCAGACCTCTTGGTCGGAGCAACCCAGCCGGGTATTGACACTGGTGACCGGACCTTCCATAGGAATGATGGCCGAGGTCTGGCGTGGCCTATATAGGGGATGGGATGCGGTTAATAATCATTGGAATCAATGGGTGTTAGGCTATGGTACCCAACGTCGGGATGAACTGCTCGAGCGTCTTGGACTGCACGGGCTGTCCGGCGAAGCCATTGCCCTATTAATGGGAGGGATGGTCTTGTTGTTCTTGGGGGGGCTGATGCTCCAGCTCATGATACGCTCGACCCGTTCCCGCGACCCACTGTTGATGGATTGGGAATCTTTTTGCCGACGCTTGGCCCGTGCCGGTATTCCGCGTCGTCCCGACGAAGGTCCACTCGCCTATGCCGAACGGGTTGCCGTCGCTCGCCCCGATTTGGCCCATCGCGTATCTCTTGTTGCGCGTCTCTATGCCCGTCTACGTTACGGTCGGACGGCACCCAAAAGCTGGCGGCGGCATCTACGCCGTTTAATGCGTTCGTAAATCCCGTAACTTCAGGAATAGCTGATGAGAAGATCTTATTCCCATTACCGCCACGAAGATATCAAAGCATTGGGTATTGAAATAAAGAGTCAAAAATTGTTTGGGCGCACTGATTCAATCAGACCAATACCACCCAGCGATTTTCTGCTTCAATCGCTGGCGATGAATCAACAATTACCGTTACAGTCTGAGAAGGCAAAATCAGAATTATTAATAACCCCTATCCTTAATGAAGTATGGGCAAGAAACAAGAATGAATTTACTTATTTTTCTGGTTATCAGTTTAATGTGGACAGCAAAATAGGGCTGAAAGGTTTTTGTGATTTTATTATCTCCAGAAAATATAATGCCGTATTTATTGAAAGCCCGGTAATCGCTATTGTTGAGGCCAAACATAATCAGGATTTGGTCGATGCCGTACCGCAGTGCGTCGCTGAAATGTACGCGGCACAGTTGTTTAACCAACGCCAGGGCGAAGCTATTGATGTCATTTATGGTATTGTTACTACTGGTTACGATTGGCTCTTTTTGAGATTAGTAAGCAATGCCGTCCTGGTGGATACTGAACGATATTTTCTGAAGAATTTGGCTGAATTGTTAGGTATTTGGCAGCTAATTATTGACGAAACCAGAACGGGCGGTGCGTAAACCGCCCAACGTTGGTTGGATGATGATGGGTTCTACTTCTCTGTATGCTCTACTCGAACCACTGCCTACTCCACTTTCAGCCAGTCGGCCCGTACCAAAT
>CAUYUB010000346.1:0-2013 GCA_963575685.1 Gammaproteobacteria bacterium | reverse complement strand
CTTGACACTGTTCTACTTCCGCGCCACGCTCAGGGAACTACAGGAGGCACCATGACCACGATCACCTTTGACACCCTCGCCTACGTCAAGACGCTACGGGATGCCGGTTTCAGCGAACCGCAGGCCGAAGCTCAAGCAAACGCTTTGGCAAACGTACTGAGGTCCGGTACTGGTGAGCTGGCAACAAAACACGATATTGACCGGCTGGAAGCCAAGTTTGATGCCAGGTTGAACTTGTTGGAAGAACGGACAGAAGGTCGTTTCAAACTGCTGCAATGGATGTTGGGCTTCACCCTGGCCACTTGCGTTGCCATCCTATGGATTCTGATCCGCACCGCGACGCATTGACCTCTCAATGAGTCCAGATTAAGGAGAAACAACAGGCCAAGGCGGAAATATGTACAGGCGAAACGGATGGGAAAAAATGCGGCGTTGCTGGAACAGCAACGCCCCAGCGTATTCCAGATGAATGTCTAGCGGGTGATGAGATCTGCGTGGAGCTACACTACACGGAATTGTTGGTTCCCAACGACGATATCTGGTATTGGAGGGCCTTGTTGGATCGAAGCCGGGGGCCATGGTGGGCGATAACGGTGGCCAGCGATAGTTAACCTTTTGCAAACTGCAATCGCACCACATTACCGTTAATATGGCGACCTTAGACCACGTTGATAAGGAGAGAACTACTCCCATAGCACGATACTTTACTGTGCTACAGTTATGCTTTCGTATTTCGCATGTCACTGTTTCCTACGGTTGAATCATGATAAATCATACGTGCTCGCCGAAGATTTCCATAATGGAATTCGCAATCACCAACTTTTCTCCCCAAGATTCCAGATCCTCGGTTTTGGCAGCTTGTAGTTGAGCGTTCACCCATTCCGGTAATTCACCAAAACGCTTGACCAGCATTCGTTGCAGTAATTTGGCTTCACCTTCCGGGCGTCCTTCTTGGCGTCCTTCCTGAAGCCCATGTTGTTTTCCCTCGATTTTACCGACAGTATAAGAGGAAAAATACATGCTGGCCTGGTAATGTAGATCTTCTTGGAAGGATTCATATTGTTGCCGTTCTTCATCCGAAAGCCTGAGCACGTCCAAGACTTCCTTGGCTTTGGACAAACCGCGAGCCGTAAATCCATCCTTTACTTCCTCGTGCTTGAGAAAATAAATCCATTCATCAAGGGGGTCATGGGCCACATCGTCGAACTGGTTGATCTTGATTAGATAGTATTCTGGAAACAGCGCATAGGGTTCGCTACAACCAAAAATATTTTGTTGCATCGTGCTTAACCGGAGCCGATCATGGCGATGGATACCGGTGAAGTCGGTACGGCCGTGATAGACATAGTCTTCGCCATGTCCTAGATCAAAATAGAGGATATTAACCGAGATTACCTTGATTACATCCCGATATGCTTGAGATTCCTTGAGGTGCTCGGTAATAGTTTTGGCGGTAGCGTAAAGGATGCGTTGCATATAGTCCAATTCTCGCTCGAATTGGACCTCGATAATGATCATCTCACCTAGATGGTTGCAGACTTTTAGATCGACACGATTGAATTTGTCTCGTCGCGATTGTTTGTTGCTTTCGCTTTCCAAGATTTCGACAATGGTAATATCATCTTTTAACAACTCACTCAGGAAGCCTTCCAGAACCTCGAAGTTGGCCTTACTACGCAAGAGACGTTTCAGCGCCCAATCGAAGCTGACTAATTTACGTTTGCCCATAGGTTTCTCGCTCCATTAGGAAGTCAGAAGTGAGAAGGTCAAGATACTATACTACCTTATGGACATGGTACAGCCAATCGGATTCTGCCTGCATGGTTTTGGGAAAGGTATCCGGGGAACGTAAGCCCACCGTTCCAGGGGCCAGGGATCAAGGGTAGGCTACTGGTACAATCGGGTAGCCGGCGTCGGCAGGAGAACCACCTCCCAAACCGCACCAGCCTTACATTGACGGCGTAGAACACGCAACGCATGCCTGAAAAATGCAAGACGCAGTCACCGCGCCTA
>CAUYUB010000345.1:0-2015 GCA_963575685.1 Gammaproteobacteria bacterium | reverse complement strand
GCATTGAGGTTGTGAATGCCGGTGCCGGCGATGACACCATCACCGGTTCCAGCGGCGCCGACAACATCTCCGGCGGTGACGGTCGTGACTCGCTATTCGGTGGTGCCGGCAACGACACGCTGAATGGTGGCGGTGGCACCGATACCGTTACATTCGGTAGCGACAACTCCACCATCAATCTCGCCACCGGCACGGCCACTGGTTCAACCGAGGGTACCGACACTCTCAGCGGCATTGAGGTTGTGAATGCCGGTGCCGGCGATGACACCATCACCGGTTCCAGCGGTGCCGACAACATCTCCGGCGGTGACGGTCGTGACTCGCTATTCGGTGGTACCGGCAACGACACGCTGAGTGGTGGCGGTGGGATCGATACCGTTACATTCGGTAGCGACAACTCCACCATCAATCTCGTCACCGGCACGGCCACTGGCTCAACCGAAGGCAGGGATACTCTCAGCGGTATTGAGGTCGTTAATGCGGGTGCCGGTAATGATACCGTCACCGGTTCCAATGGCAACGACATCATTGACGGTGGTGTTGGAGCTGATGTACTGACCGGCGGCAATGGCAACGACAGTCTGACAGGGGGCGTTGGCAACGACACCCTGGCGGGTAGCGTCGGTACCGACACCCTGACCGGCGGCGCGGGCAACGATGTCTACTTGGTGGATGCCACCTTGGATACCCTAACCGAAGGAACGGGTGGTGGCACCGATGAAGTTGACGCCTCTCGTACTTTCACCCTCGGCGCCAATTTTGAGAATCTCACTCTGACCGGTACCGGCAATATCAACGGCACCGGCAACGCCACCAATAACACACTGGTTGGAATCGCAGGGAATAATCAGCTTGACGGTGGCGCTGGCAACGACATCCTACTCGGAGGTACAGGTAATGACGTTTTGATGGGAGGTCTCGGCGCGGACACACTGACAGGAGGCATCGGTCTGGATACCTTTGTGTTCGACACAGCACCGACCGGAGATCGCATCACCGACTTCAACACGGCTGATGACTCCATCCGTTTAGAGAACTCGATCTTCACCGCGCTTACCCGGACTGGGGTACTTAATGGTGCATTCCTGCACGCGGGCGCGGGGTTCACTACCGCGGCCGACACCAACGACTACCTGATTTACAATACCTCGACCGGTGCGCTTTATTACGATCGGGACGGCAGCAATCATGCCTACAACCCGATCCAATTCGCAACGCTAACCTTGACCGGCACGCTGACAGCGGCCGATTTCTCGATTATTTAACAAGAACGGAGAATACAATGGCAAAAACCGATATTTTTGTGGATCGCGTCGTCAATATTTCTGTCACCAACGGATTGGTGCGGCTGGATCTGGCCGTATTTGACGAGTTACCCAAAAAACCAAAATGATCCCGGAAAGCTCGAAGTAACCCACCGATTGATTATGCCGATAGACGGTTTTCTAGGAGCCATACGCATGCAGGAGGCCGTGGTTAAAAAGATGGTGGCTGACGGCATGCTGAAACACCAGGAGCCCGTGGAAGGCACAACGAAAGCGGTCAGCATTAACTGACCAGAAGCAGTACCTATTGAAGAAATGCTATTGCCCCCTGCGGCAGATCCGTTTGATGCTTTTCTCACCAATCTGAGGATACAATCATGAGTACAACTATAGGTGCTTTAACTGAAGCTGGGTATACTCACCAAGATGTCGTTAGCCCCGGTTCCATCACCCCGAACGACTTTTACAATTTCTCCCTAGCCAGCCAAGCCCAAGTCTCTTTTAGCTTAACCGGGATATCCGGTGGTGATGCTGATTTATATATTTTTCAGGATCTCACGGGTAACGGTATTAGTGATGATGATATTCCTATCGGGGTCTCGGACTTAGGCGGAACCTCCGAAGAACACATCAGTGCGGTTTTAGAGCAAGGTGATTATGTTGTTTCCGTATCGCCTTTCTATGGTACGGTCAACTATACATTAGGGGTCGATGCTAGTTTTCCGCAAACCCAGATTACCGATTATTCCG
>CAUYUB010000344.1:0-23796 GCA_963575685.1 Gammaproteobacteria bacterium | reverse complement strand
CGTAAACGCCAAGTAAAAAAATTACAACAGTGAGGGAAAATGGAGCAACTCAATAAAATTCCGCTGGTCGTAAAAATATCGCCTGAACTGGCCGCGAAGCTCGATCAAATCCAGAAGGCCAAGCAGCTCGACACCCTGTCGAATCTGGTACGCATTGCGCTATCTGACTACATCGACCGCTGGGAGCGCGAACAGACAGAAGCTAAACCGACCTAGGGCCATCGGATGCGCCACCTGCTTAGTGGTGGGAAGGGGCCAGCCGTATCGCTCGTAAAATGCGAGGCCGGATACGTAACCGGCAAGTTATAACAAATTTTTACTTTGCTTTCGCGGTCGAATAAACCGCCTCCTCCTGGAGGAGTAGCAGCCTGCGGCCAGGACAACGCAGGCGCGTTACAAATTGAATGTTCTACTCCGTTCGTGTCGGCCCATAGGCTTATCAGCGATTCTGACGGCGGAGCGGATCTATGCAATACCTGCCCCGATGCGAACAGCTTACCAATCGCCGGGGTGGCTGCCCTGATCCTGTGAGCCTTCGGGCGGTAGGCACCCAAAAGGAGTGAGGATCGGGGCCGGGCGAAACATGCCCCCAACAATCGTCTTGCATAAACAGGCAGGAGCCGGACCCGTAACCGGCACTTTACCAAATTGCGCGAGCGTAATAGGCGTATGTCCAATAAATGTTTCATGTAAAAATGGGTGCAAATCCCTACCGCGCAAATACCCGCCTCGCGGCGCAACGCCTCTGGCCCTGGGCTTCATGCCCAGGAAGGCGAGCCGGATAGTGTAACCGGCATTTTACATCCTCAGGAGGTCAGTCATGATTAAAGATTTCATCGATCAAATTATCAACGGCCCTGGTGGCCTACACAGTTTTGAGGATCACGAAATAGCAGATCCAAACATTCCCCGCGATGAAGCCGTTGCGGCCTGGGTTATCCGCTGCATCGCTAATCCACGGTGTACTGGAAGTTGGGAAGTTCTAAGCGCGATCATCGAACAACGCGCCAAAATCGCTGAAACAATGTAGGAGGTCAGTCATGCGTAAATTTCTCGAACTTGTCATCGTCTGCGGTCTGATATTTTTATGCTTGGCGCTGGGCTTCGTTGCGGCATCATTGCTGGGCGTGGATGTGTTCGCGCTATGATAAAGCTCATCCAGGGGGATTGCGCTCTTGCCATGTCTGACTTGTCATCAGATAGTATCGACCTGACCGTGACTTCTCCGCCCTACGATAACCTGCGCACGTACAAGGGTTATACATTCGACTTTGAGACCATCGCCCGCCAACTTTACCGCGTGACGAAACCCGGCGGCGTTGTGGTGTGGGTAGTCGGCGATGCAACAATCAACGGCAGCGAGACGGGTACAAGCTTCCGGCAGGCGCTTTATTTTATGGGGATCGGGTTCAATCTGCACGATACGATGATTTGGGATAAGGTTGGAATGAGATTCCCGGACGAATCACGATATAACTCCGTTTTTGAATTTATGTTTATTTTATCAAAAAGCAGTCCCAAAACACTGAATTTCATCATGGATAGAAAAAATTTATGTTCCGGCGGAAAGGTCGCCAGAGCATCGCAAATCCGAGAGAAGGATGGAACATTACACGAAAATTCCGCATATCGTAATAATAAAAATAAAGTCGTCAAAGATATAGGGAAAAGGCATAATATTTGGCAAATACATACAGGCGGAGGATATGGCGACGGTGCCCATCCTGCCTTTTTTCCCGAAGCCCTCGCCCGCGATCACATCCTCTCATGGTCAAACCCCGGTGATACCGTTCTCGACCCAATGATGGGCAGCGGCACAACTGGCAAGATGGCCGTCAAGTATCAGCGTAATTTCATCGGAATTGAGATCGCCAGCGAATACATGGCGATTGCCGAGAAGCGCATCGCCGCCGCCCAATGGCACCAGCCGCTCCCATTCGAGGCCGCGCAATGATGCCGGGTGGGGCTATGGACCGGGCGCACAGTATCGTAGGCGACCATAAAGCAGGCCGTCCTGATGATGATTTTTATGCTACTCCCCCGGAGGCCGTAGATGCTCTTTTATCCCGAGAACTGTGGAGCGGCGTTATCTGGGAGCCTGCCTGCGGTGACGGCGCGATCAGTAAACGATTGGAGCAATTGGAATATCAGGTTTATTCGTCTGATTTTAACGATCACGGATACGGACAGGTTGGAGTCGACTTCCTAGACTGCGCGAATACCCCGTATCGTTTTATGATAACGAATCCGCCCTACAACATAACAACCGAATGGATTGAACGCGCTCATGATTTGCGCTTTGATAAGTTCGCGCTCCTTCTGAAATTATCGGCGCTGGAGGGGGATAAGCGATCTCGGCTGATGGAGCGGACCAGGCTATCCCGTGTGTGGGTATTCCGAAAGCGCCTGACCCTTTGGCGCAACGGTAAGTCGCTGACGGAGAATAAGGGCATGATTGCGTTTGCCTGGTTTGTTTGGGACAGGTCGCACGTTGGCGATCCGTCGATAGGGTGGATATAATGCGCCGAATGATTGACAAATGCAGTGTTGACTTTGGGGGGTTGTGTTTGTGGGTGGAGTATGGTATAAATAGGGTACCGACCAATGGAAATGAATTTGCGCTTTCAGGCGCAGTGGCTTTTACAACTTCATATCTAGCTAGCAAAGGGCAGCCTGTGAATTCATTTCCTTGGTCGGGAGTGATATTCACCACAGGCTGCCTTTTGATTTAACTAGGTTCGGGGGAACGATGGCTGAATTTCGCAATATCCATACACGTATCTGGAAAGATCCATGGTTCTGCGGACTTGAGGCAGAACAAAAATTATTGTTTATTTATCTGTTCAGTAACGAGCGGGCCAGCGTTTGCGGCATGTATGAACTACCGTTGCGCTTTATCGCATTTGAATGCGGACTGTCCGAGAAGGTGGTTTTGGATGCGTTTGCAGTATTCGAGGCAGCCCACAAAGCATATTATCGAGACGGCGTTATCTGGGTGGTAAACCTGAAAAAGTACAACGATAGCGGGGATAACGGGAAAATTCAGGTCAGAGTATCCAAAGATTTATCCTCTATTCCTGACTGCGAACTGAAGAAGATGTACTATCTGTACAACAATATACCCTATCCATACGGTATCGATACCCCATCCAAAGATGACCCTAGAGACAGAGACGGAGAAGAGACAGAAACAGATACGGAGAAGAAACAGACGCCGAAAATTTCCACCACTTCTTATCCTGGAATTTTTACCAAAGTAACCAAGATGCAAGGTATTCCGTTCACTGAGACTGAAAAGGTTCTGGGGGCCTTCAACACGCTTACTTTACGCTTTACAGAAATTCAACCCCTTGTTGATTACCTGCTTCCGTTTTGGGATAAGTGGTCAAAGAGTAAAACTAAGGATGGCCGTTTCTACAGCAAGACAAATTGCACGTGGCTTTATGATTGGGCCGTTACTGGCGAAACACCTACCAACGGAAATGGTAAGCCGCCCGCCGAAGAGGAGCATTTCTAATGTCTACTTTCACCCTTACGGATCTTACTGCCCTATCCATTTCCGACCTCGAACATGCGTTTATATCCTGCGTTTTCAGCGCTCCGGAAGAGGCGCTTATCGCGGCGGGGTGGCTGAAACCAGATCAATTCATTGACCAGCGCTTACGACGGTTTTGGGATCTCTTCACAGGCAAGCATCGCGGGGATGTAATGTCATCGGCGCTGGATTGTGACCTTATGGCAGATATAACCTTATGGCTTGCGGATTATTCGGATTACAACGTTTATCGTTCCATGGGGCCGCTGGCTGAACAGATGGTCAACCGTGGTTATCTCATGAGCATAGATAAGAGCCTGGCGGCGATGATAGCGGCGCGGCGCAGAAATGACGTTGATGAAATCAAGCGCCTTGTTTCCGAAATTGGCAGCACCCAGCCGAATATGGAAGATCATATACCAGACGCTTCCAGCCTGCACCTGGATTTCACGGAATATATAACCCGTGACAAAATACAGACAATCCAAACACATATCACGGGATTGGATAGGGCGCTCAAAGGTATTGCCCTGGATGAACTGGTTCTGATTGCCTCGCGTCCTTCGATGGGAAAAACCACTCTTGCGTTTCAGATAGCGCGTAATTTAGCCAAATCGGGAAAGTCGGTTATCTATTTCAGTTTGGAAATGAAAGCGCGTGATCTGTGGGCAAAGGCCGCGTGTGGCCGCGCCGGGGTGGATTGGTATGACGTGCTCAATAAAAAATTGGACCCTGACCAGATGGACCAGCTTATCCAAATTTCAGCGGGGTTGGCCGGGGAATATGATAACTATCTGATGATTGACGACTCGACTTATCACACTACAGAAAGCATAGGACGGATCATGGCGCGAAAAAAGCCTAATCTTGTAATCATCGATGTTCTGGCGCGGCTAAAAAATAAGATGAGTAAAAGCAAGATTGATTGGATTGAAGAAATCGCCTATTCACTAAAGGATATGGCGAAAAACAACAATATCCCGATCATGGCCTTACACCATCTAAACCGTGCTGCAGAACAGGCACTTGGTAACGAAGGCAAGCCAGAAAAGCCTATGATGAAAAACCTGTCTGATTCGAGCGGACTTGAAAAGGCCGCTGATACCATCGGATTAATTTATTCTCCCGGATATTACGACACAGGCAAACCACCCGCTGAACTTGAGACGCAGATTATCATAGCCAAGCACCGCATGGGCGGCCGGAACATGATAGCAGACTTGCGCTATCTGACTAAGGAACAATGGTTCGAGAGTAAAAATCCATAAAGGGGAAACGATAAACTATGAAAATATTTACGCATGATGCAAATGGAAAATTAATTACACACGATCCAGATGATACGCCGGGATCAATATTCAGTATGTTTCTTGAATATTTCACCGGACTGATAGACCCAAGGCCACGTGATAAAGCCAGTGTGAATTATCACGAATACATTCAATCTGATGAATGGAAGGCCAAGGCTAAAATTGTAAAGGCTCGGGCAGAATGGCGTTGTGAGATATGCGGCCGATCAGGAAACTATCACACATTGGAAGCTCACCATAAAACCTATGAACACTTAGGAAACGAGAGATTGTCTGATCTTCAATGCCTTTGTAGTGAATGCCACGAGAAAATTTCTAGGGGGTGACCATGTGCGCCATAGCCGATATGCTTTTATCCAAAGTCCGCGCAGCTCAAACTTGCGGAGACCATCGGGCTGAAGAGGCTCATCATACCTGTTTCAGCAACCACATTTCCCGCTGCCAGTTATGCCGCCGCGAGGCCCAGCTTGCGCAGATCAAGCGCGACGGGCGTACGGTCATATTTGACACGGGGAATGTGTACTGGGTGGTGGCGGAATGACACTAGAATTACAGCCCGTGACGCTCAAGGAGGCTAACGCATTTATCCGGGCGCATCATAGCCACCATATACCGCCACAGGGCTGGAAGTTTGGAGTAGCGGTAAATGACGGAGAAAAGGTTGTGGGAGTAGTAACCATTGGTAGACCCGTTGCGCGGGGAAATGATGACGGATGGACGCTTGAGGTTACACGCTGTTGCACGGATGGGACTAAACACGTTGCAAGTATGTTGTACGGGGCAGCATGGCGAGCGGTAAAAGCGATGGGATACAAGCGACTGATAACTTACACGCTGATCGAAGAGGCCGGTACGTCACTCATTGCAGCTGGTTGGAAGGATTTATATACCACTGCGGGAGGATCGTGGGACTGCCCCAGTAGGCCGCGCGTGGATACTGCGCCGATTGGTCAGAAACGACTGTGGGAGGCCGCATCATGACCGCAACCCCAACCACACCGTTTACCTGCCGCATCTGTCACCGCGAATGTCAGCCGTCAGAAGCGGCGCCTAATGCCGGCCGAATTTGCCGGCCGTGCAAATTGGAATACAACCGGCGGCGCTATCTGGCCAAAAAATGCAGCGTCATTGACCCGGATGATATTGAGATCGTGGAGTATCCGGCGCGGGTGGAGATCCCGCCAGAATATACCGATAACTGTATCAAATCGATCGAGGCCGTTACACGTGACGCGGCCAAATGTTTGCGCAGCAGGGACCCCAGCAAAAAGGCAGACGCGCGCTGGTGGCTGTTTGAAGGCCTGACTTATTACGGAATCGGCATAGACCCGGCGTACCTGGAAAGGGTGGGGGAGAGATGAAAGTTTTAGTCGCTTGCGAATTCAGCGGAATTGTTCGCGAGGCTTTTCGGGCATTGGGTCATGACGCCTGGTCGTGTGACCTATTACCGTCAGAGATACCCGGACAACATTATCAGGGTGACGTTACCAACATTATCGCAATGGGATGGGACTTGATGATTGCGCACCCGCCTTGCACCCATCTTGCGGTAAGCGGAGCGCGTTATTTTGCAATCAAGCAACAGGTACAGGCCGAGGCGCTGGATTTTGTACGGATGCTGATGGGCGCGAATATCCCTAAAATTTGCATCGAGAACCCTATCAGCGTCATATCCTCCAAGATCCGAAAGCCTGACCAGATTATCCAGCCGTGGATGTTTGGACACGGGGAAACGAAATCAACCTGTCTATGGCTCAAGAATTTACCGAAACTGATACCAACCGATATCGTCGACGGCCGGGAAGATCGTATCCATCAAATGCCGCCGTCGCCCGAAAGATGGCGCGAGCGCAGCCGGACGTTTACTGGAATCGCGCAGGCTATGGCTCAACAATGGGGGGAGAGATGATCCAGCAAATCTATAAACTAACAGGCGCTATCCAGCCATACACTCGGATGACACGCGCGGGGAAATGGACAGACGCACGCGCCCAGGAATACATGACCAGCCAGCAGGCTATCCGCTGGCAGATTACCGCCACCATGCGCCGCGAGGGCTGGAAGATGCTTCCCGATAAAACGCCACTGGCGATCATGGTTGACTACTGGCCGCCGAAGGGTAAGGGGCATGTGGGTGACGGGGACAACATTCTCAAGGCAATTATTGACGCGGCTCAGAAAATTGTATTCCGTAACGATTGCTGGTTTGACGAATACCACCTATATAGGCACGAGGCCGGGGGTGATGGTTACGCCAGCGTGACAATTAGCACCAGGGAGGATTTGAATAATGGGTAAACTTCTTGCAGCACTCGAAGAATGGTTCAAACCGCGTGAATATCCAATTCATCCTATCATCACCCGCTCATGCCCGGAATGTAACCGCCTGGAACTGGACTACGCCAGGACGTTCACATGGCGGGGCGAGGATACCTATGAAACGGAATTGGCGCGGCTGAGATTGGATGCACATAAACAGACACATAACAAAAAGCCCAGCGGGTGAGCGCTGGGCCTGGGGGGGGGGATTATGCTTTTCCCGCGTTTATCCATTTGCAAATTTCCTCTCGCGTGGCAGTCAAAAGCCACCGTAAATGTTCCTCGTAGTTCGGCCAATCATAAAATATAAAATCCCAATCATCCCCGGAGAATTGGAAATCTCCCATGCGGTCATTTGCTTTTTCTTGCAATTCGTCAAGTTCATAATCATTCTTCTGTGCCATTTCATCCTCCACTAGATTTCTAATTATTTGACTTGCGTTGGGCTGTGAGTGCAGCCATTCGGCCTGCTTGCGCGTGACCGTTATATCCATCCTGATTACATCAAGGGGCGGGCGACCCGCCCCTGGTTTATTTTTTCTGTTCATGAGTTTGGTTGCCCGTTTACTAATGCGCCGATCGCCTGACTTGTGATTGCGAAAGCCGAACCATTTTCAATCATTTCCCGCGCTTCGGCGTTGCTCATTTGGGCGGTCCACATTGTTCCATTGCACCAGTACTGTACTCTATCGGTTGTGATGGTGCTGGGGGTGATTTGCCAAGTCTGGGGGGTCCACTTCTGCTGTTTTTTCATTTTCTCTCTCCGTTTTGTTTTTCTGATTTCCTGATTTCTAATAATATTATACACACTAAATTACTGATTGTCAATACCCAATCTGCTAAAATCGGGTACCAGTTTCTCGGAATTATAAAATTGAATAACGTCTAAGGTTGGTTGTCGTCATAAACTGCGCCAGGATTGAAAAAAACGGGGGTTCTAGCGATGCAGGGGTAAGCGGAGGTAATCCAGATCATGAATTGCACGAAACAAGGTAATTTCGCCAAATAATCACAATTGCATGGAATTACCCACTTGCATAATGTAAATTTGGTGTATACTGTAATTACGTTTATGACGACAAACTATATTTGTGTGTGGCTCCGACAGTCGGAGCGGGCCGTCTGGAGATCCCAGGCGGGCGCGGAGGGGTGGGACCGCAGCTTATAAAGGATGATTATGACTCTCGATAAATTGACTGTTGATATGCTTATCTCCCTGGGCGGTGCGCTTATCGCCCTCATTGGCTTTTATGTCCCCGTGTTCAAAACATGGCTTTCGACCCTGGGTGATTGGACGCCGCTTTTCATGGCCGGCGTGCTGCTCGGTCTGGACGCGCTTTACCTATTCGCGTGGTGCGCATTTGCTACGGCTTGCGTTATGCTCAATTGGCAAGAATTCCTGCTGATCTGGGTAGGGGCCTTGCTGGCTAATCAGGGAGCGTATAAATTTCTAATCAAGCCGCAGAAAACAGCCAAATGACGCATACATCGCAGGGGGATAGATAAATGGATTGGACTGTACTTGCAACCAACGTACCCTTCATCGCTGTATTCGTCTGGTTCGCCCTGGAGCTGAATAAGCGCCAGATTGCACAATCAGAAGCTTTCATGGCCGCGCTTGATAAACGTGATAATGAGTACGAACAGCGCAACATGGCCCTGGTGACAGCAATCACCAAACTATCCGAGCAAATCAGCGGGCAAACAGAACGGCTATGTACCCACGATGAGGTTACACGGGCGACATTGGCGCAGCTGATACCGGCGGCGAAAGAGCCGACCACTCAGCGGAGACCGAAGGCGCAATGATTGACTATATCCGCGTGTACCATGTCTGGACTATCCCAGAGAGGATAGGTGGGGTCATGATGATCCCCCCTTGCCCACATGATGACCAGGTCAGGCGCGGCGTGACATGGGCGGAGATATGCAAGGTCGGGGCGGTATGGCAGCGATAACCTACCGCAACCGCATCACTGGACACGGACAGGAGCAACTTGACGCTATCCTGTTTAATCCTGCTAACTGGCGTATCCATCCCAAAGATCAGCAGGAGGCGCTTGAAGGCGTTTTGTCGTCCGTGGGTTGGGTGCAGGATGTCATCGTAAACCAGACGACCGGCCACCTTGTCGACGGGCATCTCCGCTGCCAGGTGGCTGCACGCAATGGCGAGAAAACAATACCCGTGGTTTATGTAGAATTGACCGAGGCCGAGGAAGCCCTGATCCTCGCGACACTTGACCCGCTGGCGGCAATGGCGGCGACCGATAAAGCAAAGCTTGATGACCTGATGCACGCTATCCAATCCGATGACGAGCGGGTACAGAAGATGCTGACGGAGATGGCCGAACGGGAAGGGCTGGAATTTGGGAAGCCGCCAGCCGAAGACCCAGGTCCGCAGATTGACAAAGCCGAGGAACTGCGCGTTAAGTGGGGCGTGGAATCGGGGCAACTTTGGAAGCTGGGAGAACATAGAATCATATGCGGCGATTCCGTAAAGCCCGAAACGTTTGACCGGCTTACGCAAGGCGAGAAAGCGCAAATGATTTTTACCGACCCGCCCTATGGGGTTGATTATGACGGCGGGGCGAAAAAGCGGGATAAGCTGGAAAACGACGAAGTCGGAACAGATATTTATGGATTGGCTCTCCCGCTATTGGCAAAGGCGGCGGATGATAGTGCGCCTTTATATTTGTGGTACGCAGACGGACACGCGGCAGCGGCAGCGGCAGCGGCAGCGGCAGCGGGTTATCAAATTACCGCTCAAATTATTTGGGCGAAAAATCAAGCGCAGTTCGTAACATCTGCCCACTACAAAGGCAAACATGAACCCTGCTATTATGCCCACAAAAAAGGCAAGTCGGCGCGATGGTTTGGCCCTAACAACGAGGTCACTTTATGGGAGTATGACAGGTCTCCGCGCAATGATTACCACCCAACACAGAAGCCTCTCGAATTAGCAGAAAGAGCAATAAGCAACTCAAGCGAAAAGGGCGACATTGTTCTGGATGGTTTTTTGGGCGGAGGCACAACCCTCATAGCCTGCGAGCGCCTGAATCGCAAATGCCGCGCCGTGGAAATCAGTCCAGCCTATGTTAGTGTAGCTATTCAAAGATGGGTGGATATGACGGGCGGCACGCCTGAGTTATTGACAGACTCAACACTATAAAAAGGCAAGCATGACACGCGATGAACTAAACGCCGAAATGGTAATCAAGGCAATTGCTGACTACAAAGGTAATGTGTCTATGGTTGCGCGTCATTTCGGCATGTCACGGCAAACGCTGTACAAGTATATCAATGACCGTGTAACCGTGCAGGCGGCATTAGCAGAGGCGCGGGATACGATGATCGATAACGTGGAAAGCGCCCTGTATTCTGCGGCGCTGGCTGGCGAAGGTTGGGCTGTGTGCTTCTTCCTCAAGACACAGGGCAAATCTCGCGGCTATGTTGAGCGCAACGAGATCACCGGCGCGGACGGGGGAGCGATTACCTGGAGACAATTTGTAGAAGGGGCGCACGATGACGCTAACCCCGGCTCAAGTAGTAAATGACCCTGAATTATTCGCGGTTACGTTTCTGCGTATCCTCGATAAGAATAAGAAACTTGTACCTTTACAACTGAATAAAGCACAACGCGATTTTCACCAGCACAGGACCGGGCGCGATCTAATTTTGAAGGCGCGGCAATTGGGTTTCAGTACCTACGTGCAAGCGGAGCTATTCAGGCGGGCAGTCACCAGCACCAGAACTACAATGACCATGGCGCATGATGACGAGACAACGCAAAAGCTACGCCGTATGGCTGATAGATTTTGGGAGCATTGCAAATTCAACGGAATACAGCCAGAACGAAAGTACAGCAACGCCACATTAGCCAGTTACCGCGATTTTGATAGTGAGTGCATTATCGCCACGGCAGGCAGCAAGGAAGCCGGGCGCGGCGGAACTTACACCGACTTTCACGGTTCCGAGGTGGCTTTTTGGAAGGACGCGGAAAAGATCATAGCCGGGGCCATGCAGGGCGGCAATCCAGATGTAATTCTGGAGAGTACACCCAACGGGACGCAGGGATATTTTTATGAGCGCTGCATGGAAGCCCTATCAGGTAAGGGAGTATGGAAGATCCATTTTTATCCCTGGTGGTTTGATAGTTCGTACAGGATACCGCTTGATGATGGGGAGGTTATTGGGCAAACGGACGAAGAAAAAGAGCTAATCCGCAAGCACAATTTACAGTCCGATCAAATCAAATGGCGGAGGAATAAACAAGAGGAATTGAAACGCCTGTTTATTCAGGAATATCCGGAAGATCCATATACCTGCTTCCTGACCTCCGGTAATAGTTATTTTGGGGATATATCGCATGTGTTCACGGCTCCAATGGGAGCGACTTATCAGGAAGGGCACGAATACCGCGCCGGTCTGGATTTTGGAAGGGATTTCGACTTTTTGAGTTTGACTGTGTTAGACAAGACAACGCGCGAACAGGTGGACTTATTGCATATCAATCAATTGTCATGGGAAGAATTACGGCGGCGCGTCAAGTTGAAATACGATTACTGGCATTTAAAAAGTGTGGCGGCGGAATCAAATAGTATCGGGTCAGTCAATATCGAGGCAATGCGTAAAATGGGAATGGTAGTGATACCGTTTGAGACAACCAATATCAGCAAGGCGGGCATAGCGTCCGACCTTTATGATGTGCTGCACGCAGAAAAGAACTGGCTGAAATTACAGCCGCACGAAGTACAGCGGCACGAGCTAAATATCTTTGTGGCCGATCAATTACCCTCCGGCGTTTGGCGATTGGCCGCAGAGGGTCAAGGGCACGACGATACGGTTGTAAGTTTAATGATAGCCAATTGGGCAATGGTACACACTCGCTGGGCGGTTATGTGAGGGGATCAATGGCAGACTTCAATATTTTTAGAAATTGGAATAAATCAAAAACATTACCAGAAAACCCTGCGCAGGCCGATCCAAAATATAGCCTGGTCGCTTTCGATGGTATGAAGGCGGTGACTATCTGGGGCGATGAGGGTTGGAGCATTTTATCCGGCAACGAGAAGGAACGGCCGGATACTGAAATCTATTACGCCGCCCGCGTTGGAATTGTATTCCGCTCCATGCAAATCCGCGCCGATGCGGTCGCAAATATTCCTTTTGACCTGGTAGACGTAAATTCGGGCGAGGTGGTAGACAGTACCGATGACTGGCAAAATAAAGTCGGCTTCCTCCCTAATCCCCAGGGCCTGCTATGGCTGCTAGAGTCGGCCTGGGTTATCAGCGGCCGCGCTTATATTCACGCATCCAAAAACGGCGCGAGTGTGCTAAAGATATTCAAACCGCTTGCGCCGGGATCTGTGACCTATAACGTCTCTAAAAACGACTTCACACGCAAGGCGCTAACCGCCGACGGTAACAGCACCCAGGACTTACACTATCCCCCAGCAATCGACAAGGATGGTAATCCTGCCACGGGTGAATTTATCGTTCCCGTTTGGATGCCCGATCCTGATGTTGAAATGGGCCCCCCGCTCAAATTCCCTGGCAAGGCCGCGTTATCTGCCATGGGCGTACTCTATAATCTTGACGACGCTGCAACCGGTTTCTTCAAACGCGGCATGTTGCATACCTACGTTTTCGCCGTCCCAGAAGGCACGCAGCAGGCCGATAAAGATCAATTCGAGGACATGGTACGCAACAAGCTAACAGGCAGTAAAAACGAATGGCGCACCCTGTTTGTCAATACTGAACTATCCAAACCCATCGACATGGGCGGCGGCCTGGACGAACTGGCAAACGTACCCCTGACCAAAGAGGAACGCGAAAACGTCAGCATTGCCATGGGTATCCCCATGTCGATCCTCTTCAGCGAAACCGCGCGCGGCCTGGGCGGCAAAGGCGTGGTCGATGCGGATGATAGGCGTTTGATTGAGATCACCGCCCTCCCTGATTGGCGCAAGATTGCCTATGAACTGAACCGGCAGATATTTATCCCATTGGGCTATCGCCTGGTTGAGCATCATGAAAAAATGCCCGTGTTCCAGGAGAATGAAACAGATAGAAGCACAGCCCTGACCAATTACGTCAATGCGTTTGTGGCTGACCCAGAGCTGGCCCTGATTATGGCGCAGATGTTAGGCGCGAAAATCCCCGATGATATGCTGGCGCAGATTGAAACCATCGTCAAGGAGAAGAAAGCGCAGGCCGAGAAGATCCAGCAACAGACGCAACAGAAACTAGACCAGGGCGCGCAGTCTAATCCCGTCGCTAACGAGCCGTCAAGTCAATCTAACACGCCAGAAATGAACGCCGAGAAAACGGCGGAGCTGGACAAATTCCAGCGTAAGGCGCTAAAGCATGTCGGTCAGGATGTGGAGTTTATCGCCGCCGAAATCCCCGCCGATGAATTAGAATATATTCACAAACTGTTACCCGGCTGCAAGACGGCGGAGGACGTTCGGCGCGTGTTTGCGAATGTGGTTGACGAGAAACAAGATGCTTATGTCAATCCGCTGCTAGTCCTGGCGGAAGCGGTCAATCGTGCGTCTGCGCTTGTGGAGGCTGAAAAGGCATGACCGCCCTCGACAATCTCCGCGAAGTCCTGTACAAAATCGCCGCAATCAAAACGGCGGATCTGTACAGTACGATCATGACCAACGATGTACACGCGCTATACTCGCGGGCCATGTCACGCCGGGGATTTATTAGCGATATGGGGCTGGCAATCGAGCGCCAATTATCCGAGGCATGGGAGAAGGGCGCGGACGAAAGCATGGTCTTACCGGAAGACTTCACGGACGCCGATAAAGCCGCATTACAGGCGATCATCGATAACGAGAAATCATTCCTGGATAGGCTGGCCGATGACGTACAGGACACGGCCGCCAACAAAACGGGCTGGGAACAATTTCAATCCAGGTTGGATATTTGGGCGAATAGGTACACGGACGTACAGAATCAGGCGCGAACTTATTTCGGCGGTAAGATTAAATACCGCTGGGATTTGGGCCAGACCGAAGAACATTGCACAACCTGCGCCGCGCTCAATGGGTTGGTGGCTTATGCATCAGAATGGGAAGAGGTTGGATTACACCCGCAATCCCCGCCCAATGAACATCTGGAGTGTGGCGGCTGGCGCTGTGATTGTAGTCTAAATTCAACGACTGAACGCCGATCCTATGGCGTAATGAATAAACTGTTATCTATCAGAGGATAGGGAGATAAATTATGGCAGCAAGAAGCGCAACCACCAAGAACGAATTTACTTATGCGGCTGTAACCGTTCCAGCCACGGCGGGCGGTATCGTCATCGCGGCCGCCAATGCCAGCAGGCAGGTTTTACGGATTGCCAACGTCGGATCACAGACGGTATACCTGGGCGACGCCAGTGTTGCCACCACAACCGGCTATCCACTGTTAGCAGGCGCTGAGTATATCGATGTCGCCAGCGTGACGGCGGTCTATGGCATTGTAGCCGGGACAACCTGCGAAGTAAGGTATCTAGAAATTGGCTGATAACGATTACTTCTCCGTTTCGGTGGGGGATAGCGTAGAGAAGATCCGCAAAAAGATTGCGGCCCTTCCTGCGCAGCTTGCCGACGCCGGGACTGAGGCCGCGAGTAATTTGTTATTGGATGCCCTGGTCAATAAAGAGATTCCCGAATATCACGGCGGTATTACGCGTATGAGCGTATACGGGCAAACCTTCAAAACGCCCAAAATGCGCCGCTGGTTTTTCTGGGCGCTGAAAAGTGGGTTAATCAATGTTCCGTATATCAGACGCGGTAAATCCAGCGGGATACAATCGAGCTGGAGGCTAATCGGGCGCGGGGCAAAAACTACGATAACCAACCAGGCGCAGGGAGCTATTTACCTTTATGACAATAACCGTCAATCCCGCTTTATGGGTTTGATGGGTGTAGGCTGGAATAAAATAGGCGTGATCCTCGCGCAGTACACGCCGCAAATGGTCAGATCGTTTGCAAACGCAGTCAGGCAGGTAATCAAAAAACAAGGATTCTCATAATGGACCCGACAATTATCACGTATCTCCAAAAGCAGTTCACGCTTGAGCGCCAGAACGAACAATTCTACCGCGCCCTGGCAGCCGCCGCCGATGTGGTCAATCGTCCCGGCGCGTCATCTTTCTTTGAGAAATCCGCCGATGACGAAAAGTCGCACGCCAAGCGTATCCGAGATTACATCGTAGATCGCAACATTACCCCGCTGTTTGATAGCCTGGAAGCGATCCCAGAGGTTGACGGCAATGATTACGCGGGCATGTTCAAGCTGGCGCTTGACCGCGAACAGATCACGACCGCCGCGCTGAATGAATTCTGGCGGGTGGCCGATGACCAGATCCCTGACCCGCAAACGATGGCACTGCTGATTTCCAGCCAGGGAGATTGGCCCGGCTATCTGCAAGAACAGACCGACAGTGAGCGCGAGATTACCGACATGCTGCTGGACATTGCGCGGCTGGGGCCGGACGGGCTGATCGTTTTTGATAGTGGATTGCTGGATTGATGTATTGACATTTGTTCTAACAGTGTTACAATAGAACTGATAACTTCATACCCCCGCAGGATAGCCAGAGGCCGAAAGGCGGCGAAAAGGCGGGAACCCTAAAAACTCATTAGGCTTTGTAAAGCGAGTGCAAATTATTGCACTCGCTTTTTTGTTGTTTACAGGTGGGATATGGCAAATAGCAGGGCAGACGTAGCAAATATAAAAGCAGGCGCGGCGATGAACAAGGGCAATCGCGGGCACGTGGAGGCTATCCATTCAGCCGCCAAAGCCATGCATGATCACGCCGCCGACATTATCAGCCGGACTTCTCAGATGATGCCAGACCCCGACCAAACGTCAGAGGCCGAGAATTATCCGGCTGAGAGCGGAGCCGCCAAAACAGACGGATATCTCCCTATGTTCGTTCAAACGCAAATCATCGAGGGCGCGATCAAAGCCGCCGGTGATTGGACGCTTGATGTGCTGGGCGTCCCGTTCGGCGGGCCGTTCAATGGGCGCGATATGGTGGGCGAGAAATTCACGCCGCGCACGAAAGTACACGAGGATATTTATCACGAAATCCCCGTATTTTACTATCACGGCTATGACGAAAATTTCAGACCGCAGGGCGACCCAATTATTATCGGCAAAGCCACCTATGATCACGTGGATAATAGCGGCCATTGGTACAAAGTCATCCTCGACAAAGCGCAACAGTTAGCCGAGCGCGTATGGGAAGCTGCCAAAGCCGGGACCGCTCGTGCGTCGTCCGGGACAATCGCCCACATTTTGCGCAAAACACAAGACGGCGAGATTACCAATTGGCCGGTGGTCGAAATGACCCTGACCGACCGCTTGACGGGCAAGTTACAAGCCGCCAACGCCTACGCCGTCGCCTATCCAGCCGCTAAAGCCACATTTGAGAAGGCTGGACTTACCTTAGTTGTACCATCCGATGAGGATGTTTTATCCGTAACCCCAGAGATTGAGGGCAAGCCAGAGGCCGTGAAAACGGCGGTAAGCGAGATCAAAGTGGGTGAGGAAGTCGAACCAACAACCCAAAAGGAGCACGAAATGACCGAAGATTTGATTACCAAAGAAATGCTCCAGCAGGCCGTAAAGGAAGGAATCGCAGAAGGCATTAAGACCTTCCAGGCTTCCTTACCCGCCAAAGACACCGCTGGAATTTCCGTCACCCTGGACGAGGCAGATCGTCCGTTCAAGAGCCTGGCCGAGATGGCTTTCGCCGTCAAGACCGCAGCCGTCTCTGCTAAAAATGGCAGCGTTCGCATGGATGCCCGCCTTCTGCGCATCGAAAGCGGCATGAAAGCCGCGCAGGGCGCGAATGAATCCATCCCCGCCGATGCTGGCTATCTGATTGAGCCGACTATCTCAACCGAGCTTATCAAGCCGATCCACGAGGAAGGCCCGTTCTCGAGCGCCGTCCGCCGCCTGCCGGTTGGGTCAAACTCCAATTTCGGCTACATCAACGGCATTGACGAAACCAGCCGCGCCACCGGCTCACGCTGGGGCGGTGTGCGTGGTTATCGCATCAATGAGGGTGAAACCATCACCGCAAGCCGGCCGAAATTCCGCCGGGTCAATTGGGAGCTGCACAAATACGCCGCTCTCATGTATGCCACCGACGAGTTGATTATGGATGCCGCGCAATTCAACGCCGTGGCTTCGCAGTCAGCCGGTGAGGAAATCGCGTTCATGGTCAACGATGACATCGTGAACGGGTTGGGTGTTGGTCGCTGCCAGGGCGTGCTGCTGTCCCCGGCGCTGGTCACGGTCAGCTACCGCGAGGATGTCAACAAAATCAGCCACACCGACGTTTTGAAAATGTGGCAGCGGATGCTTCCGCGCAACAAGAAAAACGCGAAGTGGTTCTGCAACTCGGATGTGATCCCCGCGCTGAATGCGCTGTACTTCACCGGCACGACTTCGGTTCTGTCCCCGTTCGTTTCTTACGGGCAGGACGGATCGATGAAGCTGTTCGGCAAAGAAGTTGTAGAAACCGAGTTCAACCCCTCCCTGGCCACCTCTGGCGGTGCAGCTGGCGATCTTCTGCTGGCTGATTTCAGCGATTACCTGTTCTGGGACAAGGGCGATGTACAGGCTGCAACCTCCATTCACATCGCTTTCCTGACCGACGAGCAGGCTTTCCGGTTTGTCTACCGCTGCGACGGTCAGACGGCCTGGGCTTCCCCGATCACGCCTTACAAGGGCAGCCTGACCCAATCCGCGTTTGTCGTTCTCTCGGCCGCTTCGAGCTAAAAGGAGAAATAAAAATGGCTACCGATTTGGCACTGATTAACCACTACGTTCCGCTCGTCGCTCCGGTCGATAAAGGCAACAATACCTGGTCTACCGGCTGGCTCGACCTGAAAGACGCTGAGAACTGCATGTTCGTTGCGCAGTTTGGCGTACTGACTGCGACGGCTACAACCGTCACCCTGACCGTCACTATGACCGCCGCGTCAAGCGCAGCGACCACGGGCGGCGGGACGTTCGCTTACAACTACCGCATTTCTGCGGCGGTTGGCACGGACACCCTCGGCGCAGTGACCGCCGTCGCTAAGACCGGCATGACGCTCACCACGACATCCGACGCGATGACCGTATTCATTGACGTTCCTCCGTCTATCGTTTGCGCCACCCCGACTACGGGTCAGGGGCGCTATGTGAGGATGACCGTCACCAAATCCACGACTTACCAGGTGCAACTGGCTTCTGTCATGGCTATTCTCAAGCCACGGCACGCCGGGACGACCATGGTCGCGGCTGAATAGACTGACCTAATTGGGTTCTTGTTGGCTGCGGGACTCCTCCACCCGCAGCCAACATAACCAACCGGGAGGAAGCGCGGGAGGACGCGAATCATGAAAAAATTGGCGATTGTTGGGAGTGGAACGCTTACCAGGGATAACGCGCCGTGGGACGACATGACCTATGATATTTGGGTCATCAACGAATCGGCTTGTCAGCCGTGGTGCAAACGCTGGAACGGAAACTTCCAGCTCCACATCCCTGAAATTTACAAGCAGGCTAATCACCGCTACCCCGGATATTGGGAATGGCTGCAGCAGGATCACGGAGCGCCAATCTACATGCAGAATGTAGATCCCGACGTTCCAAACTCCGTACGCTATCCGATTGAGGACGCAATCGCCCTGAGCGGTGAAACCTACCTGACTTCGACAATCGCTGAAATGATTGCGCTGGCAGTCCTCGAAGGTTACGAGGATGTATCGTTTTATGGCGTGGAATTGTCCTCCACAGAATACCAATATCAGGCGGATTGTTACCGCTATTGGATTGGATTTCTAAAGGGGCTGCTCGGGCCGGAGCATGTCCACGTCGAATCCAGCCGCCACCTGTTCACGGATAAAATCTACGGCTTCGAGGGCGCGATTGTTTTTGAGCGTGAAAATTTCGCCAAGCGCGCCGCCGCCCTTGATGCCGAATGGACCGCCGCCAACCGGCATTTAGAGGGCATGAAGCGCACGGTAGAAATCCGAGTAAACGCCGGGAAACATGCGCAACTACCCGAAACCGTAGCCGCCTACCGCGCAGCCGCTGAGAAAACAGGAATGGCGGCCGGGGCGTTATCAGAGGCAGAGCGCTATATGGCAATGGGTAGCCCAGCTGATCGTGGAACGTTTGAATCCGCCGCCGCGCAGGCGCAACGCACGCACGAGCAGAAACGGCTGGAAATGTACACCACCCTGGGCAAGATCGAATACGTCGGGAATGTGTTCAAACAGACAGGCGACCAACGAGCGGCGAAGCAACTTCTTCAATTCCTGGGAGAATTAGGCAAACAGGCCTATGACTATGGCGCGATGGAAGGCGTGTATTCCGAGAATCAGGCGTATATCAAAGTTTATGACTCAGCCGCACGCGCAAGCGGGATGCATTTTGTTGATGAAGTGCCAGAAGAAACCAAGTTAGCGATGGGGATGGTGAAAGCATGATCATAAATCCGTACGCGAGTTTGGAAGATTTCAAATCTCACACCACCCCGCGCGGGCAGACTGTTGTCGTTGATGTGCTCGACGACCGGCTGGTTTCCGACATTTTGGACGAAGCCGCCCGCCAGGTAGATAGTGAGTGTCACCGCACATTCTACCCGCGTTATGAAACCAGGTGGTTTGACGTTCCAGTCTACCAGAACAGCCCGCGCACCCTATTCCTGGACGACGATCTCCTGGAAGCGGTCAAGGTCACGAATGGCGACACAAACGAAGTATTACCGGCCGTCTACAATCTCAAGCCGAAAAACTACTCACCCCACTATGCAATCCAGATCATTGGCCCCACCTCGATATTTTGGATCTTTAACGGTATCGGCAATATCGAGAAAGTAATCAGCGTCGAGGGGTGGTGGGGGTTCCATAATCGCTACGGTCAGCGGGCCTGGACGGTTTGCGGGACGCTGGCCGCGGCGATAACCACGACCACCAGTCTATCGTTTACCCTTTCGGCCGGTCACACCCTAAAAGCGGATAGCATTGTCAAGATTGACGCGGAAATTATGAATATCTCGGCGACCAACCTGGGCGGAGCGACTGCAATCCAGCGCGGGGATAATGGCAGCACAGCCGCCACCCATCTAATCAGCGTACCCGTCTACGTCTGGAATGTGCAGCCAGAAATCAGGTTGAATACCTTACAGCGGGCCGAAAAGATTTATCAGGAGCGTTTAGGCGTGACTTATGGCGGAAACAACGCAGCCAAAACAAAGTACGAAGTCAACGACATCACCGGATTCATCAAGGTGATTTCATGACGCAAACCATCCAAGAAGTCATCACGGCGGCGCAGGCTGCTATCTTGATTGCCGTCACGAAAATACAGTCCGCGCCTGATTATGCGCTTGAGACGCGAATCGCTGTACCGTCCTCCCTGGCGTTTGGCGATAACGTGCGCATGATCCTAAATCCGGGCGGGTATTATGTCACGCTGTTTGACCTTCAAATTGGCGTAGTCATCCCACAGGGAAACCAGGAAAGCGCCGCGCATTGGCTGGCGGATATTCCGCAATCGATTGGTAACGTGTTTCGAGCTGATCCAACCATCAGTGGCACGGCGCAAACTTACGAAGGCGACGTTACCGCGCACCGGCTGAAAGACGATTCAATCAATGGTATCGGTTATGTTTTCACGGTTCAAAATGTAAAAATCTTTGGATAGGAGCTAGCAATGGCAGGTATAGAAAAACTACGATTTATCCAGTTAGGGCTGGAAAGCAGCAAGGGGACATCCGTACCTGCGACCGCTATCTGGTATGGCAAGGGCGGAATGAGCGATGACCGCACGATTGTATACCCGGATGATAATGTGGGCTATCTGGTGGATGTAGATCGGTCCTACGTCAGTTATCTGTTGGCCGGGATTGACTTCGATGAGAACGACGCCACGTTTGAGCAGATAGGATACCCGCTCTCGGCATCCGTTTTAGATGTGGTTTCGGGAGCTGCCAACGGCGGGACTTCCAACGCCAAGAAATACGCCTACGTCGTTCCGGCCACCAGCCAGCCGACCACGAAGGCATACACGATTGAATGCGGCGATGACTACCAGGAATACGAGGCGGAATATTGTTTCTGTCAGTCCTGGTCGCTCAAAGGCGCGCCCAAAGAGGCCGTCAAGATTGCGTCAAAATGGCTCGGTCGCCAGATGGCGAAGTCAACCAAAACGACGCTGACATTACAGCCGGTCGAAACGATCCTATTTCAGAAAGGCAAAATCTACGCCGACGCGGTAGGCGGGACAATTGGCTCAACCCAACTCACGAATACCTGGTTGGGGTTTGAAATGAACTACGACAGCGGGATCAAAGAAGTTCCCTCCGGCGACGGTAATCTGTATTTCAGCTTCACCAAATGCACCGGTCCGAAAATCACCGGATCGTTTACGTTTGAGCATGATGCGTCGGGCGTTGCAGAATACGACGACTTTGTTGCACAGACCGCCAAAAAGATCCGCATGGAATTTTTAGGATCGGCCACGGGCTACACTGGCAGCGGGGGAACGTTCTCCACTCGCGCACTCAGAATTGATCTGTGCGCAAGGATCGATAAAGTTGACAAACTGGCAAGCGTAAACGGTAACGACATCCTGAAAGTATCGTGGAGCGCCCGCTACAATGCCACCGCTGCGCTGACCGCTGAAATTACGGTCTGTAATTTGCTAACCGCGCTGGTGTGACATCGTACAGAGATTTGGAGGAATATGGAAATCAGATTTAGATACGACCCAGAACGGATGACGCTCGGCGATCACATCACCCTGGAAATGGTGCAGGACGAACCGCAGGCTATCAAATCCAGCCAATTGCGGGACTTGTTAGCGCATCACATGACAAACGACGCGGGCGAATGGATAGAAAAGAAAGCCGCCTATAAAATCCTGAATGACCTGACAGATCCGCAAATTGAAAGCGCAATCACTAAACTGAATATGGCGATTACGGGGGCGCGTGCTGCACTAATCCCCCCGGACAACAGCGGCGCGTAATCACGCACGTGCATAACGGTACGCCGCCGCTCATCTGGATAAACGTATTGATATTAGCCGAAAAATGGGGTAAAGCGCCGTGGGAAGTCACCGGGGAAACACTAACGGAAAAAGTGAGACAAACATGGTGGGCGCGGGCCAATCTGTTTTATTCGCAGCTTGTCGTAAAGGGCCAGATAGACAATGAGCGATAACGAAGTTAATATCGTAGTAACCGCCACAGATCGGGCCTCCAGCATCCTGCTCGGTGTCAATAATGCCCTGCGCGGCATGACCGGCGCTATCTCGGAAATTACCCAGGGGTATATCAAATACGGAGATCAAGTTGGTACGCTATCCCGATTTATCGGGGTTAGCAATGAGCAATCCAGCCGCCTTATCCAGTTAGCCGATGATGCATTTGTCGAATTTGACACCCTGCGGATGGCCGCGAAGAATTTGAGCGAAAAGGGATTACAGCCCTCCACTGAAAATCTAGCCAAGCTATCCGACGAATTTCTGAAAATGAAGCCTGGCCTTGAGCGGTCGCAATTCCTGGTAGACAAATTCGGGCGCAGCGGCATGGAAATGTCGAAAATCATGGAACTGGGCGGCGATAAGATCAAATCCATGAGCGCGGCAATCTCGGATAGCCTGATTATTGACGACAAAAAAGCAGCCGCGATCCTGAAAACAAAACAGCAGGTTGATGAATTCAATGACGCGCTGCAAGGTACGAAGTACGATATAGCCGCCAAACTGTTGGATATATTCGCCAAGATGCCGAAACCATTGCAGGACACTGTACAGATTTTGGGGGTAGTCGGTCAATCTGGACTACTTCAGCAACTGGCGAATATGTCTATTCTGGTATCGAATTTAGGCGGGGCCAGCGGATTGGGCGCGGCCGCCGCTGGAATGAAAGCCTTTGCTGCCTCTGCCACTGCTGCATTTTGGCCGGTCGCTGGACTTGCGCTTGTACTGGGAGAAGTCTGGAATATCTCGCAGAATATCGCCAAATGGAAAGCGGGCGGTGCAATGCCCGATCAAGGCGGAATGACCTGGAATAACAGCAAGGACACGCTGAAACCAAAAGCAACGCAGGGTTTTTCTAGCGCGCAGAACGGGATAAGTGCGCTGGCCTATCAGGTGGCCACCCAGGCACCCCCACCCAGCCGCGTCAAGGACTGCGCCAATGGCAGCCGATACCGAGACGTTGGACATGGCCCCGATGGATATTTTGCGCTCCCTGAGATATTGCATCCCATCGACAACGCGCATTTTAGCCATTTTGTTGCGCCCGGTCAGGGGCCTGACATCCGCAATGCGTCCAAAAAAACGCGCGTAGGTTACGCCGCTTGAGCGATATTTGACCGTTACGCGCACCTTGCGCCCTGGGCGGAGGCCGCTATAAATCGGGCTGGAGCTGTTGTAGGGGTTGTATCTCTGATCGTGGTTGTCCAGGTCAAGCGTCAACTCCCCTGTTTGCATCTGCTCGAAGGAATTTCCCTCAATCGCCAGATAGTGCTGACGACCGCGGCGCAGCTTATAACCCTGTACCCTGCTTGCTTCGTTGACCCACGACCCGGACCAGTTGACTTCGATACGCCA
>CAUYUB010000343.1:0-2021 GCA_963575685.1 Gammaproteobacteria bacterium | reverse complement strand
GCGTAGCGAATCTCAATGCCTATCTTACCATCCAAGGGATGGATCGACACTTCCAGCACCTGCTCATACAAAACCGAGACGGACGCAAGCTATTTGATTTTGGTAGTAATCTATCCCTTTCCACCATTCCTCTGAAGCTGGAGGAAGAAAACGGCTATTACCTGGATCCGACGGATGGACAGCTCTATCGGGTATTTCAGGTCCCGATCTGGCTCGGCAAGAAAGAAGGCATGGGCCGATTTGGGCTATTCTTCCAAATCAGTCATGGTCTGCTCTATCAGATCAGCACGAATGAGGTTACCCTCACGGTATTCCATAATGGCCGTCCGGTCGCCAGTTCCGGCGGTCAGGCGGCACTGGAACGGCTGGCACAAAACCTGCCCATGAAGGAAGCGGAATCGCTGGATCTGGACTGGAAGCGAAAAGCGGGCGAGGTCATCCTGATCCACCTGGAATCTCCGATCATCGCGCTATTTTCGAACACTGAATTGGTGTTGGGGGTAAGCGCCATCCCCATTATCGATGGCCTGATCCTCTGGCTCATTATCGGCCTCTGGCTCCTCCGTCAAACCACACGGATCACCGCACTGGGTAGGGCCGTAGAGGAATTCTCCGCCGCTCGGCAAGTGACTCCTGCGCTGGAAAAATACCTGACCCAGGCACAAGAACGACACGCGGATGAGATCGCAGAGGTTGCCCACGCCATTCGGACCACGGCACACGAAACGGTAACCAGTAATAACGAACTGCTACACTACCGCCACCATCTGGAAGATCTGGTACAGGAGCGTACCGCCCAATTGAGCGCCCTTCAGGAACGACTCCAACAACGCGAGGCATTTGCCAATAGCTTATTCGAGACCGCCCCGGCTGGCCTATTGCTGATTGATGCGATTGGCCGAATCGTGCGGGTCAACACCATGGCCGAGAAAATTTTCGGCTATCCGCGTCAGACCATGCACTGGCTACTGCTCGAACAACTAATCCCGGAGCCGCAACGTCAAGAGTACCTCGCCCTCCGCACTCAATATGTATCCAACCCGACGCCTCGACTGATGGGGGAAATCAACGATTTTCGTGGATTACACGCAGATGGCAGTGAATTTCCCGTCGATGTGGCGATTAGTCCGATGGAGTTTGATCAACGTCACTATGTGGTGGTCTCCATCGTTGATATCAGCAGCCGTAAACAGGCTGACGAGGCAATTCTTCGCCTCAACGCCCAGAACCAGTTGCTCCTTGATGCCGTGGGCGATGGTATCTGCGGACTCGATCGACGGGGGCATATCACCTTTGCCAATCCGGCAGCCAGTCGAATTTTAGGTTGGTCAGCGAATGAACTGATCGGTGAGATCTTTCATGACCTCTGCCATCATTCCTATCCGGATGGTACCCCCTATCCACGGGAAGATTGTCCGGTCCATAGCCAATTAGATAAATGCGTAATCCTGCACCGCGATATTGAAACCTTTTGGCGGAGTGATGGTACCTCTTTCCTTACCGAATTTACCGCCACCCCCATCATTGAAGCGGGTCAGTCTAATGGTGAGGTGTTGGTCTTCCGCGACATCACCGAGATCGAGGCGGCGAAAGCGGCAAAACGGGCCAATGCCGCCAAGAGCGAATTCCTGGCCAATATGAGCCATGAGATCCGAACGCCGATGAACACCATCATCGGCATAGGCTATCTGCTCGCCCAGACCCACCTCGATCCCCGCCAACGTGACCAGATGCGCAAGATCCAGGCGGCGGCGCAATCATTGCTCGGAATTATTGATGACATTCTTGACTTTTCCAAGATCGAAGCGGGTCGCTTGGGCCTAGAACAGATCACGTTTGATCTCGACGAGGTCCTGGAAAAGGTTTCGGCGATGGTCTCGTTTAAGGCGGAAGAAAAAAATCTGGAAGTGCTGTTCGATGTACCGATGTCGGTACCGCGGTTCTTAGTCGGGGATCCATTACGGCTGGAACAGATTCTGCTTAACTTGGGGACCAACGCGGTCAAGTTTTCCGAAAGAGGA
>CAUYUB010000342.1:0-2025 GCA_963575685.1 Gammaproteobacteria bacterium | reverse complement strand
GAAGCAATACCGGCGAAGGTGGTGAAGACCCAGAACGTTTTACCCCCGGTCCCGATGGGAATAACCGACGTTCCGCCATCAAACAGGTGGCTTCGGCGCGGTTCGGGGTAACCTCAAATTATCTGGTCAACGCCGATGAATTGCAGATCAAGATCGCACAAGGCGCCAAACCGGGCGAAGGCGGCCAACTGCCGGGGCGTAAGGTAGATAAAAATATCGCCAAGGTGCGCCACTCCACGCCCGGCGTAGGATTGATCTCACCGCCGCCGCACCATGATATCTATTCTATCGAAGATCTGGCCCAGCTCATCTTCGATCTGAAAAACGCCAACGATCGTGCCCGCATCAACGTCAAACTGGTATCGGAGGCGGGGGTTGGCACCATTGCCGCGGGGGTTGCCAAAGGCCATTCGGAAGCGGTCTTGATCTCCGGTTTTGATGGGGGTACTGGTGCCTCGCCTTTGAGTTCCATCAAACGCGCGGGGTTGCCCTGGGAACTTGGCCTGTCCGAGACCCATCAGGTCCTTATGCGCAATAAACTCCGCTCCCGTATCGTCGTTCAAACCGACGGTAGGCTCTTGAGTGGCCGAGATGTTGCCATTGCGGCACTGCTTGGTGCGGAAGAATGGGGGACCGCTACCGGTGCCTTGATCGTCAGTGGTTGTATCCTGATGCGCAAATGCCATCTCAACAGCTGCCCAGTTGGGATTGCGACCCAAGACGAAGAGCTGCGTAAATTTTTCCGAGGTAAACCGGAACATATTGTAAATTTCTTCCGGTTCATGGCCATGGAATTGCGCGAAATCATGGCCTCGCTCGGTTTTCGTACCGTTAACGAGATGATCGGGCGCACCGATAAATTGGCCGTCCGTAAAGGGATTACCCATTGGAAGGCACACTACCTCAATCTCGATCGGGTCCTGCACCGCGTCACTACCCACGGCTGCGCCCCGTATCATTGTGAGGCTCAGGATTTCTCACTCGCAGACGCTATCGACAACCAATTGATCGAAATGGCAAGACCAGCCCTGAACAAACGCCGTAAAGTGACTGGTGAAGTTTCTATCCGTAACCTCAACCGCGCCGTGGGTACGATGCTGTCCGCCGAAATCTCCCGCAGAAATGGGGAGGGTGGCCTCCCCGAAGATACCATCCGTTTCAAGATGAACGGGTCCGCCGGCCAGAGTTTCTGTGCCTTCGGCGCGAAGGGTTTAACCCTGGAGTTGGAGGGAGAGGCCAATGATTATTTCTGTAAGGGCCTCTCGGGCGCCAAGGTGATTCTCTATCCGCCACGCGCAGCAGGTTTCTTATCCCATGAGAATGTCATCGTCGGTAACGTCGCTTTCTACGGTGCCACCAGCGGCGAGGCCTATATTCGTGGGATGGGCGGCGAACGTTTCTGCGTCCGCAACTCTGGAGCGAAGGTCATTGTCGAATCGGTTGGTGACCACGGTTGTGAATATATGACGGGTGGCCGAGTGGTCATTCTCGGTGCCGTTGGTAAAAACTTCGCGGCCGGGATGAGTGGCGGCATTGCCTATCTGCTCGACAGCGACGGAAAATCCCGTCAACGCATCAATCAGGATATGGTTGAGCCCGAAGCGTTGGTGCGCGCAGAAGAAATTGCGGAAATAAAAGCGATGATCGAACGCTTCGCACAATATACCGGCAGCCTCATCGCCCGAGACGTATTGGCG
Organism: Gammaproteobacteria bacterium; assembly: GCA_963575685.1. GTDB lineage: Bacteria > Pseudomonadota > Gammaproteobacteria > CAIRSR01 > CAIRSR01 > CAUYTW01. The sequence continues at coordinate 328 of CAUYUB010000342.1, read as the reverse complement.
CATTGGGAGGAAAACCTCCCGAAATTCATTAAGGTGATGCCAATCGATTATAAACGCGCGCTGGCGGAGCTTGAGCAATCGTCCGCCACCGAGGAGGTTCTCTAAAGTGGGCAAGGTTACCGGATTTAAGGAGTTCCCCCGGCGTACGCACCAATACACCCCGGTGGCGGAGCGGATTAAGCACTATGCGGAGTTCCTCCTTCGTCTCAACAAGGTGGAGGTGGAAACTCAGGGTGCCCGCTGTATGGATTGCGGGATCCCCTTCTGCCATTCCAGTTGTCCACTCGGCAATATCATTCCCGACTTTAATGACCATGTGTATGGTCAG
>CAUYUB010000341.1:0-2034 GCA_963575685.1 Gammaproteobacteria bacterium | reverse complement strand
CCTCTATCGAGAAAAGCATGGATGAGCGCAAAGGCCACTGATGCCCCTCCCGCCACTGCCCTTCCGCGGGTATTGGTGGTGGATGATGACCCCGACCTGCTGCGTCTACTCACCATCCGCCTAAAGGCGGCGGGCTATGAGGTGGCTGGTGCCGGTGGCGGTGAGCAGGCCCTTGCTATGCTCCCCACCTTCCGCCCCCAGGTCTTACTCACTGACTTACGCATGGACGGCATGGATGGTATGGCCTTATTCGATACCGTGAGCCGTCGCCACCCAACCTTACCGGTGATCATTCTGACCGCCCACGGCACCATCCCCGAGGCGGTAGACGCTACTCGGCGCGGAATTTTTGGGTTCCTTACCAAACCCTTCGATGCCCGTTTGCTGGTAGAACAGATCGAGGCGGCAGTACGCCTACGTGCCCCGGATGCCCCGGCCACGGCGGCGGAGTCGTGGCGTGCCGAGATCATTACTCGCAGCAGTGCTATGGAGGAAGTCCTTTCTCAAGCACGGCGGGTGGCGGAAGGTGATGCCAGCATCTTCATCCATGGTGACAGCGGCACGGCAAGGAATTGCTGGCGCGGCCACTATCGGCTGGACGCTCGGGGACCATTTTTGGCTTGAAACTGCGCCGCTATTCCAGAAAACCTCTTGAATCTGAATTGTTCGGCCATGTCAAGGCGCCTTTACCGGAGCGGTAAACAGCAACAAAGGAATGTTCGTGGCAGCTGTGGCACGCTGTTTTTGACGAGATTGAGATAGCCGCTCTCTTTCAGGCAAACTGTTGCGGGTATTGCAAGAGCGCCAGGTGCGTCCGGTAGGTGCCACCAGAACATCGCGTGACGTGCGGATTATTTGCGCCAGTCACCGTGATTTAGAGGTTGAAATACGCAACCGTGAGTTTCGTGAGATCTTTATATCGCTTGTGCGTGGTCACCCTGCATTTGCCATCCTCGCCGAACGTCCCGAGGATATTTTGCTTAGCAGATTATTTTCTCACCACTCTTTCCAAACGCTATGGTTATGAAGATCTACGCTTGGTGCCCGAGGCATTAGAATTATTGGTCCAGGCTCCTTGCCGGTAATGTGCCAACCTATAATGTTATTGAACAGGTAGTCGCCCTCTCCACCGGAACGGTGATTCCATCATTGTTGGTGGGTCGCGCCTTGCGGCGAACCGCAGGATATCCCTTCTCTTTGAGGAGGCGCGAAATGATTTGAGCGTGATTACCTATGCGTCTTCTTCGATTAACCCGTGGCAATGTAGCTCACGCAGCACGCTTGGCAAACGCAACCGCACCGAATTTATCGTTTGCTGCATCGACATCATCTGGATCCTGTCCAATTCAAAGACGAGATGGGCTAGGATGTTAAGAACTCTTCGAGATCGAGTGGTTTCACGTTAAAAATTTATGAAAATTTTGATCGCTATATTGGCCGCGTCGTGGCCTTCGGTATTTCAGTAGTGATGCTAGTTTTACTTGCACTGTATACCTTCGTGGCGCTGCTAGGGAAATGGATCGAGTAGGTAGCGGCCATTACGGAATTGTTGCGGCTATCATTTATGTGCTGTATACCCTTCCTAAACGTCATGAACTCTTTCCCGTAACTGCCCTAATTGGAACGTTGGTGAGTCTAGGAAGCCTTTGGCAAGTTCAGAACTGACTGCAATTCGTGCCGCAGAGTGTCGATTGGGCGTATTGGACGATCCGTAATGCGCGTGGGGGCAATACTATGGCCGCCGTGGTTCTGGTGGGAGAATGACAACCGACATGGAACAATACGCTACGCGAGCGTGCCATCGCTTTGGGTCAACAGGTAGCCATGAAAGGACGTTCGGGTTTCTGGGCACGGGATGGAGATAAGTTTATTAATATCCGACGCATCCATCCGGAAGGACGGCTTTCCGACCTGACTATCTATCAACTCGATGCCGACCACCGCCTAACGCTCCAAACCCAGGCAGCCATGGCGACTTACTATGACGGCGCTTGGCAACTCGCCGGAATCGTGCGTCGCACGATCTCTCCCGAA
>CAUYUB010000340.1:0-2034 GCA_963575685.1 Gammaproteobacteria bacterium | reverse complement strand
ATATCCTATCCCGTAATGCCGCTCAATTGGCGGGATCGCTGGACCAGGGAGACGGGGTATTGGTACTCACGGACATGTATGGCTCCACACCGAGCAACATTGCCTGCCGTTTGGACAGTGAGAAGGTGCGGATCGTGGCCGGTGTCAATCTACCGATGTTGATTCGGGTACTAAATTACTCATACCTAAGTCTCGAAGACTTAACCAACAAGGCAATCAGCGGCGGACGTGACGGTATTATCCATTGCCGACCGCGTCACGAATCCGCGGAACCTCGTTGTGAGCGTTGATTTTCATAAAAGAGTCTGATGGTATCACTTTCCAGCCTACGCCGTTTCCCATGCGCCAAACCCAGATCACCATTATTAATCGCCTGGGCCTTCATGCCCGAGCCGCTGCAAAATTCGTCACCCTGGCTTCCGGTTTTGAATCGGAGATTACCCTTGTGCGCAATACTCAGAAGGTCAATGGTAAAAGTATCATGGGCGTAATGATGCTGGCCGCGGGACGGGGTACCCAGTTGGAATTGATTGCCAGCGGGCGGGACGAAGACTTGGCCGTGGAGAAACTCATTGCTCTGGTCCAGAACCGGTTCGGCGAAGCGGAATAACGACGCACGAGAGACCAAACGGCGATGAGTGTTCTGCTGATGGGGATTGGGGTAGCGCGAGGGATTGCCATTGGTAAGGCCCACCTACTCCTCCACGATGTCCCCGAGGTTGTCGAATACAGCCTGCCCAAGGACCTCTTGGAAGCAGAGGTGGTGCGTTTCGAGGCAGCTCTGGAACAGGCGCGGGTCCATCTCCGTACCATCCGCGACCATCTGCCAGTGACCACTCCGGCCGATGTCACCGCCTTCATCGACATTCACCTATTGATGCTGGAGGACTCCACCCTCTCCAAAGTCCCGGTAGACCTAATCCGCGACCGGCAATGCAACGCCGAATGGGCCTTGAAACAACAGCGCGACAGCCTGGTCCAGATCTTTGAATCCATGGAGGACCCCTATCTGCGGACACGCAAGGATGATGTGGACCAGGTAGTCAATCTGGTCCAGGGCCTGCTGATGGGAAAATCCGCGCTGTGGGAAGTGGGACCGGGCCGTTTGCGGGGCAAGGTGATTGTGGTGGAGGAGTTGTCCCCGGCAGACGCGGTCCTGTTCTACCACGAGGGAGTAGCGGCCTTCATCACCGAGCGTGGGGGGCCAACCTCCCACACCGCTATCCTTGCGCGCAGCCTCGACTTGCCGGCAGTGGTCGGACTGCGTCGAGCGCGGCAGTTCATCACGGAGGGGGACACCGTCATCCTGGATGGGCGCCGCGGGGTAGTGGTGGTAGACCCGGATCAGCGTTCCCTACAGCATTACCAGCAACGCCGTCAGGAAGAGCGATTACGGGTTGCCGATTTAATCCGATTGCGCAGCCTTCCCGCCTGCACCCTGGATGGGCGACGGGTACGCCTGATGGCAAATGTCGAGCTGCCCGAAGATATTGACGAACTGGCAGAGGTCGGTGCCGAGGGAATCGGTCTGTATCGAACCGAATTTCTCTATATGAACCGTCCTGAGCCCCCTAACGAGGAGGAACAGTTCGCCGTCTACCGCAGCCTGGTCCAGGTCATGGGCGGCAACCCGGTCACCATCCGTATCCTGGACCTAGGAGCGGACAAACCCTTCGCTGGCGCCGAGGTGGGGCGTTTGGCCACCAATCCGGCGCTAGGCCTACGGGGTATTCGCTTGTGTCTACGGATTCCCAGCCTGTTCCTTCCCCAACTTCGCGCCATCCTGCGGGCCTCAGCCTATGGCCCAGTGCGGATGGCCATTCCAATGGTTACCCAAAGCGCTGAGGTCGTTCAGGTCATTCACCTGTTGGAACAAACGCGGCGCGATCTACGCCAAGAGGGATTTGCCTTTGACGAGAGGATGCCCCTCGGTGGCATCGTTGAAGTTCCGGCAGCGGCGCTGACGGTGCCGTCGCTGGCGCGCTATTTAAATTTCTGGCAATCACTGAAGAGTACGTCGGCCCAACCTACGAA
>CAUYUB010000339.1:0-2035 GCA_963575685.1 Gammaproteobacteria bacterium | reverse complement strand
GGATTCAGTGCATGGCCGCCTCGTGCAATCACATCCGCCGCTAGCGGAATATCTGCGGTAATCACCAGGTCGCCTGGTTCAATCATCTGCGCAATTTTATTATCGGCCACATCAAAACCGGCAGACACTTGCATGGCGCGAATATAGGGTGAGGGTGGGCAATATAACGGTTGGTTTGCAACCAAGGTAAGCTGAATTTTCCGTCGATCCGCGGCACGGAAGAGCATTTCCTTGATAACCTTCGGGCAGGCATCCGCATCCACAAAAATTTTCATTACGTATCTCCTCGTCGTATTGAGCGCAAGATCGTCACCTGATGATAGTAATGATGGTACGACAGCAGGGTGATGACGTAGATGTTAAAGTACACTACGCAACTTTGTATTGTCGGCTACACCCTTCTGCCGCCTTCCCCATCGGTATTATCGGAGATCCTCGGCAAAGCGAGGTAATTTGTTGATTTATTTTGGATCTGGAAGTGTTTAACTGATAATGCCTGATATTCGCGTCATCCTCGTAGGTACCAGTCATCCCGGCAACATCGGCGCAGCAGCACGCGCGATGAAGACCATGGGCCTAACCCAACTATCCCTTGTTGCCCCTCAAGCCTTTCCCAACGCGCAGGCCACGGCCCGAGCGGCAGGTGCCGATGACCTGCTCCATGCGGCACAGGTCTTCCTGACCCTCACGGAGGCAGTGGCAGACTGTGGTCTGGTCATCGGGAGTAGCGCGCGTCTGCGTCATCTCGCTTGGCCGGAGATGGACGCGCGGGAGGCCGGGAGGTTGGCTACCACGCGGGCGGCAAGTACCAACGTGGCTTTCGTCTTCGGAAACGAGCGTACCGGTCTCACCAATGCGGAGTTGGACCATTGTCACTGTCTGGTCCATATTCCTACCCGTTCGGATTACAGCTCGCTCAATCTGGCCGCAGCGGTACAGGTAGTCGCCTACGAAGTGCAGATGGCCGTCCGGGCGCGTGATGGAACCGATGGGGCGGCGGAAGCCCTCGGAACACGCGGAACGATTGTGTCGCATGTGCCGGCTCCGGCCCTGGATATGGAGCGCTTCTATACCCATATCGAACAAACGCTGGCGGACATCGGCTTTCTCGACCCTGCCCGTCCACGGCTGCTGATGCGCCGATTGCGTCGATTGTTCCATCGCGCCCAGCCTGATGCAGTCGAGGTCAGCCTCTTGCGCGGTATCCTCACGGCGATTCAACGGTTGAATAAAAGTTGACTGCGCGCCTCAACAATTGCTAAACTATTACTGTACCCAGAATTTACAGGACCCTCCATGTTTGCACGTCTGCGTGAAGACATCCGCTGTGTCTTTGACCGTGACCCGGCGGCCCGGAATGCCTTTGAGGTGTTCACGATCTATCCGGGTCTTCATGCGGTGCAGTTCCATCGTCTGAGCCATTGGTTGTGGGAGCGTGGCTTGAAGTGGTTGGCGCGTTTTATCTCGACCTTTGCGCGCTGGTTTACGGGCATCGAGATCCATCCTGGGGCACGTATTGGGCGACGCTTTTTTATCGACCACGGCATGGGTGTGGTCATCGGCGAAACCGCGGAAATCGGTGACGATTGTACCCTCTACCACGGGGTAACCTTGGGAGGTACCTCTTGGCAGAAGGGAAAACGCCATCCAACGCTAGGCAATGATGTAGTGGTAGGGGCCGGGGCCAAGGTGTTGGGGCCAATCCTGGTCGGGGATGGCGCAAGGATCGGATCTAATGCCGTGGTGGTGAAAGAGGTACCGCCCGGTGCAACCGTGGTGGGCATCCCAGGGCGAGTGGTGAGACAGACCAACACTGCCGAGGAAGAGCGCCGCGCCGCCATCGCCCGCAAGATCGGCTTCGATGCCTACGGGACAAACCAGGACATGCCGGACCCGGTCGCTATCGCCATCAATTGTGTCCTAGACCATGTCCACCTGCTGGATACCCGAGTAGAGGCCATCTGCGCAGAGCTTCACGCCCGCGGGATTGTGGACGAGACCAAACTGTCTCCTTTGGCAGAAGATATCCGCATCT
>CAUYUB010000338.1:0-2047 GCA_963575685.1 Gammaproteobacteria bacterium | reverse complement strand
GCCCTCTTTCAGTGCGAAACCCGCAACACCGCGATGAGGATGCCCACGGCGGCGGTGATAAGCGCGCCAAGTTTGATGATCAGGCGTAGCTCTAGGGCTTGCATGTCCGCCTTGGTGCTGGCTTCAAGTTTATCGATCTTGTTCTCCAGCCGCGTAATATCTCCCTTGGTTGCAATGGTCGTGTCCAACGCCTCCATCAGGGCGTCACGCAGGGCGGAAGCCTCCGCCTTGGCTTGGGCGTCGGGAATTCCGGCGGCGGTGAGGCGTTCAACGAATTTCAGAGCATCAAAAGTGATTACGGCCATGGCGCGTCCTCTGGTTGGGGTGATCGCCAGCATAACCCCCTTGACATCCCCGCGCCATCCGTGCCAGTCTCCCCCCGCCGCTCAACAAAAGGCGGTACGGGTTCGCAGCCCGGTTACTATAGGCGCACAGCCGCGCCAGACGCGGCTTTTTTGCGCGCGCTCGGCTGTTCTCCGATTTAAGGGGCCGAGCGGGAGGGGGCAACCCCTGCCGGTTCCTATAGTCCGGTCTGCGAACCCGCTCGGTTCCACCATTCCTTTCGCAGGGGATGGTGGTACTCGCACCCTAACTATAGGAACACCGCAATGAATCCCCTCGCTCAAGGCGCGCCCGCGTCTACGTCTTCGCTCGTCTCGGTTATTGGCGGTCAGGCCAAGACCACTTCCCTCATCGTTGCTGAAAAATTCGTCAAGCTGCACAAGAACGTTCTGCGCGCTATCGATAAACTGGATTGTTCAGAGGAATTTCGACGGCTCAATTTTGAGCCGTCCTCCTACATCAACGAGCAAGGCAAACCTCAGCCTATGTGCGAAATGACCAAGGATGGATTCACCTTTCTGGTGACGGGTTTTAGAGGCAAGGAAGCTGCCCACTGGAAAGAGGTGTACATCGCTGAGTTCAACCGGATGGAGGCGGCGCTGATCCAGCGCCAGGCGGAGCCAGCTATCCCCGCGCCGCGTAAACCAGCGTTCTCCGTGGAATTCAGCGACGGAACCGCCTTTCACTTCGGTTCGGTACCGTGCCATGAATAACGGTACCGTCCCCTTTCAGTGCGAAACCCGCAACACCGCGATGATGATGCCACCCATGGCGGCGACGACGGGCTACGCTGCCTCCAGCTCCCGTGATGCCTCATCCAGCACCGCCTCCGATACCCCGTGCCGCTTCAGCGCCTCGATAAGTCGCGCCGCTTGGCTGCCGGAGAATTTCGCTTCGTCTTGGCGCAACCCTTCGCTGATGTATGACTTCAGCAGGGTTTGGTACCCGGTCAACCCACGTTTGGGCGCGATCTCCTTCAGGGATTCCACCACGTCCATGGGGATGCGCAGGGTGATGGTGGTCATTGGCCGGTCTTTCGTCAGCCGTTTCTTCAAGCGTTCAGACAACATAGCAACGTTCCTCCTCGGGTTCGGCGCGACGCGCGGAAATGATGCGGATGAACGACGCCTCCACCTCAATGTGAACCACATAGAGCAGGCGTCCGGTCAAGTCAAAACCGATGGCGGCGTCCCGCGCCTCGTCGCGGCGAGAGGCATCCACCAACACGAACAGCGGATCAGCAAAGACCGTGGCCGCTTCCTCGAAGCGAACGCCATGCCTACGCCAGTTCTTCTCGGCCTTGTGTTCGTTCCAGACGAACAGCTCGCCATTCAGTTCGTAATGAATGTCCACGCCTACATTCTAGTTGGCGTATTTATTCCGTCAATACGCCTTTCCCCCTTTCAGTGCGCAACCCGCAACACGGCGATGAGGATGCCCACGGCGGCGGCAATCAGCGAACCAAGCTTCATGGTTAGACGTAGCTCCATCGCCTGTATGTCCTTGTGCATCAGGTCAATCCGATTTTCCAATCGGGTGATGTCGGCTTTTAATTCGGACTTTAATTCGCGCACGTCCGCCTTGGTTGCAATAGTCGTGTCCAACGATTCCACCAAGACATCACGCAACGCGGAAGCCTCCGCCTTGGCCTGGGCGTCGGGAATTCCGGCGGCGGTGAGGCGTTCAACGAATTTCAGAGCATCAA
>CAUYUB010000337.1:0-2055 GCA_963575685.1 Gammaproteobacteria bacterium | reverse complement strand
AGAAGCATGGTTCGAGCATCAATGTCTACCTGCATCACTACGTTGTTGAAAGCGAAGAAGCACAGGCGTTGACGCTCAACCAGGCGATTGAAGCGTTTGATAGGTGCGCGGCCAGGTGGCCGGCGATCTTTCCAGGTGGTTCGTTGACGCTTGTTGGTTACGCCACAGAGCAGTCCACCGATCTGCCTCTTCTTTCTTACGACTCAGAATGGATTTTCCGCTGGTTTGAGCGGCAGGTTGATGCCGGCTTCGGCCCGGATGACACAGCGCACCTCGGCATGTTCCCAGGCGTAGCAATCAAGGCAGGTGAGGAACCGATCCTGTCTGGTGGCTGGGCTCATGTTGGCTGGAGCAAGCGGCCACGTTTTGCGGTGTTTGTAGGCAGTAGGGTTACGAAAGGGCGCGATCCGGTTCAACGGGCGGCGGATCTGATTTGCCACGAGGCGCAGCATGCCATGGGTTTACACAACGAACAAACGATTGGTTGAGGTATGCGGAAAATATTTTGGTTGGCGGTTATTTTGGTTGTTTTGGTTGTTCCAGTTAAATCGGTTAAGGCGGAAACGGTTAGTTACAGGCTGGTAATGGCGCAGAATCAAGACTCGATGTGTCCAGCGTTTAGGGATGAAATATTTGCCATTGTGCAGTATCGATTGGCGCGGCGCGGGGTGGCGTTGAAGCGCCTTTCAACTCTAACGGTGCCGGCGGCTCAAGTTGGGTTGTACGACAAAAGAGCGATGATGGATGTCGCTAAGATGTTTCACAGCCAATTCCGGCTGGATGATGATTTGATTCCGCCTAAAAACTTTTCAATTTTGGTCGCGCCTCCCTGGACAACAGACTACAGGCACTACCGGACTGAAGCAGTTGTTGGCCGGCGTGTGGCCGTGGTTTGGCTTGGTAATAGCATTCCAGGATCGGCGCGGCAGTTGACTAGGGTTTGGCGCAAGTTGTTAAGGCTTTAATCGTACAAGGAGGAAGGTTTGTGTTTAAGGATGGTGAAAAGAAAGGGTTGAGACTTGTTTACCCGCAGTGTGAACCGGAAGGGTGTGGGTTGGCGCATGTATGGATGCTGCCGCCAGATCATCCATTTAACCCTGCGTGTGTATGGCACGACCGGCAGTATGACCTGTTGAAGCCTGGGGAAAGCACTGAACGCATAGACAAGATCTTCTACTCAAAAATGCTTTTACTTTGTGGAGAGTCAAAGTGGCTGAGGTTGCAAGCGGAGGTGTTTTACCAGTTGGCACGGCGATACGGTCAATGTCGGTGGCTATGTCAGCGAGCTGGGAGTTTGTGGGCGTAGACCGTAAACGGGCAAAGGTTGAAATGCTGCTCTCCGATTTAATGGAAGAGGTTGGAATTTGTTTCGACGGATGTGAAGGGGAGCGCCGTCTTTGGTTAGATGTGCTGATGAGTGGGTTGAGGGAAGTGCATGTTGGCCGGCGGGACGTTCGCAGAGATGCGCAGAGGTGGTTGTTGGATGATGACGATAGCACTCCGGGGGCGTTGAACTGGATTGCAAACATACTTGGGATCACCTGCGTAGAGCGAGTGATCGGCCATGTGCTTGCGGTCGATAGAAAGTTGTTGAAGGAGTTTATTCGAGCAACGAAGAAGGTGAAGGATGATTAGGCTTGATGACATCGTTGAAGGTCGAAGCGTCGCGGTAGTTGGTGGCTCTGATGAATGGGATAAAGTGGAAGTTAACAAGTGCGACATCGTGGTGCGGGTGAATAATAACTGGAAGCGGCAGGGTGGCCGGATGGATGCGCTTTACACCCGGCAGGAACCACCATTAGAACTTTATATTTGCTCAAAACTTGATTTCGTCTGCTACGACATCACAGCCGATCATGCGCCGAAGTGGCGGCAGATCGCAGCATCGATGGGGCTGCTTCTGGAGCCGTTCGACACGAATATTTATCTGATTCAAGTGGCATGGTGTCGGTTCTTCACAATCATCGACAACAATCCATTGAACGTGCCTAAACAACGTCTGCCGCCTCATCCATCTTTCGCAGAGCCTAAATGCTTCTGGCCGGCCACCTGTGC
>CAUYUB010000336.1:0-2057 GCA_963575685.1 Gammaproteobacteria bacterium | reverse complement strand
CCCCATGCCGTACAGGTAGAGGCTCGGGCTAGGTCTGCGGGCAGGAAGGGATATGCCTATAACATGGAGCAGGGCCTGGGAAAGTCCGCCCTTGCCCTCGATGAGTTTGTGTCCATGCTCAACGCCGGGCATATCGACGGCATGATTGTGATCTGCCCTAACTCACTCAAATCAAACTGGGTATTTGAGGCCGAGAACTGGGGAGTACCCGTGAAGGTCACCGCGTGGCCTGACGTTGTACCTCCGAACACCAAGCCGTTCATCTTCGCAGTCAACTACGAGGCTATGCTCCATAAAGGGTATGAGGAGGTGTTCAGGCTTGCCCGGAGCGGTCGGGTTATGTGTGTTTTGGACGAGTCCCAGAGGATCAAGAACCCAACGGGTAAGACGACGAAGAAGATCCTGAGCCTTCGGAACGATTTTTCGGTTCGCCGTACGCTATCTGGGACGCCAATGACCAACTCGGTAGTAGACCTTTATCCCCAGCTTACCTTCATATCCGCGATCCGAACCAATGCCGTATCGTTCAAGAACCGGTTTGCAGTCATGGGCGGTTATCTGGGGAAGTCTGTCATTGGTGTTCAGAACGAGGAGGAGCTGCGGGAGATCCTCGACCAGCATACTTTCCGGGCACGGAAGGACGACTGGCTAGACCTTCCCGAGCAGATCTTTCCATCTCCTCGGGCCATAACTCTGACCCCGGAGCAGAAAAAAGCCTATCGAGGGATGTCGGACGGGCTTCTGGCGGTTGTCAAAGGTGTTAAGCCCGGAGAAGTCACCCCGATTCTCGCCAACCTGGTTGTTACCCAGTTGCAGAAGCTACAGCAGATAAGTTCGGGATTCATCATTGATGAGGAACGGAGGTGTCATGATCTCATTGAGCCGATCCGGAATCCTAAGATACAGGAGGTCCGGGCTATCCTGGATGACATCCCGGGAAAAGCAATCGTGTTCGTTAAGCATAAGAGGGCTGTTACGCTACTCCTCGATCAGCTCAAAGACTACGGGTGCTCCAGGCTGGTGGGAGGGATGTCTGACGACGAAGTTAGGGAGGAAAAGGAAAGATTTAATTGTGAGGGCGGAAACCGCGTATTGGTGTCGCAGGCGTCTGTCGGTGGGGTCGGGCACACGCTCTTGGGCGGTCCAGGCGTCCATCGCTGTAGTACGACGATCTATTTCGAGAATAGCTTCTCGCTCGGGGATCGGCTCCAAAGTGAGGCTCGCAACCACCGTGCAGGGCAAGACCGTGCCGTCGTGTACTGGGACTTTGCGGCTTCGGATATTGATCGGAAGATCATCCGTGCGCTGCAAAAGAAGAAAGCCCTCGTAGACGCACTTCTGGATTGATCACCGATTTTTTTCCTCCTCGCACACCCTTATATAGTCCACTTCCTCCGGAGCCTTCCGGAGTGACACCTTGGCTACCAGCGCGGCCATGTCAGACTCTAGCTTATCCCACCTGGAGTCCTCTGGAAGCGCTGAGTACCGCATACCATCGAAGGTCATGGTCAACTTGAGAACCTGGAACGAGATGAAGTCTACCAGCCGCTCCGATCCCTCATACATCCGCTTGTACGTTGCGTGCTCTCGCTCCAGACGATCAACCTCACGGGTGAGTTTTATGATCTTGTCCTGAAGGTGAACAACGGTTGACCCAGAGCCTGAGGCGCTAGCCGCAAGCTCTACATGCTTCTTGTGAAGGTCTGATACTTGTTCCTCTAAGGCTTGGTTCCGCGCTCTGATATCCTCCATCAACTGGTCTGATCTCTCGTCAACCTTAAGTCTCCGTAGGACCTGTTGTGCAGCGTACCACAGTCCAACCAGTGCAAACGCTACTACCGCGTAGGATGGTGGGTCACTTAGGAGTGAAATTACGGAGGCGAGATCTAGTGACATACTTTCTCACCCCTTCCCGATGGAGCCACGTAAGTAGAGAAACTCCAGCGCCTAAGCAGATGCTCGCTGCGGATATTAGGCTAAAGATACTGTCCCAGAAGCCAGTTATAACGTCGTCGATGTACGATCCGGTTCCGATTACCCATCCCCACGGACGGAAC
>CAUYUB010000335.1:0-2059 GCA_963575685.1 Gammaproteobacteria bacterium | reverse complement strand
AACCAAGAGCTTGTTGCGGGGAAAGTATGTCGATCGTTAAATCAGGCATTTGGGTGACTTTTATGAGATCATCTTTGCCATCCGGTATGATCGGACGTTTAATATAAGCGCAAACATCAGGTTTAAGTTCTTCTTTGACGCCGAGTTCATATTTGCTTAGATCAAATTGACTAATATCGAGACTTAACTCAATAATGACAGCAAGTTCCTTGTTACATTTGAATTTAAGCAAACCACCTAAATTATTTTGCACGGTACCATGAGTTAATGAACCCCTTTCGTCTTCTCCATCAATTGCGTTGTTCTCAACTTCATAACGCGTTCATCGCACATTCCTTTTAAGAATTTATACCAGTGAAATCAGCCTGCGTCGCAGGAGAGACCCCAGCGTCGCAAAAATAGCCTCCTCCTCGAGAGTAAGTTCATGTGCCAGCGCGAGGATCTCCGGCAATGCCAACGATTCTTTCATGCGCACAAGAATCTCCCGCTCGATTGGATTAATCCATTGTTGGACGGCTAGCGCTCGGCCCAATGATTGCGCATGGGTTTGTATATGTAATTCATCCCCGAGTACCCCAGTCTCAAACAACCTGATTTTTCCGGCCCGACGGATCCGATTCCGTGCCAGCATCGAGTACAGATCAGGATGGCGTGCCAGACGTTCTGCGAAAAAAATGGCCTCGATCTCGATACCGGTATTATCATACAAGGGTGGTTCTGATTCTTCGCTCCGAGTCCATGGTGGGCCGTATGCCGGGTCGCTCCATTGAAAAGCCAGGAGGACGGAAACGATACGGGCGTAGCCTTGTGTTATCAAATTTCCATTCCAATCCTTTACCGAATCAAGAAATGCACCATAATCCTCACCCTCGGCATGGCCAAGGGCGTAGCTGGTTGTGGAATATTCGCGTAGACGGAGAATATGGATATCCATTGGGGCCCCACCGAGCCATCCCCGTAGCCGGTCGGCCAGTGATTCGCCATCACGCTCACCCAGTTCGGTAACAATCTGGGCGATCCCACCAGGGGCGAGGTGATGCGGTAGGCCCGCCACAATCCGCCGCTGGATGTCTTCGCCTGAACGTCCACCATCACGGAATCCGACCGAATTTATGGGAGAAGGGACGAAGGGTGGGTTTGCTGTAATCAAATGGAAACGTTCTTCCCCCACCGGCTCAAAGAGGTCGCCAATCGCGATTTCAACGTTGGTAATGCCTGACGCTCGCGTATTGAAATAAGTACAAAGGGCAGCGCGTGGATTGATATCGATCGCCAATACCCGTTGTGCATGGGTGGCCGCGAGTAGGGCATGGATACCTGAACCGGTACAGAGATCAAGCGCACTATCTACGGAGCGGCGTACGGTAGTACGCGCCAGCCAGTGACTGTCGGCGCCAACGGACATCACCTGGTTATGCGGAACCTTAGGTAACCCCGGATGGGGCAGCATCGGCCAGGCATGTTCTGAGAAGATCAGGCGGTTTCCCACGGGAAACAGCGAAGCGCGCGCACATACCCAATCCTGCGCATCGACGGAAAGCAACCCAACCCGAATCAGGACCTCCCAACCGATCCGACCGAATAATCGGTCAAGTTCCTGTGTCGGAATCGTAGCTTGCAGCAGAAAAAGGTCAATGGCCGACGCGAGGGGGTCGCGAATCGACAATTGCTCTTTACGATAGATCGGTAAGGCACGCCACAGGAGATCATTAAGATCGGTCAGCCGGAGACGTTCGCGAATTTTCTTCTCGCAATAACCAATCCGGGCAAGGTGCGAAACGGCATTGCGCAGGGCGGGTATATCCGCATCATCGACCAGGAAGGGGGCAGATTCGATCAAGGGGTGCTCTTTTTATCTATCCACATTGACCTGGAGCCATAGTTCCAGGGCTGCCAGATGCCAGAGTTTGCTCCCCTGGATGCGGGTGAGGTATTGCTCGGGAGCCTTGAGCAACTTTTCCACGTAATCCCGCCGATAGATGCCACGCTCGCGGCAGGGACGGGCGTCGAGGACTTCACGCATAAAATCGAGAAAGGGCCCGCGCACGTATTTCAGCGC
>CAUYUB010000334.1:0-2066 GCA_963575685.1 Gammaproteobacteria bacterium | reverse complement strand
AAACGCTTTCAGTCTCGTCGCGGGCTGCGACCGGCGCTTCGAGACCTGCAAGACGCGCTTTTCGAACAAGGACAACTACCGGGGCTTCCCCCATATCCCGGGGCTCGATAAGGCCCTAACCGTTCCGGCGAACCAAAAATGGACCGAGGATTAGAAAGTGGCAGCGGGCCAATACTCCGGCGGGATCGGGACGGTCGTCGGCGGCATCATCGGTGCGGTCGTCGGCTACTTTACGATCGGGGTCTACTCGGGGATGACGCTCGGGATGTCGCTCGGGGGAGCGGCCGGCGGGATCGCGGGGCAGGTCTTCTGGCCGGAGAAGCAGGATGTCACGCACCCGCCCCCGCCGAAACCAGGCGAGAACCGCGTGCAGATCTCCACCTACGGTTCGCCGCTGCCGATCCAGTACGACGACGGCAAGCTCGCGGGGAACATCATTTACATGAGCGACTTCACCGAGGCGATCGTGCGCAGCAGGCACCGCCAAGAGGGAGTGCGCTACTACGAGATGATCAAGACCTACAGCGCTACATTCGCGGTCTCCTTCTGCGAAGGCCCGATCAAGGGGCTCGCGCGCTTATGGGTGAACGGCAAGATTTTCGCCGACTTCCGGGACCCGGCGGGCGAGTACTACCCGACAGTGGGCGGCGGCTTCGCGTCGGGGAACCTCGACACCTCGATTGCCCGCTCGGAGGTCTTCTACACGATCCACTTCGGAAACGAGGACCAGGCGGCCGATATGACCCTGTCAGGGATCCTGGGGGCCGCCGAGACGCCCGCTTACCGCGGTGTTTTCTATCTCGTGTTCATCGACTTCCCGGTGGGCGAGTATGGCGGGATCCCCACGATCCACGCCGAGCCGGTCGACTCGGACGAGATCGTTGCCGGATCGCCGGGCATCAACACGGGGTACGTTCCCTAATGCAGGCGCAATACTTCGGATATATATGGGGCGGGGTCTCCGGCGTCGTGGGCGGCGTAATAGGGTTCGTTTACGGAGGACCGGCAGGCGCAGCGTATGGAGCTTCCATTGGATGGTCGATCGGAAACATGTGGGGCAGCTTCATGGGGCAGACGTTCTTCCCCGATAAGCCGCACATCTATTTTCCGCCGCCGATCCGGCCGCACGAGAACCGCGTGCAGACCTCCACTTGGGGGACCGCTCTCCCCGTGCAGTTTGGCTGCGGACGCATGGCCGGAAACGTGGTCTATATGAGCGACATCAAAGAGACAGTGAACCGGTCGAACCACCGCCAGGATGGAGTGCGCTACTACGAGATGGAGCTGCTTTACACCTGCACGCTTGCGATCGCGTTCTGCGAGCCGATCGAGAATATCTCCCGCATCTGGATGAATCGTAAGGTCTTCGCGGACTACCGAAACCCGCTCGCACCGAACTATCCCCAGGGAGACAGCGAGCTGTCCTTCGTTAACTGGGAGACCTCCATTGCCCGCTCCGCGATCTATTTCAGTATCCACCTCGGCAGCGAGAGCCAGGCTGCCGATCCCGCGCTCGCGGCGATCCTGGGTGCTGCCGACACGCCGGCCTACCGGGGTGTGACCTATATAGTCTTCAAGGACTTTCCGATCGGAGAGTTCCAGGGGCTTCCGACGGTCGAGATCGAATCCAACCCTGTTCCGCATGGGAACTTGATAATATATTACCAACCAAAATTGTCACTTATGAAAGGGCTCACTGGGGCAATAGTGACCCAAATTACATTTCCAAGTCCTTATGACGGTGGGCAATTTACTTCGCTGAATGCAGTTACCCCGTCCGGGGATCTGGCAAAATTATGGATGGTATATTCGGGTGGAGCATGGACACATCGGGTTTATGTCTTTGTTGGTTTGAGTTCCACCATTCGGTATTATTTCACAGTTACGAGTTCTGCTGTGAATATAGCACATTTTCAATGTGAACCGATCACTGGACGTTTTATTATATGTGCTTCTTCCCCCCGTGGATATTTTTTCATTTATGAACCGGATGGGACTTATCTGACCAGTTGGGTTGATAATGACAATGTCCATCCACCATATGCGCCCTACAACCACGGAGCAGG
>CAUYUB010000333.1:0-62273 GCA_963575685.1 Gammaproteobacteria bacterium | reverse complement strand
TACCTTCATTAATTGTTTAGGTAGTTTGTGTCTCGGGCATATTGGCACAGAGGGGTGCTCGCCGTTACGCCAGTAACGGTACTGCCGCTCACCGTGCAGACGGAAGGCGTGGTAGCGCTAAAGGTCACTGGACTGCCCGAGAGACTGCCCGTAGCCGAGAGTGTTCCGCTACCGCCAACCGCTACTGTGGGAGCCGTGCCGAAGGTGATGGGAGTGACACCGAAGGTAATGGTTTGGTTGGTCTTTCCAACACCGATGACGGATCTGAATGCCGACCCTACCCAATTGTTGTCCACCATGGCTTCGATCCATATCTGTGGCACGTTAGCGCTAGTGTTTCGAATCGTATAGCTACGCGTAGCGGCATCCACGTGTTCATCGACTGCCTGCCAGGTGCGGGTACTAATCTGGCTAAACGTCATCTGATCGATCCAAATACCGCCACCGTACCAATAACTGTACTGACAGCCACTGACCCAGTCTGCGTCATAGCCAATCCGCAAAAAGATAGCTTTCCCTGCATAGGTGGACAAATCGATCACGATGGTCTTCCATATGGGAGTGATATAGGTGTCACTTCCGTGTTCCTCGTAGAGGTTAGTCCAACCTAAACGATCTTCGGATACTGCGACGGTTATTTTCCCCATACATGTTAGCAGGGGTTTGTAATCAATATTGACCAACGAGCTATAATCTTTTGGGACGATCGCATTGGTCAGCTCCAGCCAATTGCCTGGGACATTCTCCACTGTAACATGTTGATGTTGTCTTGCCATCATTTAATGTTGGCTGCCACGCTCCTGGAGAAGACGGGCCAGTAGTCCAATTGGTGAGATTGGTAGCGTCGTCGATCCAAGCGGCATGGTACTGGTCGTTCGGAACGGAGATACGGAAGCGCTCGATTGGCGGTGTCACCTTGGCCGGTGACTGCCATTGCACATTGATGTCCGATGTGCCCGATAGGTAGGCAGCGCTCTCCAGTAGTGGGTTATAGGAGGGCTTCACAGCGTGAAAGCCAGATAGCCCTCCCCCAGGAATAGCGTTCAGAAAATACCAGCCATTGCTGGTCTCGCCCCAACCGTAGTTCACATGAAAAAAATCGCTGTTCGACTCGTAGCGATAACCATCTACCACCACAGCATGGTCTGGGATATAACCAACCGCTGGTCTGCTTGCATTAATTTCAGTACGCAAATTGCCAGAAATATCGGTATATATATAGTCACCACCTTGATAAAAAAATGTTCATTAATTCCCGATACGTTAGAACCAGCCCATGTTCCGCTAGCTTCGTAATCCGCTTGGTTTATGACTCCAAGTTCATACATCAATTCACTAACTGCTGCCACCTGCGCATCGCTGTATGCGGTGAGGGAGGAGTACTCGTTCAGCATGTTGCTCCAATCGTACGAGTCGCTGTAGTCGGCTGAGTGCAGTCCCTGGATCAACCCTTGTGAATCCTGGTAGGACCAAGTGCCCTGACCATGAGGGGGCCACTCATAGTACTTCAGTAATTGTGCCCATACTGTTTGTACGCAACCAGTCGGAGCCTTGCCATCAGAGCCATTGTCATAGTTTTGCCTATTCGGAATCTATGGGTGCCAAGAAGTTGTAGGGTCTGAATTGGTACCATACGGTGGTGAGCAACGGCCCCACAATACCAGTAGAGGCATCGGTAGGGTGGATTGTGCGCTGTACATTGGTAGTGCCGCCTTCGGGTTCCTGTAGAAGCTTCTGCCAGCGACTCTTGTTGTTCTCCATGAAGTCGTTAATGGACTTTGGCGCGGCTACTGGCACCAGTAGTCATATCTAAGTGTTGCTTCAGTTGTTCCAGGTCCTGTTGCAATAGGGCATGGAAGGCGTTCTGCGACCCGGGCGATAGGTCGATGTCATTGGTGAAGCTGAACACCAGGATCGGCGGGAGCCGAGTATCACCCGTAATCACGATGTACCTGCGAGGTTTGAGCCGAGCTACGTAGACCGTAATCCCCACCGGGGTGTTTTCTATACGATTTACATTCAGGATGGTCCGCGTTGTTTTATCCTCGGCGGGCTTCTGTGCGATCCAATTTTTGGATAACCGCTCGATAGTCGTCTGTTCTACTTCGCGAGCAGAAGCGCTATTACACGCGAGCACCACTGCGATGACCAATATCAGAATATAAAATGTCTGAGTACGGAAAATTCCTGGGTCTCTTTGACTGTAAAAATTAAGGGTGCGACTCATGGCGGATTCAACCTTGAGGTACAACAGAGAATTAGTGGCCGATTTCTTCCCGAAATACTGCCTCCAGGTCCGGTGCGTCGAGCAACCGATCCGCGCACTGCTCCAACTCCTCTGACGCTGCTCCGGCCAGACGTTCCACCGCCCATCCAGGTAGAGGACCAAAGCGCCGCCGTAACAGGCGCTCTACCACCAAACCTTCTCCCTTACGTACCCCTCGCAACTCCCCCCGTTGTTCCCACTTTTCAGCAATCGTCGGCATGATGTTATCCCCTTCTCGAAAGTGTTCGCTCAATACCTGGCGCAGCCGTTCATCTTCCAGCGCGTAGGCCGCCGCGATTAAATAGTTGAGTACGGTACGGAAGTACTCCAGCACCCCCGGTTGTGCCGCGTCTAATTTTTTCAGGGCTGCCACGATATCGACGACTCGATCGTACATCTCCGGGCGGAAGATGTATTTGAGGGCCAGCAGCGCCACCTTGGATACCACTCCAGCCGGTAGCGTCTCATCAGCAACCTTGGAAAGGTCCAGCAATTCATGTCGAAAATGTGGCCGGTAGCGCTCCAATATCGCAGATGCTTCCACCAAATCGGCTACATCAGTGGGAGCTGTCCAACGATCTGTGCCGTGGTAAAGCACCAATGGAATCAGCGGTGGCAACTGCTTCACTTCCTTTACCTTGGCATTTGCCTGTTGTTTGAGCCAGTCACGCCAGATTTCCACCGCATAACGCAGTAAATCCAATGCCACCCACCACTCCGGGTAGCTCTTGTGCTCTATCAGCAGGTAGATCAGGACGGGGGAACCGTCTCGACCGGTCACCTCGAAGAGCAGATCGCTGTGGTGTTCGCGTAGCTTCGGATCAACAAAGCTCCCCTTGGCGGGTTTGATAGTAGTGAGGTCCAACGTGTCCACCACCTCCGCCGGTAGGGCGCGCCGAAACAAGTCGGCCGCTACCTCGGGACGGGAGAAGCTTTCTTTAAAAAACCGATCGTGGGGGCTTACTGGAGTAGACATGGGGTATTGTAACCTCCGGGTCGTTTCATACGACAGCATCATCGGCGTGTATCTTCGTGTATTTCCAACCAGACTCCCCGCGCCCTTACAATACATACCATGCCTGCCTCCGCCTCCAGTTTTGTCCATCTCCATGTCCACACCGAGTATTCGCTGGTGGACGGAGTCATCAGTATCAAACCTCTGGTCTCTACCGTAGCCAAAGCAGGAATGCCGGCTGTGGCGGTGACGGACCAGAGCAATCTGTTTGCGCTGGTCCGCTTCTACAAGGCCGCTCAAGGAGTGGGGATCAAACCGGTGGTAGGGGTCGATCTGTGGATCCGCGAAGAGGACCCCCAGGTCCCACCCACCCGCCTGTTACTGCTCTGCCAAGACCTACCGGGATATCGCAATCTCACCCAACTGGTCTCGCGCGCCTACACCGAGGGCCAGGACCGCGAGATGCCCATGGTGCGCCGCGAGTGGTTCACGGGTAGGACCGCAGGACTCATCGCATTGTCGGGCGGACGCGAGGGCGATGTAGGGCGGGCCTTGCTGGCTGGACGTAGAGACGAGGCATTGCGCCATCTGGAGCGCTGGGTGGGGCTGTTCCCCGGTCGCTACTATCTGGAACTGGTTCGCACCGGCCGCGAGGGCGAAGAAGACTACCTGCACCGGGCCGTGGCACTAGCCCTGGAACGGGGGTTGCCGGTGGTGGCGACCAACGATGTGCGTTTTCTCGCCCGTGACGATTTCGAGGTCCACGAGGCGCGGGTGTGTATCCACGACGGGCGCACCCTGGACGACCCACGCCGCTCGCATCTCTACTCGGAGGAGCAATATCTCAAAACTCCGGCCGAGATGGCCGAGCTGTTCGCCGATATCCCCGAAGCATTGGAAAACTCGGTCCTCATTGCACGACGTTGCAATCTCACGTTGAGCCTTGGCGAGGTCTTCCTGCCGGACTTTCCGGTCCCCGCCGGGATGACCATGGACGAATACTTCCGTCACCTTGCCCGCGAAGGGTTGGCGGTGCGTTTCACACGCATCCTGGACCCCATCGCAGCGGATTATGCGGAGCGTAAACGTATTTACGAAGACCGTCTGGAGATGGAACTCAATGTCATTATCCAGATGAAGTTCCCTGGCTATTTCCTTATCGTCGCGGACTTCATCCGTTGGGCCAAGGAACATGGTATCCCGGTGGGACCTGGGCGCGGTTCCGGGGCCGGATCACTGGTGGCCTATGCCCTATCCATTACCGACCTGGACCCGTTGCCCTATGACCTCCTGTTCGAGCGCTTTCTGAATCCAGAACGGGTATCGATGCCCGACTTCGACGTGGATTTCTGCATGGAGCGCCGCGACGAGGTTATCGATTACGTGGCCAGCCGCTACGGTCGGGACAAGGTCTCGCAGATCATCACCTACGGCAGCATGAACGCCAAGGCGGTGGTGCGCGATGTCGGGCGGGTTTTGGCTCATCCCTATGGATTCGTTGATGCCATTGCCAAGCTCATCCCCTTTGAATTGGAGATGACCCTGGAGAAGGCACTGGCCCAGGAAGATGCACTCCGTAAACGCTACGAACAGGAAGACGAGGTCCGTACCCTCATCGACTTAGCGCGTAAGCTGGAAGGGATGGTGCGTAATGTCGGCAAGCATGCCGGTGGCGTGGTTATCGCACCCTCCCAGCTCACCGATTTCGCGCCCCTCTATTGTGAACCGGGTGGCGCCGGGCTGGTCACCCAATTCGATAAGGACGATGTGGAACAGGCCGGGCTGGTCAAATTCGACTTTCTCGGCCTACGCACCCTGACCATCATTGATTGGGCGGTCAAGGATATCAACCGCCGCCATCAGATTACTGGTGAGCCACCACTGGATATCTCCCTGATTCCCCTGGACGACCGCAAGAGTTTTGAACTACTCAAGGAGACCAAGACCACGGCAGTGTTTCAGCTGGAATCGCGGGGGATGAAGGACCTCATCAAGCGGCTGCAACCGGATTGTTTCGAGGAAATTATCGCGTTGGTGGCGCTGTTTCGTCCCGGCCCATTACAATCGGGAATGGTGGACGATTTTATCGACCGCAAACACGGCCGCGCCTCGGTAGCTTATCCACATCCGGCGCTGGAACCTGTCCTTAAACCTACCTATGGGATCATTCTCTACCAGGAACAGGTAATGCAGATCGCCCAGGTCTTGGCCGGCTATACCTTGGGCGGAGCGGACTTATTGCGGCGGGCGATGGGCAAGAAAAAGCCGGAGGAGATGGCCAAGCAGCGCACCATTTTCGTGGAGGGGGCCAAGGCACGTGGGGCGGCCGCCGAGACGGCATCTTATATCTTCGATTTGATGGAGAAATTCGCCGGGTATGGATTCAACAAGAGCCACAGTGCGGCCTACGCTTTGGTTTCTTATCAAACTGCTTGGCTCAAGACTCATTATCCCGCGGAATTTATGGCAGCGGTGCTGTCGGCGGATATGGACAATACTGACAAGGTCGTGACCCTGATCGACGAATGTCGGGCGATGAAACTGGCCGTGGTCTCGCCGGACGTGAGCCACAGTGATTTTCGCTTCACAGTACGCGACGAAAAGACCATCGTCTATGGTCTGGGGGCGGTAAAGGGCGCGGGGGAAGGGGCGATCGCTGGGATCCTCGAAAGCCGTCGTGCCCAAGGGAAGTTTCTCGACCTGTTCGATTTCTATCGGCGCATCGACCCACGCAAGGCCAACCGCCGGGTACTCGAAGCCTTGATCCGGGCTGGGGCACTCGACAGCCTGGGGCCGGGGCGTGCGACCCTAATGAACACCCTGGAGCGGGCCTCCCAAGCGGCGGAGCGCTATCTACGCGATGCCTCCCTGGGTCAGGTCGACCTTTTCGGAGCCACTCCGGCGGCGGTTGTCACCGCGACCGAACGCTACGAGGCGGTGCCGGATTGGGAGGTTCGCACCCGGTTGGCCGGGGAAAAGGAGACCTTGGGGCTCTACCTGACCGGTCATCCGATTGAGGAATATGTCCCGGAGCTCGCCCACATCATCACCGACCACCTAGCGGACCTGCGCCCCACCAATAAGGATAAACCGGCGGTAGTAGCGGGACTGGTGTTGGGATTGCGCGTCTTGCAGAGCAAACGGGGCGGGCGCATGGCCTTTGTCGTCCTTGATGACCGCACAGCACGAGTGGAAGTGGCCGTGTTTAACGATGCCTATCTGCAATACCGCGATCTGTTGGGCAAGGACCGTTTGCTGGTGGTGGAGGGACCGGTCTCGGTTGACGACTATTCGGGTGGGTTGCGGATGTCCGCCGAACGTCTTTGGGATATGGACCAGGCCCGCGAACTCTTCGCTAAGGCCATTACCCTGCGGGTGGCCCATGCCGGCAATGGGTTGGTACCGCAACTCGCCGAGATCCTGACCCCCTTCCAGGGGGGGCGGTGTATGGTACGAGTGGATTACAACAACCGCTATGCCTGCGCTGTATTGGTCTTGGGTCGGAATTGGTACTGTCATCCGACCGACGACCTGATCGCCCATCTGCGCCGCCTGTTGGGACCAGAGAACGTGAATATCGTATATTAGTCAGTTGGTTGGTCTGTTGTACTCCAAGGTTGAATCCGCTGAAGTTGCCTGATGAAGTTACCACCCTTACTGCTTGGACTGGCATTTGCATTGTGGGGTAGATGCGCGGACCTATTCTGGCTCGGCGTACTGCTTGGCATCGCGTTGGAATCCCTGTCATTCGCACGACTCCAGCGTACCTTCGACAATGCCGACCTCAACCGTGTATCTGACCTTGCTACGCTGCTTTCCGTCGGCGCCGTACTCTATTTCATCGCGACCGCTGGTCTGACGGCAGGGTTGCTGCGTGCGGTCGTGTGGTTACCCGTAACTACCCTACCGGTGCTGTTTGCCCAGTTGGTCTCGGCGGCAGGCCATCTGCACATGCGTAACCTGTTCTACTCGCTACGTCGTAGTCCGTTGCCGGCGGCCGATCGACCGATTGATCTCGGTTACCCTTACTTCGCGTTGATTCTGCTCGCGGCAAGTGTCGCAACGACCCGTCAGGTCTTTTTCCTGCCCAGTATCGTGGTCATCATTGCCTACGCACTCTTCGCCATACGTCCACGCAACTGCTCCCTCCTGATCTGGGGGGCCTTGGCGGCCATCTCTTTGGGGATGGGTATCGTACTATCGAGCGGACTTCACCATCTCCAGTCCGTGCTTGAGGACTTCTTTATCGAGTGGTTGTCTGCACCCGCGTCGGACCCCTACCGTACCCGAACACGTATCGGCGATGTCGGACATATCAAGCTCTCCGATGCCATCGTGTGGCGTGTACGCTCCGATCGACCACTTACCGGACCGTTGCTCCTCGTGGATGCGGGGTATACTTACTTCGATGGTACTACCTGGCGTGCCCATAATGATGCCTTCCGACCGGTTCGTGTCTCCGATGTTGAGGGGAATTTTATTCTAGGGGAGAATACCGAACCCCTCGCGGAGATTTGGTTGAGTGGTTATAGTGATAATGGCCGTGCACTCATAGCACTTCCCCCCGCGACTCATTCGATCGTCGGTCTGATTTCGGGGACAGTATCGGTGAACCCGCTTGGTGCGGTAAAAATCGCAGAAGCCGCGCCGCTGCTGAGGTTGCGAGTAACCTATACACCGCAGAAAATATTGCGCCTGTCACCAACCGTGCTCGATAGTGAGGTTCCAAAATCACTCGCCCCCCTCTTTGCTCAAGTGAGAAATCAGATACTCCTACCTTCATCATCCACTGCCGATATTATCCAAGGTGTGCGTCGTTTTTTTGGTGATAATTTCCAGTATAGTCTTTATTTAGGAAACAACCCGGGCGGTAAAGACTTGAGAAATTTCCTAACGGAATCACGGAGCGGGCATTGCGAATATTTTGCGACAGCGACTACGCTGCTGCTCCGAAGTTTCGGTGTGCCCGCACGGTATATTACCGGTTATTCCGTTCACGAGTTTGTCGCAGCCGAGCATCAGTATGTCGCGCGCTATCGCCACGCCCATGCCTGGGCGCAGGCCTATGTCGATGGGGTGTGGCAGGATGTGGATACCACGCCCGGTACTTGGGTAGAGGCCGAGGCGGATCAGCGTAATTCCCTGGAACCCATTATTGATTGGTTTTCGTGGCAATGGTACCACTGCAGCAAATGGCGGGCTGGAAATGCGGCTGATTTTTACTATTGGCAGCTTGGTGGGGTATTGTTTGTTTGCGGTTGGCTCTATTGGCGGTTGTTCCGCCGCCCGCGAATTTCGGGGACAGTAGTGAAGCGCAAGAGCGACCTGCAGGCGAAAACTTCGGCGTATTTCCAGATGGAGGCGGGATTTGCACGGGCGGGCTACCTGCGTCCCATCGGCGAGACTCCACACCACTGGTTGCAGCGCTTGGAAAGAGAGGGATGTTCCTATTTTACCGAAACAGCGAGGGCACTCGTGCAGACTCATTATCGGTTTGAATATCAACCAAATACGGACAAAACCGAATTATCGGCACACCTCCAGGAACTCGTCGAGCGTTGGCGTTCCGAAACTGATGGGAGAATGGCTGGTCATCATGAGTGAGGTTCCTGACTTTGTGAGCATTCCCTATCCCAGTTTTGCCGCCCTTCCGTTGGAGGAGGGGAACGGTTATAACCACCATTACCTTGGATTCGTTCCTCACCACCAGTCGAGGGCACTATAAATGACTTATTGTCTTGCCATTAATGTCAATCCGGGCCTTGTCTTCTGTTCCGATTCGCGCACCAACGCCGGCACGGACAATATAGGCTGCTACTCCAAGATGCATTCCTTCATTTGGGAGGGGGACCGTGTTCTCATTCTACTGTCAGCGGGAAATCTCGCCACTACCCAGGCAGTAGTGAAAAGAATGAATAACGATATAAAACAGGGATTGGTGCCCAATCTGTTGACGGTCCCCAGCGTACTGGAGGCGAGTGATTATGTGGGGATGGTGAGTACTTCGATCCAACGAAGTCAGGCGGTTCGCGATACGGCCAATACTAATTTTGAAGCATCCTTCATTTTAGGTGGGCAGGTCGGAACCGCTCCACCCGAAACCCTCTTCATCTACCCACAGGGCAATTATATCCACGAATCGGATGAGCATCCCTTCCTTCAGATCGGTGAGATAAAATACGGCAAACCTATTCTGGACCGGGTCATCAAACGCGATGTTTCTCTGGAACGAGCGGCCCGAGTTGCGTTGGTTTCGATGAATTCGACGATACGAAGTAATGTGACCGTCGGTCCACCGGTCGAGTTGTTGATTTATCAGCGGGATACGTTGACCCAGCCGCGCAAGATGGTGATGAGTGAGGATGACCCCTTTTCCCGGGAGATTTCCGACGCATGGAGTAAAGGGCTATTGCAAGCACTGGCGATGCTCCCTCGTTTTGAGTGGGAAGACCCTTTATCGAAATGCCCGGACTAGAATCTTTTTTTGTAATTAAAAGAAAGATTTTTTAAGATTTTTATTTTTTGTAGTGTTTTTGCCTTTCCCGCTTGAGGACTGTCCACGTTATGTCGATCCACGTTGCCCTGCGCCACCTTACCCGTTATCAATTTGACCGTCCGGTTAACTTGAGCCCCCATGTGATTCGCCTACGTCCCGCGGTGCATAGCCGCACCCCGATCTTGGCCTATACGCTGAAGGTTTGGCCGGAACAGCACTTTATCAACTGGCAGCAGGATCCATTCGGTAATTGGTTGGCGCGGTTGGTGTTTCTGGAGAAGGCTCGGGAGCTGCGGGTCGATGTGGAGGTAATCGCTGACATGACGGTGATTAACCCCTTTGACTTTTTTGTCGAGGACTACGCCAAACCCTGGCCTTTCGAATACCCCGAAGCCTTGAAAAAGGAACTCGCCCCTTATCTGGAGGCGGAATCGGCCGGGCCACGCTTACAGACATTGATGACGGAAATCAAGCGTAGTGGGGAAAACACCGTCGACTTCTTGGTGGAGTTGAACCGGCAGGTACATCAGCGGGTCGGCTACACGATCCGTTTAGAGCCCGGGGTTCAGGCCTGCGAGGAGACCTTAGCCAAAGAGAGCGGCTCCTGTCGTGATACCGGCTGGCTGTTGGTTCAGGTTTTACGACGGTTAGGCTTGGCTGCACGATTTGTGTCCGGGTATTTGATCCAGCTTACCGCCGACGAGAAATCCCTGGATGGTCCGTCCGGACCGGAGCGGGATTTCACTGACCTCCACGCCTGGGCTGAGGTCTATATTCCGGGGGCGGGATGGATTGGGTTGGATCCGACCTCTGGACTATTTGCTGGTGAGGGCCATATCCCGCTGGCCTGTACACCGCATCCCAGCAGCGCCGCGCCCATTGACGGTTATACCGACCCGTGCCAGGTTGATTTCAGTTACAGCAATATGGTTACTCGTTTTAAGGAAGACCCCCGGGTTACCAAGCCCTATAGCGATGAGCAGTGGTCCCATATTCAGGCCCTTGGTCGGTTGGTGGATGAACAATTGATGCAGAGGGATGTACGCCTGACCCAAGGGGGTGAGCCTACTTTCGTTTCCATTGATGACATGGATGCCGAAGAATGGACCACCGCTGCATTGGGTACGCACAAACGCGAACGGGCGGAAGTTTTGGTCCGGCGTCTCAAGCAATGTTTTGCCCCGCAGGGCCTGTTGCATACTGCGCAGGGAAAATGGTATCCGGGGGAACCGCTACCGCGTTGGGCATTGGGGCTCTATTGGCGCAAAGACGGCGTACCGGTCTGGCGCGACGAGCAATGGCTGGCCGCCGCCCACCGCGATTACGGGCACGGCATTGACGATGCGCGGCGTTTCAGCGAACACTTAGCCAATTATCTCGGTCTTGCGGCAGGTTATGTCGCCCCCGCCTATGAGGATGCCCTCCACCATTTACTGAAAGAGGCCGAGGTCCCGGAAAATCTTGACCTGGGGAATGCTGATCTCCGCGATGCGTTGGAACGCCGTACACTTGCCGATAAACTTTCTCGCGGCCTAGACAATCCCGTTGGATATTGTCTGCCGCTGGCCTGGGAGGAGTTGTCTGGACGTTGGAAATCTTCCTCGTGGGCGTTTCGTCGTACCCGTTTGTACCTAGTACCCGGCGATTCGCCGATGGGGCTGCGGCTGCCGATTGGTTCACTACCATGGGTGGAAGAGGAAGAACGTGAATTGGAAACGGAGATTGATCCCTTTTCCCCTCGGGTCCCACTGGCTGATTTCCACGGTGAGGTAGCGGCCCGTTACCGTAGTTTCAAGCATACTGACGAGCAGCATCCCGAAATACATCCCCAAGCCGTGATGGACCGTCCGCATCGTCCCGTCGAGGTGCCGCATACGGCGGTCTGCGTCGAGGTTCGCGGCGGCTGCCTGCATATCTTTTTGCCGCCCTTGTCGCGTCTTGAACCGGCGTTGGAATTGATTGCCGCCGTTGAGCAGACC
The DNA here is from genome assembly GCA_963575685.1 of Gammaproteobacteria bacterium. Classification (GTDB taxonomy): domain Bacteria; phylum Pseudomonadota; class Gammaproteobacteria; order CAIRSR01; family CAIRSR01; genus CAUYTW01. Next base: position 50,577 of record CAUYUB010000333.1, on the reverse strand, counting down.
GCGGCCACGCTATCACTACCGGTAGTAGTGGAAGGCTATGCCCCGCCCAGTGATGGGCGGCTGGAAAGGCTTCTGGTCACCCCCGATCCCGGCGTTATTGAAGTCAACATCCACCCCGCCCTTACTTGGGACGAGTTGGTGGCGAATACGGTAATCCTATACGAGGAGGCGCGGCAGTCGCGGTTGGGTACCGAAAAATTTATGCTCGATGGTCGCCATACCGGTACCGGCGGCGGCAATCACGTTACGCTGGGTGGTGCCACTCCGGCGGATAGCCCCTTTTTGCGTCGGCCGGACCTGTTGGGTAGCCTAATTACCTATTGGCAACATCACCCGAGCCTGTCGTATCTCTTCTCGGGGCTGTTCGTCGGTCCCACCAGCCAGGCCCCGCGCGTGGATGAGGGGCGGCCGGAACTTCTCTACGAATTGGAAATCGCCCTCAGTCAGGTACCGTCACATGATCTCAACCAACCTTGGTTAGTGGATCGGCTATTTCGGCATCTGCTCACCGACCTCACCGGCAATACCCATCGTGCCGAATTTTGCATTGATAAATTGTATTCCCCAGACAGTGCCTCGGGACGGCAGGGATTGATCGAATTCCGTGCCTTCGAGATGCCGCCCCATGCCCGGATGTCACTCACCCAGATGCTATTATTGCGTGCCTTGGTCGCACGTTGCTGGGCGCAGCCTTATCAGCGGCCGCTGGTACGCTGGGGGACGGCATTGCACGATCAGTGGATGCTGCCGCATTACCTCTGGGACGACCTGAAAGCGGTGGTGGAGGATCTGAACGCCGCTGGCTATCCGTTTCAGCTGGAGTGGTTTGGTCCCTTCCTGGAGTTCCGTTTTCCGCGCCTGGGCAGCCTGCAATTCAATCATATCGAATTGGAGTTGCGTGCCGCGATTGAGCCCTGGTTGGTATTGGGTGAAGAGACGACGCGGCAGGGTACCGCTCGTTTCGTTGATTCTTCCGTGGAACGCCTCCAGGTCAAGCTTACCGGTTTGACCGAGGGCCGCTATGCTTTGGCTTGCAATGGGCGCCGGACTCCGTTACGGAGTACCGGCGGACATGGCGAATATGTCGCGGGTGTCCGCTATCGGGCTTGGCAACCGCCGTCGGCCCTGCATCCGACCATTGGCGTACATGCTCCTTTGGTTTTCGACCTAATTGATCTCTGGAACGGAAGGGCAATTGCTGGATGCACCTATCAGGTCATGCATCCGGGCGGACGCAATTACGATACCTTCCCGGTCAATGCCAACGAAGCCGAAGCCCGCCGACACAGCCGCTTTTCGACTTCCGGACATAGCCCAGGCAGCTTTACCCCATGGCCGTGGGTCAAGACATTATCCCGTTTTCTGTCGGACGATACGCGCATTGGTCCCATGTCTCCCCCCGTGGAAGATCTGATCGGAGAGTATCCGCACACGCTCGATTTACGCCGACCGCGTTGAGATTCCACTATAGATAGATGGTGTCATCCATTGGGTAATACTATCTATCTACATAGCATTAGTATGATGACATCGATCACCCTGACCTACCCCTTCAGACAAACGCTGGTAGTGCTCTGCGTCGGCCGTAGAAAAACAGCAGGCGATGATATGTTCGAAGCGGTCTTCGTAGGCCCGCATTACCTCCATGGAAACCATCGCCGCCTCGGGCTTGGGGTAGCCATAGACACCGGTACTGATGGAAGGAAAGGCGATGGTGCGGATCCCATGGGTCAGGGCCAACAGCAGACTATTGCGATAACACGCCGCCAAAAGTGCTGGTTCGCCCGTCTGTCCTCCTTCCCATACTGGTCCCACCGTATGGATCACCCACTTTGCCGGCAGATTAAAACCGGGGGTAATCCGTGCCTCGCCCGTGGGACAGCCCCCCAAAAATCGACATGCTTCCAATAATTTTGGCCCTGCCGCGCGGTGAATGGCGCCATCCACTCCTCCTCCGCCCAGCAAGGTATGGTTGGCGGCGTTGACGATAGCGTCCACCGCTAATTGCGTAATATCGCTCTGCACTACTTCGATCATGGTGGTACCCTCTTATTGCAGTGTCATGGTTGCATATCGACCCCTTTCCCGAGATCAAAATATGATACTGAAAGATGATGGTCTATTAAAAACTAGGGCTTATATTGCCGGTCAGTGGACGGAAGCCGATTCGGGGGTACGCTATCCCATCACCAATCCTGCTGACGGCATCGTTTTGGGTGAAGTTCCCGATATGGGGGAGTCCGATACCCTGCGGGCGATTGCGGCAGCGGAAGCAGCCTTGCCCGCATGGCGAGGAAAAACCGCTGCCGCACGGGCATCGATTCTGATGCGCTGGCATGATTTGCTCCTTGAGCATCGTGAAGATCTGGCACGCCTGATGACGCTGGAGCAGGGAAAACCCCTGAGTGAAGCCCGGGGTGAGGTGAATTATGGCGCAGGATTTTTACAATGGTTTGCCGAGGAAGGCAAACGTGTTTACGGCGATGTGATCCCTTCACCTGCCCCGGATCGCCGGATTCTGACCATTAAGCAGGCGGTGGGTGTGGTCGCATTGATCACGCCGTGGAATTTTCCACTTGCGATGTTGACGCGCAAGGCCGGTGCAGCGCTGGCGGCAGGTTGTACGGTCGTTGCCAAACCCGCCGGAGATACCCCGCTGACCGCCCTGGCGCTAGCGGAATTGGCGGAACGTGCCGAATTTCCTCCAGGGGTGTTGAACCTCGTCACCACGAATCACCCCGCAGTGGTCGGACGTATACTTACGCAGAGCCCAGCGGTACGCAAGCTCTCTTTTACCGGCTCGACCGCGGTAGGTAAACGGTTGATGGCCGATTGTGCGGCTACCGTAAAACGGGTCAGCCTGGAATTGGGTGGAAATGCGCCCTTCATCATTTTTGATGATGCCGATCTAGACGCTGCGGTGGAAGGGGCCTTGGCCTCCAAGTATCGAAACAGCGGGCAAACCTGCGTATGTGCCAATCGTTTTCTGATCCAGGACGGTATCTACGATGAGTTTGCCCTGCGGTTCGCAGCTGCGGTACGGAAACTCAAGGTCGGGCCAGGAGTAGAGGATAATCAGCAAGGTCCCTTGATCAACGAAGCAGCCCTTAATAAGGTGGAATTTCTCGTGAGAGACGCCTTGGCTAAAGGCGCCAAGGCGATATGCGGCGGCAGGCGGCACGTCTTGGGTCGAACCTTTTACGAACCCACCGTGTTGACCGAAGTAAATGAGCAGATGGACTGCGTCCGTGAAGAAATTTTTGGTCCGGTCGCCCCCTTATTGCGTTTTCGGACCGAGGCGGAAGCCATTCTCATGGCCAATGATACACCTTCCGGTCTCGCGGCCTATTTTTATGCGCGCGATTTTGGTCGCGTCTGGCGTGTAGCCGAGGCGCTTGAATATGGCATAGTCGGCGTCAATCAGGGGCTCATCTCTACCGAGGTTGCGCCTTTCGGCGGAGTCAAGGAATCCGGTTTCGGCCGCGAAGGCTCCAAATATGGAATCGACGAATATCTGGAAATTAAATATCTATGCCTGGGCGGGCTTTGAGGCTACCGGCAAACCGACAAGGTTGAAATATAGATATGCACCTGTATACTCCGCCCCGAACTGGAGACCTGACTAAATGAAATCTGCATCCCTGTTTTTCGCCCTGCTTTCGTCGTCGCTGCTTACCGGTTGTGCCGCCCCCCTCTTGTTCGTCGGTGGTGTCGCTACCGGTGCCATTGTTGCGGACGACCGACGTAGCGCTGGGACCATGCTCTACGACGAAGGTATCGAATTGGATGCCCACAAGGCCCTGGATAGCGATCCTCGGCTACGTAACGAGACCCATATCAATATCACCAGCTTTAATTCCGTCGTACTGCTCTCCGGCGAAGCGCCCACCACCATCCTGCGCTACCGTGCCGAGACCCTGGTACGGGAGGTACCCCGCGTACGACTGGTGTACAACGAGATGACGATCGGTCCGCCTTCCTCAATGACGACCCGTAGCTCCGATACCATTATCACTGCTCGGGTTAAGGGGGAGATATCGGGCAACCGGTATGTAGACGCCAACCACGTGAAGATCGTGACCGAAAGCGGTGTGGTCTTTCTGATGGGATTGGTGAGCCGTTCCGAGGCTGATCAATCTACCGAAGCAGCACGTGGGGTCTCCGGTGTGGTCAAGGTGGTGCGTTTGTTTGAATTCATAGACTGACCGACAAATCAACCGCCGTGGTTTTCCAGCCGCGGCAAGGCCGCTATCAGGGAGGAAGGTTTGGTCACATCGGGACGATAGGGGTGGACCGGGCGAGGATAGCGACGGACCACCCGTTCCACATAGGTCTGGGTCTCGGCATAAGGCGGCACACCGGCATATTTTTCCACCGCCCCCTCACCAGCGTTGTAGGCGGCGGCAACGAGGCGCACATTCCCCCGGAAGTAGGCCATCAACCAACGTAGGTAGGCCATACCTCCTTTCAGATTTTCAACCGGATCAGCGATATCGCGCACACCGAAACGCTCGGCAGTTTCAGGGATTAGCTGCATCACTCCCCGAGCATCTTTGGATGACCGTGCTTTGGGATTGAAATTGGATTCGATGGCGGCAATGGTCAATACCAGCCTCGGATCGAGACCGTAATCCGGGGCCAAGGTATAGATCCAGGCCCGAATAGTGGCCCGATCTTTGGGGTTGCCGGGGGGAGGGGGTTGCAATCCTCGTACCGGAGGACCGGAATCACATAGCGCGCCGGATTTAGGGGGCGGCATGGTGTGGAGGATGGCTGCAGCCACGGGGTCTCCGGCCTCCGTCGCCCGAGCCAGCCAAGCAGCGGCGTGATCCCGGTTCCGATCCGCCCCGTTTCCTTCCAGATACATCCGAGCCAAGGCCAACTGCGCCCGAACCGACCCCAGGCGTGCCGCTTGACAATAGACTTGATGGGAACGTTCGGGGTTGACCTTAACTCCAAATCCGTGCTCGAAACGACTCGCCAGCTCTACCAGGGCATCCGGGTCCGCCGTAGCGGCTCGGTTGACCACCCGGATCAGCGGTTCGTGCATCGGCGTATCCGTACCTCTCGCCCAAGCGCCACCTATCAATAAGCCGGCAACCAAGCCAACCGCCAAACGTCCTACCATGGCGTAGGGTTACCGACCGAAGTCTCGAAGAACTCTTGGATCAATGCCAGAGAGTCAACATAACTATTAGATCCCATTCGCTTATCACCTTACTGCGTAAATTATTCTCTTTTTGAAACAATGGTTTCTTTTCAACTTAACTGGCGGCGACCTAAGCCTCATATCAGTCATGACAGAGGATAGCGTTGCGTGACATACTGAGCCATAGTAAAGAAAACTAGCACGAATTGAGGGTGCAACCTAGTGAAAGTAAGTAGAAACCACTATACAACCTACCGAGGGCCATGGTGGCTTGTTTGTCTGGTCACCCTTTATCTTGCCATCCTTGCGGTGCCTGTCGCGGTTCAAGCCTTAACTCTAACGCCTGAGCAGCGAGAGCTGTTCAATCAGCTTTCTCCCGAGCAGCAAACTGCTGCTACGGCTGCCTTACAACAGAAGGGGATTTCCACCTCAGGGTCTCAATCATCTCAGTCAACGGGGATCTACCCATCTGGGTCTCCACCATCTCCACCATCTCAACCAGAGATTACTCCGCCCGTGGTGATACCGAGATCTCTGGATTCGTCGAAATCCTCTCCCATCGAAAAGGAGGCGGAAGCGCCCAAACGTGCCCCTGACGTAAAGGAACAAAAACCACAAGCGGAACCAGAAAAATTAAAACAGTTCGGCTACGACCTCTTTGCCGGTACTCCCACCACTTTTGCGCCGGCCACCGATATCCCGGTGCCGACCGACTACGTTATCGGACCGGGGGATACCATCCAGGTCCAGCTTTTCGGTAAGGATAACCAGACCTACTCCTTGATCGTATCTCGGGATGGGGAGATTAGCTTCCCTGCCATAGGTCCGATCTCGGTGGCAGGTATGAAATTTTCCGAGGTGCGTGAGAATTTGATGGATCGTGTCGCTCATCAGACACGCGGTAATACTGCCAACGTCACGATGGGACCCTTGCGTTCTATCCGGGTTCTGGTTTTGGGCGAGGCCCAACAACCCGGTTCTTATACCATCAGCTCACTCTCTACCCTGACCAATGCCCTTCTGTTGAGTGGCGGGGTTAAACCTATCGGATCCCTGCGCAATATTCAGCTCAAGCGCAATGGGAAGACCGTAGCCATTTTGGATCTTTACGATCTACTTCTGCGGGGGGATACCAGTGGCGATGTACGGCTGGCGCCGGGTGATGTCCTCTTTATCCCGACTATCGGTACAACGGTAGGTGTTGCTGGGGCAGTGAATCGACCTGCCATCTACGAACTGAAGGGAGAAAAAGACATTGCCGATGCGATAAGACTCGCCGGCGGGGCATTGCCTGGCGCCTACCTCCAAGGCGGTCAACTAGAACGCATTCACGAGGGGCAGGACCATACCGTCCTTAACCTCGACCTGCGGACACCGAAGGCAATGGCAACACCGGTCAAAAATGGCGATGTGGTGCGGGTCTACTCCGTCCTGGATCGCTTTGATGGAACAGTGACCTTGACGGGGCATGTTCATCGCCCCGGCCAAGTGCAGTGGCACCGAGGTATGCGTCTAACCGACCTGATTCGATCGGCGAAGGAACTACTTCCCAGACCGGATACCAGCTACGTCGTAGTACGTCGAGAGCTGCCGGATCGGCATATGGAAGCACTGACGGTGGATTTGGGGCAGGCTTTGGCCCATCCCAAATCTACTCACAATATTGAGCTTGCCCCTGCGGACGAGGTACGTGTATTTGGCCTAGACGAGAATCGCGCGGATCTGTTGTCCCCTCTCATTACCCAACTGCGCCAGCAGACGCGTAATCAAACCGAACCGGTGGTAACCATTCAAGGCCAGGTTCGCTATCCCAGCACTTATCCCCTGACTCGGGGTATGCGGCTGATGGAGCTAGTCGCCGCAGCGGGTGGTACCCTGCCTGATGTCGAACTGGATTTTGCGGTCATCCGTCGCGAAATAGATAAAGGACAACACATTGAAGTCCTTTCTACGGGGCTGCGGGAGGCCATGGCCGCACCAGGCGGTAGCGCGGATCTGCCCTTGAATCCCCGTGATCAAGTCCATCTTTTTAGTCTCACCGAAGACCGTGCGGTATTTCTGAATCCTTTGCTGACTGAACTTCGCCGCCAAGCACTGACCAACGAAGAGGCCCCAATCGTTGAGGTGAGTGGGTCAGTGCTCAATCCAGGCAGCTATCCCTTGAATCATGGGATGCGGGTAAGCGATTTACTCCGGGTAGTTAATTTAAGCGATTCTGCCTATACGCTGACTGCTGAGATTACCCGCTATGCGGTCGTAAACGCCATCTCCCGGGAGACCGACCACCTCAATGTCGACTTGGCTGCTATCCTCAATGGTAATCAGAATGCAGATATATTGCTCAAACCCTATGACCGACTCGCTATTCGCCCCATTCCCAAATGGGGCGAACAGGAAACGGTGGAGGTAAAAGGTGAAGTCAACTTCCCAGGGATTTATTCGATTAGTCGTGGTGAAACCTTGAGCAGCTTGTTACGCCGCGCTGGTGGCCTTACCGCCAATGCTTTCCCTCAAGGGGCCGTATTCGTCCGGAAAAAACTGAAAGAACGTGAACAGGAACAGATTGACGCTTTGGCAACCCGGATGGAGCAAGACATTGCCGCCGCCCAGCTTGTGAGAACCGAAAATCCGACCGCTGGGGAGGGAGCACAGCAGCAGCAGTCCGTTCTCATTGCTCGGCAACTCGCACAGCAACTGCGTAACACCAAGGCAGTCGGTCGATTGGTAATTGACCTCCCAACGCTATTTGCGGGTCCCCAAATTGCCGGGGTAAATGAAAGACGTTACGCTGAATTGGACGTTGTCCTCAAAGGCGGGGATCGCCTGATGGTGCCGCGAGATACTCAGGAGATTACCGTCATCGGTGAGGTGCATCATCCTACTTCTTTCCTTTACGAGGAAGGATTGGACCGTGATGACTATATCAGCAAGAGTGGCGGGATGACCTCAAAGGCCGACAAGGGAGAGATCTTCATTGTTCAGGCGAGCGGTAACGTTGTGGCCAATGATGCCGGCCGCTTTTTTGGATGGTTACCGGTTGGTGAGCGTCGGACCATCCAACCCGGAGATACCATTGTAGTGCCGCTTGAGGCTGAACGCATACGGTCGCTGTCCTTCTGGTCTGAGATTACCAAGATCATGTACCAGATCGCGTTGTCGGCAGCGGCAATGAAGACGGTAGGCGCGCTTTAGGTGGATACCCGGATGACAGACAATTCTCTTGTAGAAGGGGCAGTATCGTTGTCCTCGGGGAATGCGACTGTGCGGGATGTTGACGACACCGACCCGGTACAGGCCCCAAAGGTATCTGCTCAGGAATACACTGCTGATCGCGAGGATGCCCCTGACGAGGAAAGTATCCTGCCGGCACTGCTGGCGCTGTGGAATACGGTGATGATGCGAAAGCGTCTTGCCGTGGACATCTTCGTGGGCTGTCTTACGATCGCCCTCGCCCTCGCCCTCCTATCGACGCCTATATATAAAAGCGAGATTTTGTTGTCCATCATCACTATGGATAAAACCGGCGTGGGAGGAGGACTGGGAGGGTTGGGAGGGATAGCCTCCTTTGCCGGCCTCGGAGGTTTCTCCGGGGAAAGGGGAGATGCGATTGCGGTTCTGACCTCCCGCGCCCTGATTGAGTCGTTTATCAAAAAGAAAAATCTGTTGCCGGTACTTTTTTCAAATAGCTGGGATGAGAAAATCAAGACCTGGAAGTCGGATAAAAAGCCGACCCAGGGTGCGGCCTATCGGTTATTTTCGAAATCGATATGCAAAGTGAATGAGGATAAAAAAACCGGTCTGATCACCTTGAGTATCGACTGGAAAGACCCCGAGATTGCCGCTACGTGGGCAAATGATATTGTAAAAGAAGCGGATCTCATCAGGCGTCGTGACGCTATCGAGGACGCACAACGCAGCATTGCCTTTCTGGAGACGGAGCTACGCAAGACGAGTATCGTAGAAACACAACAAACCATTCAGCAGCTCATGGAGGTTCAGGTCAGGAAAAACATGGTTGCCAATACTGCCGGCCGCTATACCTACAAGGTCATCGATCCTGCGACCGTGCCGGATCAGAAGGAACGTCCCAAACGAGCGTTGATGATGATCATGGGGGCTTTCGTGGGGGGAATGCTCGGCATCTTTGTTCCGTGGTCGTTACAGCGCTACGAAAAAATGCGTACCCAGATCCGTAGCTACCGGCAGAAAATTCCAACAGTAACTGATTCAACAGACCCATAATTTCCTATGAATTTTTTGAAAATGGTCGATACCGGCTATGGAACTCTACGAACGTATACAAAAAGCGCGCGAGTTACTGGGGATAGGTAAAACTGATCTTTCCCGGTTGCTTGTCGTTAGTCCCTCTGCTTGCATTAGTTGGGAGCTGCCTCCGGCAGAGCGAAACAGCGCACGCCCCAACATGGAAAATTTAATTAAACTGGCGATAGTGCTCGACGTACGGTTTGAATGGTTGGCGACGGGACGAGGTGATATGGTTTTCTCCTCCTCGGGTGTGGACTCCCCCCTTTATGGTCTTGGGGATTCCTCCCTACCGAAAGATCAGCGAGCACTACTTGATACCTTTCTTTCTTTATCGTCCAGGAAGCAGAGGACCATGCTTGATTTTATGGGAATTTTGCATGAATTGGATCGACGGAAAAAGACGGTGCAGGATATTCAGCAACGTGAATAACAATTTAAATGAGAATTTTGCTGCGCAACGGCCTGGTTTCCAAGGGTGAGGAATGGGTGTTGCCCTATAGGAACCATGATAATATAGGATAGAGTCGAGCAGTGGCAGGCGGCACGGTTTCGACAGGCACCGGATTCGGGTATATTCCGTCTCCTGTCGTGTTCTCCCCTCCGCCCCGGCCGTAGGATTAGAATTTCGTGTTCGACCAGAAGTACATTCGCAACTTTTCTATCATCGCCCACATCGATCACGGTAAGTCCACCCTTGCCGATCGTTTTATCGAACATTGTGGAGGCTTGACGCAACGCGAGATGTCGGCCCAGGTACTCGACTCCATGGATCTGGAGCGGGAACGGGGTATTACCATCAAGGCCCAGGCCGTATCCCTTCACTACCAAGGTGAGGATGGTCATACCTATCAGCTAAATCTGATCGATACCCCCGGCCATGTCGACTTCTCCTATGAGGTTTCGCGTTCACTGGCCGCCTGCGAAGGGGCATTGCTGGTGGTCGATGCTGCCCAGGGTGTGGAGGCCCAGAGCGTTGCCAATTGCTATACGGCCATTGAGCAGGGTCTAGAGGTAGTGCCGGTCCTCAACAAGATGGACCTCCCCAACGCCGACCCCGAACGGGTGATCAAAGAGATCGAAGAGATCATCGGCATTGAGGCTACCGACGCGGTGCAGGTGAGCGCTAAGACCGGCCTGGGCGTGGATGCGTTACTGGAGCAGCTCATCACCCGACTTCCCGCTCCCCTTGGTGACCCCGCAGCCCCCCTCCAAGCCCTGATTATTGACTCATGGTTCGATAACTATGTCGGCGTAATCTCTCTGGTACGGGTCGTCAATGGTTGCCTGACTCCCCGTCAAAAGATTCGAGTGATGTCCAGTGGGCGCGCCTACCAGGTCGAAAATGTGGGTGTCTTTACCCCCAAGCGGCTTTCTACCGACGGCCTCGGGGTGGGAGAGGTTGGATTTGTCATCGCCGGCATCAAGGAGATCCATGGCGCACCGGTGGGCGATACCCTAACCGATGCCGACCGTTCCGCGGCGGGGTCGCTGCCGGGTTTTAAAAAGGTCCAACCCAACGTCTTCGCCGGCCTGTTCCCCGTGGATTCGGATGCCTACGAGTCGTTCCGGGAGGCGTTGGCCAAGCTTAGCCTCAACGATGCCGCCCTGTTCTATGAGCCAGAGACCTCCGTAGCCCTCGGCTTTGGTTTTCGGTGCGGTTTTTTGGGGCTGTTGCACATGGAAATTGTGCAGGAGCGGTTGGAACGCGAATATCGACTGGAATTAGTGACCACCGCCCCTACCGTGGTCTACGAGGTGGTAACCACTGCAGGGGAGGTGCTACGGGTGGACAACCCGGCCAAACTTCCCGAACCCGGGCACATTGCCGAGATCCGTGAGCCCATCATTCAAGCCAATCTCCTCACCCCTCCTGCTTACCTTGGGGCGGTGATCGGACTGTGCGAGGAGAAGCGTGGTACCCAGCAGCGGTTACAATACCTGGGCAACCAAGTGGCGCTGACCTACAATCTGCCGCTTAATGAGGTGGTGCTGGATTTTTTTGATCGCCTCAAGTCCATCAGCCGCGGCTATGCCTCCATGGACTACCATTTCGAGCATTTCCAGACAGCGTTGCTGGTCCGGCTCGATATCCTCATTAACGGCGATCGGGTGGATGCCCTCTCCGTCATTGTCCACCGCGACCAAGCCTATCACCGTGGCCGCGAATTGGTGGAAAAAATGAAGGAGATTATTCCGCGTCAAATGTTCGAGGTCGCCATCCAGGCGGCGATCGGCGCCCATGTCATTGCTCGTAGTACGGTCAAGGCGATGCGTAAAAACGTCCTCGCCAAGTGCTACGGCGGCGATGTGACGCGCAAGAAAAAACTCTTGGAACGCCAGAAGGAAGGTAAAAAACGGATGAAGCAGATCGGATCCGTCCATATTCCCCAAGAGGCCTTCCTGGCCGTGCTCCAGGTCGGCAAGAAATAGATTTTATCCTTTACAAACCTTGCTACTGGTATATTGATACAATGAATATTGATTTTCCTACCATTTTGGTTATCGCCACCTTCCTCACCGGGATCATTTGGGCGGGGGATGCCCTATTTTTTGCGCGGCGTCGGCGCGTTGCCGTCCCGGAGGGGCAACACGTCCAGCAAGAACCAATATTGGTAGAGACGGCTCGCTCATTTTTTCCCGTAATCCTGATCGTATTGCTGCTGCGTTCCTTCGTCGTAGAACCCTTTCGCATTCCTTCAGGGTCGATGATGCCTACCTTACTGGTGGGTGACTTCATTTTGGTCAACAAATTTTCCTATGGCATTCGCTTGCCGGTACTGGACAAGAAGATCATTTCCATCGGCGAGCCGCAACGAGGAGATGTGGTAGTTTTCCGTTACCCGGAAGACCCGAGTATCGACTATATCAAGCGGGTGGTGGGACTCCCCGGGGATCATGTGGGTTACCATAATAAGGTGCTAACCATCAATGGCCGGCAGATGGAGTCACACCCCATCGATATCTATCAAGGAGTAGGTGCCGGCGCGGCAATGTCGGGGACTAGCCATTCTCGCGAGCAGCTTGGCGCCGTGGAGCATGATATCCTGACCGCTCCCGGCCACCTCTCTCTGGAAGGAGATTTTGTGGTTCCTCCCGAACAATATTTCGTTATGGGCGATAATCGCGACAACAGCAAGGATAGCCGCTATTGGGGCACCCTCCCAGAGCAAAATCTGGTGGGAAAAGCGTTTTTTATCTGGATGAATTGGGATTTGTCTAATGGCGGTATTGGCTGGAAGCGGATGGGTACGGTGATTCGCTGAAGGCTGGATATTGTTAAAAACAATGAGTTATATCAACCAATCTGTAGGGTGCGACACCATGAGTATGCAGACAACGCAACGGGGCATGACGTTTTGGGGAGTCTTGGTCATCATGGCGATGGTGGGATTCTTTGTTCTCCTCGCGATGCGTCTATTACCGGTTTATGGCGACGACCTAAAAATAAATAAGGCCTTGGAGGCATTGAAGACAGGCACTGAAGGCAGAACCAGAGAGGTTCTCGTGGAACAATTTCTGCGCCAGTTGGATGTGAATGACATAAGAAGTATACGTCCCGAGGACCTCAAACTTGAGCCCCGGGATAGTGGCTTTTCCGCAAACCTGAATTACGAGATCCGCGTCCCGATTCTCTACAATGTGGACGCCATGGTAAAATTTTCTCATCATCAGGATATCCGTTGAGCCGGGATCCCACCCTTCTCGCCCGGGCACTGGGCCATCACTTCGCTGACGGCGAACTTCTGGCTCACGCCCTTACCCACTGTAGTGCTGGCGGTACCCACAATGAGCGAATGGAGTTTCTGGGCGATGCGTTGCTCGGTTATCTCATCGCCGAGGCTCTCTATCACCGTTTTCCCGAGGCCAATGAAGGCGAATTAACTCGGCTACGCTCCACTTTAGTTCGTCGCGATACCTTGGCACAGATTGCCCGAAGTCTGGAGCTGGGGAGTTATCTCACCCTGGGCTGTGGTGAGATAAAAACCGGCGGTTTTCGTCGCGATTCCATCCTGGCCGATACCTTGGAGGCGGTGATTGCCGCCGTATATCTGGATGGTGGTTTGGCGGCCTGTCGTGCCCTAGTTTTGCGCCTAATCGAGCCCTTCCTTTCCGGTCTCTGCGCACCGGAGCAGATCAAGGACCCTAAGAGCCGCCTTCAGGAATACCTTCAGGCCCGCCGTTTGCCACTCCCGGTCTATACGGTGTTATCCGTTACGGGTACTGAGCACGACCAAATTTTTCGGGTGGAGTGTTTCCTGGACGCTCTCCCGGAACCCTCCCCGGGTACCGGTCCCACCCGTCGCCGCGCCGAGCAGGACGCAGCACGCCAAGCATTAGAAATCCTCACGAAGGGTTTGTCCAATTTTGTAGAAAATAGATAAAACAAATAACTTGATGGGCTCTTTGGCTTCCGGAAAGAAAATGTTTTATTTTCGGTTTTCTCATCGTCACCATTAGAGAATGTAGACGGCTCCCTAGCCTGTCCCGTAGCGTTATGGCCAATAATCCTATCTCACATCGTTGTGGTTTTGTAGCTGTTGTCGGTCGGCCCAATGTAGGTAAATCGACCCTCGTCAATCGTCTGGTGGGTCAAAAGGTATCCATTACCGCCCGCCGACCTCAGACGACCCGCCATCGAATCCTTGGTATTCGTACGCGCGACGAATTCCAGACCATCTATGTCGATACCCCTGGGTTGCATCGAGAAGGGAGGTATGCCATGAGCCGCTACCTCAACCGTACCGCCAATGCCGCCCTGGCTGCAGGAGGGGTAGACGTAGTAGTTCTGGTCGTTGCCGGTACCAAGTGGACCGAAGAAGATGACTTGGTGTTGGAAATGCTCAACCCGGTACGGGTACCGGTCATACTCGCCATCAATAAAATAGACTTGATCCGGGACAAAGCAACACTCCTACCCCACCTCCAACAGATCTCGGCCAAGCGTGATTTTTTCCAACTCGTACCGTTGTCGGCGATCCGTGGCGAAAATATCGACACCCTGGAACGTCTGATTGTTCCGTTGCTGCCGGAAGGGGTCGCCCAATTTCCCGAAGACCAAGTTACCGATCGTAGCCTACGTTTCCTTGCCGCCGAGCTGGTACGCGAGAAGCTTATTCGCCACCTCGGGGCGGAACTGCCCTATGCCTTGACCTGTGAAGTGGAACATTTCGAGGAAAAAGGTGGATTAGCGCGGGTGGGCATAGTCATCTGGGTCGAACGTCCCGGCCAGAAGGCTATCGTCATTGGCAAGGAGGGCGCAATGCTCAAGCGCGTCGGTCAAGAGGCCCGGGAGGACATGGAGCGCAACTTTGAACGTAAAGTCTTCTTGGAGACCTGGGTACGCGTCCGCACGGGCTGGTCCGACGATGAACGGGCACTGAAAAATCTAGGTTATGAATAAAAAGGTGGCAACAACGTCCCATCGTTTGTTTGAATTTATCCATCGATCATGACGCCCAATCGAATTCTTCTCAACCTTGAAACCCTGCGACCTCGACTCGTAGCAGGGGTTATCTTTATTGATGCCGGCCCCTCCCACCTATTTCTCAAAAATGCTGCGAATGCTGCATATGTCAAGCTGACCAAAAAGGAAGCAACCATCATTCGAATGTTTGATGGTACGTGGACGTTACCCGATATTTTGCAGGAACAGATCGAAGAGAGTGGGACTGAGTATTTTCAGAACACGCTTGATGCCATCGAGAAACTAAATAACGGAGGATTTTTGGCCGACGGGCCTGCGGCTAGTGTACTCCCCAGCGCCACCAGAACTGCCAGCCGTGGTAGATTCAACAATACGATATTACAATTTTTCGCAGCCGCGTTGATGTCGGTACCTGGTCTGGTTTTTCTCGTTCTTTGCGGAGCGGCGGGATGGTTACTCCCGATGGCGGTCCAGAGGGGAAATATCTTACAGGCCTTCACTGTTCTGCCAACCGCGGGGGAGCCGCAGCGGCTTCTTTCCTATGGCGGGGGGCTGGGGGTCCTATGGTTGACCTTGGCGTTGGTGATTACCATAAAAAACTTGTTATCGGCCTTTGCGCTTTCGTACGACCAATGCGAAATACTACGACCACAGCTACGGTTCAGGTATGGCTTAGCCTTTTTTGAATGCGGACTTGACGATATTGTGAGCGCGGGGACGACAGTCGTATCCCGTTTGTTTCTGATGCGGATGTTGTTTCCTCTCCTCTTCATGCCCGCAGGTGTGGTTCTTAGCTATTATTTAACTTTTCCAGAAATTGTACGACAGGCGTGTTGGTTCGCTTTCCTCTTCGGTATTTCACCGCTGATGGAAAGCGATCTAACGCAATACCTGTACTATGTTACCGAATTCGGTGCGAGCGGACGGCCACTCAATCGTTTTCTGCGAAAGAAGTTCCTGCGTGGGCTATTCTGTAATACGGTGGACAACCATGCCCAGGAGTATTTTTTAGGGATGTCGGCAGCGGCATTGTTGTGGCTCTACTTTGTCTATTCCGCGCTTTGGGGCATCCTCCTCGCGGGGTTCAGCGGTCTGGCGGCAGACTTCATGGCAGGTAGCGTGCTCATGAAGACGCTGACCGGCATCTATTTTGTAATTCTTACTCTTCCCCTGGTCGTGGTACTGGCAGTTATCCTTTCCATCGGATTATCGAATGCCGTGGAGGTGAGCGGTTCGCCATTGCGCCGGATCGTCCAGCTCGGCAGAAAGATTGCGCGTGGCAGCGTACCGGCGCAAGGAGATCTTGTCGCATTTCTGCAGGGGATCCCGCTGTTTTCGAAGCTCGACGAAAATGAGTTGGAGGTGCTGACCTCTCGTTTGCGCATTGTACGGTTGCGTCCAGGGGCCACTGCCATCGTTCAAGGAGATCAGGGCGACGCATTTTACTGTGTGGTTTCTGGAAAGCTGCATGTCATTATTGAGGATGAATATTGTCAGGAACGCCTAGTAAACGAACTCGAGCCGGGCGGTTCCTTCGGCGAGATTGCACTCCTTGAAAGCGTGCCCCGAACCGCTACCGTGGTCGCCGTCGAACCATCGACGCTGATTGAGCTTGGCCGGAAAGAATTCGAAGAGTTCGTTGTGCGATCAGCTGGTGGTGGCGAAAAGGTAACCGATCTGATCCGCATCGGCAAAATGCTTATGAATAGCGGAGGACTTTTCTCTTCCCTCGCGCCCTGCCAAATAAATCGCTTGGTGGCCATGTTGAAACGTGAGGTGTATGCGGCGGGGGACGTTATTTTTCATCAGGGAGAACCCGGGGATCGATTTTATATTATAGATAAGGGTGAGGTCTTCGTTGACTATCTTGACGCCCGAGGCACCCCATGCCGACTAATTCTGGGAAAAGGCGAATTTTTCGGTGAGATTGCGCTCATCAAAAATATGCCACGAACCGCTACCCTTACGGCCGCAGAAGATGTCGAACTCCTCTATCTGACCAAAAATGAGTTCTACGACTTTCTACGACATAATGCATGGGTTGGTGTACAGTTTGATGAAATTGTAAATAGGCGTATCGCTGGAATTGAGAATGGATGTGTGGTCAGCTCTAGAAAGGAGGTTAGTGACTGATGCCCGCCAGACTTATTTTTATCCTCGCCGTAATTCTTAGTATCGGGGCCATCGCCAAGATGGCCGTCCAACTATTTGGTTTTTTCGAGAATAATGCAGAAATCCTGAATGCCTCCACTGAAGTAAATGAGATTGTCAGGGTTATCTATATCGATTACGTCATTTCCGGCCGGGGTTTGAATTCCCTACCGAAAGATCTATTCTCTGATTATCTGCGCAAACGCATCAAAATCGATGATAGTATGCGAGATCCCGCGAAAGACCCATGGTTGATGTCATACCGTATTACCGTACGGCCGGGTGATCGCTATGAAATACGTAGTGCCGGACCCGATCTAGAATTTAATACTAACGATGACATCATTGCGACGGGGGGATAAGGCTCTCACCGCAAGGCAAGTCCCGGTTAAAAAACTACCAGGAACCAACCGCCGCGTAGCGGCGTAATGAATTTAGCCGTGGGTTGAAACCCACGGCTAAATTCATTATGCCGCTACGCGGCATTGACCGATCTGGTAGTTCTTTAGCCGGGAGTTGCCTAAATCACAACAACCTCTCCAATAGGGAGTGATAGATTTGGTACAGGATGTCCAAATCCGCAACCGCTACCCGTTCATTTACTTGGTGGATCGTGGTATTGAGTAGCCCCAGTTCAACCACCTCGGCACCAAGCGGAGCGATAAAACGTCCGTCGGAGGTTCCCCCGGCGGTGGAGAGACGGGTAGGATGGTCGGTGACCGCCAAAATTGCTTCTTGAACCGCATTCACCAGTCTACCGTAAGGGGTAAGAAAAGGTTCCCCGGAGAGGTTCCAATCCAGATGATAATCAAGTCCATGGCGTATTAATATCGCGTCTACCCGCTGTTTGAGTTCGTCTACGGTTACGGCGGTAGAGAAACGAAAATTGAACAGGGCAGTCAACTCACCGGGAACGATATTCACCGCGCCGTTGCCCGCATGAAGATTGGAAACTTGAAAGCCGGTTGCTGGAAAATAGGCATTGCCGACATCCCAAGTGGTAGTGGAAAGCTCCACCAGGGCTGGCGCAAAACGGTGGATAGGATTTATAGCTAAGTGAGGATAGGCAACATGACCTTGCTTCCCGCGTACCGTGAGAGTTCCATTAAGGGAACCACGCCTGCCGTTCTTGACACAATCGCCGATCCGCTCCTCGCTGGAGGGCTCTCCCACTAGGCAGGCGTCGATAGCCTCACCACGTTGCCGCAGGTGTTCCACTACTCGTCGTGTACCATCTACGGCAATCCCCTCTTCGTCAGAGGTAACCAGAAAACCGATGGAACCTTGGTGGTCTGGATGGGCCATGACAAAGGACTCCACCGCTGTGACCATCGCCGCTAAGCCCCCTTTCATGTCTGCGGCTCCCCGCCCCCATAGGAAGCCATCACGCAAGGTAGGCACAAAAGGAGGTACAGACCAGCGTTCGACTGGGCCGGGAGGTACTACATCGGTGTGACCGGCAAAAACCAACAACGGACGCTCAATGCCACGTCGTGCCCAGAAATTGGTTACTTCCCCGAAGGGTAGGCGTTCTATCGTAAATCCGAGTGCGCCAAGGCGTTCGATGATCAACTCCTGACAGCCTGCGTCCTCCGGTGTTACGGAAGGACGGGAAATAAGGTCCATGGCAAGCGTGAGGGTTGCTGACATTGGATTTACTTTCGGAAAGTTTCCTGGTGTTCCAAAAACCAGTGATAAGTGCCGGCGATACCATCAAGCAATCCGATGCGCGGACGCCATCCCAGGGCAAGCAGACGTGATACATCCACCAATTTGCGTGGAGTCCCGTCAGGTTGGGTGGTATCAAAGACAATCGCTCCCTGATACCCCACCACCTCCGCTACCTGCTCTGCCAATTCACGGATGGTGAGGTCCACACCGGTCCCGATATTAATAATCTGCTCATCATCATAATGTTTCATGAGGAAACTGGCGGCTTGTGCCAAATCGTCCACATGCAGAAACTCGCGTCGCGGCTGACCCGTACCCCAAACCACCACCTCCGGCAAGGCGGCCTCTTTCGCTTCGTGGAAACGACGAATCAGTGCCGGAAGGACATGGGAGTTGGTCGGATGGAAATTATCGCCGGGTCCGTAAAGATTGGTCGGCATCAGGGCGATGGCCGAGAAACCGTATTGACGGCGGTAGGCTTGACACATCTTGATGCCGGCGATTTTTGCTACGGCATACCATTCGTTGGTTGGCTCCAAGGGGCCGGTGAGCAATGCCTCTTCCGGAATCGGTTGAGGGGCATGTCTGGGATAGATACAAGAGGAACCTAGAAACAGTAATTTTTTTACTCCGTAACGGTAGGCCGCGTCGATAACATGGGTCTGGATGAGCAGATTTTCGCGGATAAAATCTGCTGGGTAGGTATCGTTGGCATGAATCCCCCCCACTTTGGCCGCAGCTAAAAATACGTACTCGGGACGTTCCGCATCGAAAAAGTTGTCCACCGCCGTCTGGTTGGTCAAATTCAAGGTTACCTGGCGGTGAGTGATTAAACGGTCGCAACCTTGTGCCCGTAGGGCACGCAGAATCGCCGCACCAACCAAACCATTGTGACCAGCCACATAAATACGCGCAGAATTTTCCATAATCAGCTCTCCTCATTCGTGGTGGTGGAAGATACGAAATCCTTCACGGGCACAGAGGGCATCACGTTTAGCTGCTTCGAGATCGGCGCTGACCATCTCCGCCACGAGCTCTTGAAAGCGAATGCGCGGTACCCACCCGAGTTTCTCTCGGGCCTTACTCGCATCACCGAGGAGGGTCTCCACCTCGGTCGGACGGAAATAGCGCGGATCTACCGCCACGATGCAACGTCCATCCGCATCAAAACCCTTTTCCTCCACCCCCTGTCCGCTCCAGCGTATTTCCATCCCAAGACAGGCCGCCGCTTCCGTTACAAACTTGCGCACCGAATATTGTTCGCCGGTGGCAATAACGAAGTCTTCGGGGGATTCCTGTTGCAACATTAGCCACTGCATCTCGATATAATCTCGGGCGTGCCCCCAGTCGCGCAGAGAATCCAGATTGCCCAAATAGAGCCGCTCCTGAAGACCCAAGTGGATACGTGCCAACGCCCGTGTAACCTTGCGGGTGACAAAAGTCTCACCGCGCAGGGGGGACTCGTGATTGAACAGGATCCCGTTACAGGCATAGAGCCCGTAGGCTTCGCGGTAATTGACCGTAATCCAATAGCCGTAAAGTTTGGCCACGGCGTAGGGGGAGCGCGGATAAAACGGTGTGGTCTCGCGCTGAGGTATCTCCTGAACCTTGCCAAAGAGTTCGGAGGTGGATGCCTGATAAAAACGGGTCTTGCGTTCGAGCCCCAAGATACGGATCGCCTCTAGCAGACGCAGGGTACCAAGGGCATCGGCATTGGCGGTATATTCCGGGCTCTCGAAGGAAACTGCGACGTGGCTTTGGGCTGCGAGGTTGTAGATCTCGTCAGGCTGGACTTGCTGAACAATCCGGATAAGGTTGGTAGAATCAATCAGGTCGCCATAATGCAGAATAAAATGGCGTTCTGTCTCATGAGGGTCCTGATAGAGGTGATCGATGCGATCGGTATTAAACAGTGAGGACCGACGTTTGATACCATGTACCTCATAGCCCTTTTCCAACAAAAATTCAGCCAGATAGGCACCATCCTGGCCGGTGATTCCGGTAATCAATGCTCGTTTCATTAGATGTTCTCTACGGTGGTTCAGGATAGGGGTTCTTTATCCCGCTAAGGTTCGACCTTCTTTCCTATTTGGTTGACCAACTCCCAGATATCACCCCGATTTTCACCAAGGAGACGGCTGCAAGTACCGCTTCGGCCACAGGTGCCCCTCGATAGATGGGTAGAGGTATGCCCCGAGCCACCTGCACCGCCTTTTGGGCGAGGTTCCAATCTACCTCGGCGGGATCGGTACCTGCTTCCTGCACGATCTGGCGTACCCGTACCATGGGTCCTGCTTTGTTGGCCGGATCGTCTTCCAGCGGTGGATGGGCCTCCAGATACAATCGGCCGGCAATACGTCCGACGATATAGGGTCGGTTGACAATAGTCACCCGTGTTCCCACCGGTACATTCGGAAATAGGGCGGAGATATCTTCCGGATAAAGCTGAATACAACCGTGACTGACCCGCATCCCGATGCCGTAGGGCCGATTGGTACCATGGATCAGATAGCCCGGGATATTCAGACGCAAGGCATAACGACCCAATGGATTGTCGGTGCCGGGAGGCACAATCGCCGGCAGACGCCCCCCCTCGCGGGCGTGTTCGGCGCGAATGGAAGGCGGTACGCGCCAGGGCGGGTCAATCTCCTTAGCAATCACTCGGGTGCTTCCTTCGGGGGTTGCCCAACTCTCGCGGCCGATGCTGGCCGGGTGAGTAATCACCGTTCTGCCGTCCGCGAGGTAGTAATAAAGACGTAACGCCGCAAGGTTGACAACAATCCCCTGGCGCGACCCCGGCGGCAGGAGATGCTGGGTAGGGAGAAGAACACGCGTACCCGCTCCGGGCACCCAAGGGTCTACCTTGGGATTGGCATCCAGGATCTCATCGTGACCTACGTCAAAATACCGCGCCAGGTCCAGCAGGGTGTCCTCGGCGTGCGCATGGACCGCGACGAGACTCCCAATCGCGTCGGTACCCGAGGGCGGCAGGAGAAATCGGGAAACCGCTTGCGCTGGTAGGGGAGGGGAGGGCTCATTGGCACAAGCGGCAAGCAGCATTGCCAGGATTAACCCCAGCCCTCCTCCCCATACCTTGCGAACCATATCGAATCTGGCGCTACTTCAGCGCCGCCAAGGCCGCCGCATAATTGGGTTCTTGTTTGATCTCCGGTACCAATTCGGTATAGACCACCCGATCCTCGGCATCAAGCACTACTACTGCACGAGCGCTGATGCCAGCCAGCGGGCCGTCTACGATGAGTACGCCGTAGTCCTTTGCGAAGTTGCGGCTACGCATCATCGACAGGGTCAAAACATTCTCGATACCCTCAGCGGTACAGAAACGGCCCGAGGCGAAGGGGAGATCAGCCGAAACGACCAGAATTGCGGTATCGGAATGCTCACGGGCATGGTCGTTGAAATATTTGGTGGAGATGGCACAGATCCCAGTATCGAGGCTCGGAACGATGTTGAGCAGCTTCTTCTTACCGGAAAAATCGGCCAGGGAGACTTCGCTGAGATTGGTCTTGACCAACTTGAAATCGGGGGCCTTACCGCCTACGGCAGGAAGATCACCGTTGGTGTGGATGGGATTGCCTCCCAAGGTTACAGTTGCCATTTCGTTTACTCCTGTTGCTGGATAAAAAAAGATTCAACAATCAAAATATAAAATAAAAACATAAAGCCAAAATAAAAACACAAAAAGATTTTTCTTTTAATATTAAAAGAAAGATCTTTTTGTGTTTTGATTTTTATTTTGGTTTTTTATCCTTTCCGTGTTGGGCAGGCGGGTGCCCGACGTTTGGTTAGAATGCGGTGGAGATGGCTGAAATAGGTCTCGATATCGGCGGAGGTACGCTGCTCGGTGGCGCACACCAAGAGGCTTTCGCCGAGTTCGGGATAATCATGACCGAGAGGATAGCCTGCCACCAGATTTTGCGCCGCCAAGGCTCGTACCGCCTCTCCCACCGGCACCGGCAGGCGCAAGGCCGCCTCATGGAAGACGGCGCGATCAAAGACACGCTCTACCCCTTCGATACTGGTGAGTCTCTCCACCAGGATTCGGGTATTGGCATGACAGGCCTCGGCTACCCGCTCCAGGCCGCTAGGCCCGAGGAGCGACAGATGGATGGTAGCAGCGGTCATCATCAGTCCCTGATTGGTGCAGATGTTGGAAGTGGCTTTGGAACGACGGATGTGCTGTTCCCGTGCCTGGAGGGTGAGGGTAAAGCCCGGCTTACCCTCTACGTCCACCGTACGACCGACGATGCGCCCCGGCAACTGACGGACCAGGTCACGGCGACAGGTCATGAAGCCGAAATAGGGCCCACCTGACGACAGCGGCGCCCCCAGGGGTTGGCCCTCACCACAGGCGATGTCCGCGCCCTGCGTCCCCCACTCTCCGGGAGGCTTGAGTAACGCCAAAGAGACCGGATTGACCAGGGCGATAACCCTGCCACCGTGGGCGTGCGCCCAATCGGTGAGCGCATCCACCTCTTCCAACACACCGAAGAAGTTGGGCTGAGGTACCACCAAGGCTACAAAATCTTCCGGGGCAGTAGTAAGAGACGCGGGGTCGATGTGGCCGCTCCGGCGGTCGTAATCGACCTCTTCCAGGATGATACCCTGGGCGCTGACAATGGTATCGACCACCCGCCGGTAGATCGGGTGGACTGTCCGCGGCATCAAGATCCGGCCACCTCTGGCGCCACGCGCGGACCTCCGCCCGATAGGACCAACACGCACCGCCATCAGTACGGCCTCAGCCAAGGCGGAGGCACCGTCATAGAGGGAGGCGTTGGAGACCTCCAAGGCAGTGAGGGCGGTCATCATGGATTGATATTCGTAGATGACCTGGAGCGTCCCCTGGCTGGCCTCGGCCTGGTAGGGGGTATAAGCGCTATAGAACTCGCCACGGCTCAGGATTTGCCACACTGCCGCAGGGATGTGGTGGTCGTAGACGCCAGCGCCGGCGAAGCACAGCGGTGTACCGTCCGCTGCTGCCCGTTCCTGCATCAGGCGGGTTACCTCCATCTCCGGCAATCCCGACGGAACGCCGGAGAGACCACGCGCGCGGAGTTCCGCAGGGATCTCGTCAAATAGATCTTCAATCTGTCCAACACCAATGGTGTCGAGCATCTCGCGGACGTCTTCGGGGGTATGGGGAATAAAGGGCATGTTAGGTCCAGCAGTAGATCAACGCCTAGACGGGGCACTTTTCCGGTAAGTATTTGCCCAGATCGAGGCTCGGATGATCGCTTTTTAGTTTGGTCTGGATCGCAATCAACATGGCATACAATTCCGGAGCGGAGGCGAAGGCCAAGTTTAGTTGCGCGGCATTTTTCTCGGTATCGTCAGGATAATCGTGCGCAAATTTATTTCGAATGCTACGCAAGTCTTGCCATTTATCGATGCTATAGATAAAGCCAAGCTTTTCCAACCGATTAAGTTTGTCAAGCATTGGCCGACGTTCGTAGGGCTCTTCCAAATATTGCAAGATCGCAGGCAACAAATGACTTCCGATGGTATCCTGCAATTTGGTAAAGCGCAGGATAAACTGATCCATCCCCTGCACCTCGATATCGGTAAGCGTGGCATATTTTATGCCGGTAAGCGGCCACACCGTACGCAACGAGGATATGGCATAGAACAGGTGATAGCTATGTCGCTCACATTCATGCCATGCATCCTGTAGTCTCAACAGAGAAACCTCATTAGCCATTATCGAATCCCATCGGAATCACAAACGAATACCGGTTCGTTTAGCAATGGCAAAGATAGGCGGATGCAATTGACGCGAAGGGTAATCCACCAACACATCAATTTTCTGGTCCCCTATCCTCATTTTGAGTTTGGTCAGGAAATGCAACTCCGCACGGACTACCGCTGCCACATCGGCCAGATCGGTTTCAATCAATAAGTCGATGTCGCCGCCGCGTTGACTATCATCCACCCGTGAACCAAACAGCCAGACACTCGCGCTACCGCCAAAAATCTCGGTGACGGTGGCACGAATCGCGGTTTGTTGGATTTCGGTAAGTCGCACGGTCAGCCAGCACGGCAGCACGAGAAAATCAGTGCTCCTCCTCCGCCACCAGGGTAGCGTAGGCGGCGCGGTCGAGGAGGGCATCGAAAGCAGCAGGGTCGGTAGGAAGCAGCCGCAGGATCCAGCCTTCTCCATAAGGATCTTTGTTGATCGCCTCGGGCGCCGTATCTAAGGCTTGATTGACCGCCACGACCTCGCCATCCAGGGGGGAATAGATATCAGAGGCGGCTTTCACTGACTCCACTACGCCGCATTCTTCCTCTGCCGCAATACGCTGCCCGACCTCGGGCAACTGGACGTAGACCATATCGCCCAGAAGTTCCTCCGCGTGCGCGGTGATGCCCACGGTTACACTGCCGTCCAGTTCGCGACGGACCCATTCGTGGGTTTTGGTATATCGGTAATCGCCGAATGCCTCGATCATTATTTTGTACTCTTAGAGAGGGAAGGGATCTGCTCAGGTGAACTGGGGTTTACCGAAACGTACGAAAGGAGTCTTCACCACCCGGGCGGGTAGCCACTGGCCGCGAATTTCCACGTGACATTCCGTGGAAGTGGCGGCGGGGACTCGTGCGAAGGCAATAGACTGCTCCAGGGTAGGGGAGAATCCTCCGCTGGTGATGACCCCGTCGCCAACCCCGGGGACCTTCACAGCCTGACCATGGCGCATCACTCCTCGTCCCTGCAAGACCAATCCTACCAGTTTGTGCGAGATCCCGGTCTCACGCTGGGCCTCCAGGGCGGCGCGGCCGATAAAATCGCGTTCGGCGGGGGTAAAAGCGACCGTCCAGGTAAGACCAGACTCCAGGGGAGTAACCGTTTCGTCCATATCGTTGCCGTAGAGATTCATCCCTGCTTCCAGACGCAGGGTGTCGCGCGCACCCAGGCCACAGGGGGCGACACCGGCCACGCGTAATGCCTCCCAGAAATCGGACGCACCGACGGCGGGAAGTATTACCTCAAAGCCGTCCTCACCGGTGTAACCGGTACGAGCGATGAACCAATCAGCGTCTCCACCGTCTCCAGCGACTCCCTGAAAAGAGGCAAGTCCTGTCGCCGTAGCGGCAAGTCTGCCGGATAAAACGGACAGTGCCCGCTCTCGGGCTTCAGGGCCCTGAACCGCCACCATGGCCAGGTCGGTTCGCTCCCGCACCGCTACGTCAACCTGGTTAGCTTGGGACCTAATCCAATCCAAGTCTTTGCTACGGGTTGCGGCATTGACCACCAAGCGGAACCAATCCTCCGTCAAAAAATAGGCGATCAGATCATCCAGCACCCCACCTCCAGGGTTCAACATACAAGAGTAGAGGGCCTTGCCCGACAGGCGTAGACGACCGACGTCATTGGCCAACAGCCGGCGCAGAAATTCCCGCACCCGAGGGCCATGGAGGTCTACCACCACCATGTGAGAAACATCGAACATCCCGGCGGCACGACGTACCCGATGATGTTCTTCGAGCTGGGAGCCATAGTGCAACGGCATCTCCCAACCGGCGAAATCCACTATTTTCGCCCCGGCGGCCAGGTGTTGCTCGTAGAGTGGGGTCCTGCTGCCCAAATCGTGTACCTCTTTAAAATGAGTTTGGTTTTTCTTTAAATTTTAACCACAAAAGAAAACATCTTTAAATAACTTAACTTTTCTTTCATGACCAACTATACCCCGCAGGAGGGGCCGAAACCAAGCGCTTCCGCGCGATGCCAGCCGATCAGTACGTTGGCGAACGTGCCGTGTATCCATAGCTACGATGGCAGCTTGCCTCTGAACGGACTGTCGCCTATCGTTGCGCATCAGATCATGACTAACCGTTGAGGAGTCGAGATGAGCGAGTTGGAACCAAGCGAAGAAATCACCATTGAAGAAGCGGTTGAAACACTGTTGGGACAGGTCGAAACGTTGGAAAAACGACTCGCCAGGATGGAAGAGGTCGTGATGAAGATGACGCCTACCGCTGCCGTTGTAACCCAGACGCCTTCCCTCCTCCCAAGGGATGAGGCTACGCCAGGAGGGCAGACACGTCCGCGCCACCGACGCTACCGAGCCGATCCGTTCCATGGCCTGTTTGGATATTATTTCGTGCTCGGGATACTCTTGTTGTCCTCGCTAGGTGTGGCGCTGGCGCTGACCAGCAGTGAAAATCTTCCCTTCGTGTGGTGGGTCAGTGCCGCCGCTTTTACCTTATTCCAAATTTTTTTCGTGGTGCTCGGCATTTTGCAAAAGGATTGGCGCACCTCAATGAATGCTGCTATCGGCCTGATGCTTGCCGTACTGGTCGATATTGGAGTACTACGGTTTTTACCATTCCCCTTCGGGTAAGTTTTAAATAAATATCCAAGATATTTCCCGAACCATGCAGAGGAAATAAAAAATTATGTCGG
Organism: Gammaproteobacteria bacterium; assembly: GCA_963575685.1. Taxonomy (GTDB): domain Bacteria; phylum Pseudomonadota; class Gammaproteobacteria; order CAIRSR01; family CAIRSR01; genus CAUYTW01. Next base: position 23,493 of record CAUYUB010000333.1, on the reverse strand, counting down.
AAAAATCCAGCGGTGGTGGTATGAAGACTCTTATCTTGTTTGGTGGGATAGGATTGATACTGATGGCAGGGGCGATCGGGGCAACCCTGTATTTCACGGGATTCTTTCACGGCAAGGGAGGTGGCGGAGGTGGTGGCAAGCATGGGGCACCCGCAGCAGTTGACCATAGTCTTCCCCCCATCTATCAAGAGATTAAACCTGCCTTCGTGGTCAATGCGATAGATGGGAACCGTATCCACTTCATGCAGGCGGCGGTGACGGTCATGTCTCGGAACTCGGCGGCTATTGATGCGCTCAACGCAAATATCGTCCCGGTCCAAAACGATGTAAGAGAGGTTTTGAGCGGCCAACCTTATGCGGAACTGCTGGTCAGTACGGGAATCGAGCGCCTGCGCGCTGAGTCTGAGGCAGCGGTAAAGAAATGCCTCGAAGATCGGCACCTCCCTTCCATTGATGCGTTGTATTTCACCTCCTTCGTGATTCAGTAACCGGATTTTGGGAGAGAGAATACTTACCTATCCCCACTTATTTCCTTAGCACTTCTTTGGTTCAGTAGATACCCATGCCTGTCAGTGACCTGCTCAGTCAGGAGGAGATCGACGCCCTCCTCAGCGGCGTTTCGAGTGGCGATGTCGAGACTTCCAGTGCCGAAGAGGCGGCAACGGGGGATATCCGTCTCTATGACTTCACTGCGCAAGAACGTATTGTCCGTGGGCGAATGCCCACCTTGGAAATGATCAACGAACGTTTTGCACGCTACCTGCGGATAAGCCTGTTCAACATGTTGCGGCGTTCGGCGGATATCTCGGCAGGAGCGGTACAGATGACCAAGTTTGCCGAGTACGTCCATAGCCTGTTTGTGCCCACCAGTCTAAACCTGATTCATATCAAACCCCTCCGGGGTATTGCGCTGGTCATCTTCGATCCTAAACTGGTATTTATTCTGGTGGATAATTTCTTCGGGGGTGAGGGGCGCTTTCATACGAAAATCGAGGGACGCGACTTTACTCCAACCGAAGTTCGGGTGATTCGTATTGTTCTTGACCTCATTTTTAAGGATCTCAAGGAAGCCTGGGATCCGGTGATGAAGATCTTGTTTACTTACCTAAGTTCCGAGGTAAATCCTCAGTTTGCCAACATCGTAAGCCCGAGTGAAGTGGTGGTAATTTCAACCTTCCATGTTGAATTGGATGGTGGGGGTGGAGATTTCCACGTAACCATGCCCTACTCCATGCTCGAACCTATTCGCGAACTGCTGGATGCCGGCACGCAGAGCGACCGGGAAGAACGTGACGAGCGTTGGATGGTGGCACTACGGGATGAGGTGCAGGGTGCGGAGGTGGCGCTTTCCTGCGCCCTCACCGAAACCATACTTAGTCTGCAAGAACTTATGCATTTGCGGGCAGGAGACGTGATCCCGATTGAGATGCCCGAAACCGTATTGGTACGGGCGGAGGGGATCCCCATCTTCCGTGCCCAGTATGGCGCTGCAGGGGGTAATCGTGCCGTAAAGGTTGTTGAGTTTATCAAGCGACCAGTTTCTCATCTCCTGGAAGCGGATGATCTATTGGACGATAAGGAGAAGGAAGAGAAAATGAAGAAAGAAAAAGAAAAGGAGAAGGAAAAAGAGAAAGAAAAGGAAAAAGAGAAAGAAAAAGGAAAAGACCGGGGAAGAGCGAGAGGGCGAGAGCGGGAAAGAGATAGGGGCATGGATAAAGAAAAATCTAAAGAGAAAACAATCCCACCGACGAAATCGAGACCAACAGCATGATCAGCGATACCTATCGCCACAATGGCATGAGGGGGGAGGACGATTGGGCCGAAGGCTTGGCCGAACAGAAACGGGGACGTGGCGGTCGTGGCAGCCACAGCGATCAGGATATGCATCGTGGGGATCTCCAGGATCTCGATCAAGAAGAAGATATGGAGGTCGCACCCGAAGACAATAAAAACCTGGAAGTGGTCTTAGATATTCCGGTAACCATTTCCATGGAAATTGGTCGTACCCTGATTACCATCCGCAATCTGTTGCAGCTCAACCAAGGTTCGGTGGTGGAACTCGATCGTGTCGCCGGCGAGCCCATGGACGTTCTGGTTAACGGTTGCCTCATTGCCCATGGGGAGGTCGTGGTGGTTAATGAAAAATTCGGAATTCGTCTCACCGATGTCATCAGTCCGGTCGAACGGGTCAAGAAATTGCGTTGAGAGGATACGAATATCTATTTTCAGGCACCTTCACGTTTTTGGTTTTTTCTGATCCCTAAAAAGTAATAGACGACACATGCAACTGATTTTCCTGGCGATCTGGTGTTTGGGTATTCCGTTTGCCTCTACCTTGGCGGCAGGGTTGGCGACCGGAGAGACGCGGCCGCCCCCCCTGCTGGGGACGGGAGAATTGTTGCAGGTGAGCTTGAGTCTAGGTGTAGTCCTTGCCGCCATTGCGCTCACGGCCTGGCTACTGCGTCGTTTTACCAAATTGGGTGGGACGATGGGGGGGGGATTGCGGGTTTTGGGGGGAGTATCCCTGGGAGGTCGCGAGCGAGTGGTCCTGATGCAGGTAGGAGAACAACAGGTCCTACTTGGCGTTGCCCCCGGTTGGGTGCAGACCCTTCATATCCTGGAACAACCCCTATCGGTGTCGCAACCGCCTGCGGATTTTGCCTTGGCCCTGCGCGCTTTGGTGCGAGAGAAAGTGCAGTGAAGACCCGGCGATGTCTCGTGCGAGTGGTTGGGGTTTCCTACCACAACCTGCTGATGGTCTTTCTGGTCTTGGCCATGGTCCCGTTGGGAACCGGTGTGGCGGAACCCATGTTGCCGCTAATGTCGGTGACCTCTACTCCAGGCGGTGGTCAGACCTACAGCGTTAGTATTCAGGTGCTGGTGGGGATGACGGCACTGACCCTGCTCCCAGCCGCATTGATGATGATGACGGCCTTTACCCGCATCGTTGTAGTATTGGCCATCTTGCGCCAAGCCCTAGGTACTGCGCAAACCCCTTCCAGCCAGGTTTTGATCGGTCTTGCCCTATTTCTTACTTTTTTTGTCATGAGTCCGATCTTCGATAGTATCTACAACGATGCGGTGCAACCTTATCTGCGGGATGAGATCATGGTGCTACCTGCCTTGAAGAAGGCAGCCAAACCGCTCCGTGCCTTCATGATGGCCCAAACCCGCGATACCGATCTCGCGGTGTTCGCCCGTATCGCCGGCAAAGAAGGATTCAAGGACCCGGAGGATGTACCGCTGCAACTTCTCGTGCCAGCCTTCGTTACCTCCGAGTTGAAAACGGCCTTCCAGGTAGGTTTCCTCCTCTTTATGCCGTTCCTCGTGATCGATCTGGTCGTGGCGAGCGTATTGATGGCGATGGGCATGATGATGCTCTCTCCCCCGATCATTTCCTTTCCGTTTAAGCTCATGCTCTTTGTGTTGGTGGATGGCTGGACATTGGTGATGGGGACTCTGGCGGGGAGTTTTTACGTGCCGGGGTGAGAAACGATCCGAACCCACCGCAAGCCTTTTTCCATATGAATCACCAAGAATAGGTGCACGATGAGGCTCGATTGGCTTAAACCGGACTGGCCCACCCCTCCCTGGGTACGAGCCCTAACCACAACCCGGCAGGGCGGTGTAAGTCGTGGTCCCTACGCGGGTCTCAACCTAGCCACCCATGTGGGTGATGACCCGGTGCTGGTGACGCATAACCGTCAATGGCTGCACGCAACGCTGGCGTTGCCAGCCGAACCACAGTGGTTGGAACAGGTACACGGTACCTGCGCCGTAGATGCAGGCACGCCGACGGATTGCCCTGCCGACGCGAGCTACGCGCACCGCAGCGGTGTAGTGTGTGCCGTGCTCACGGCTGATTGTCTGCCGGTGCTGTTCTGTGACCGCGACGGAACCCGCGTCGCCGCCGCCCATGCTGGCTGGCGCGGACTGTTGGCGGGGGTCTTGGAACAAACCGCGGCAGCGTTGGCGGCGGATCCCGGCACGCTGATGGCGTGGCTGGGTCCGGCCATTGGCCCGACCGCCTTTGAGGTAGGGGAGGAGGTGCGCGCGACCTTTCTGGACACCGATGCGGGGGCTACGGTCGCCTTCCGGCCCTCACCATCGGGACGCTGGCTGGCGGACATTTACCAGCTGGCACGTCTGCGTCTGACCACGATCGGACTCGGTGCCATCCATGGCGGCGGCCTATGTACCTTCAGCGACCCGCAACGCTTCTATTCCTACCGTCGAGACGGCACCTGTGGACGTATGGCAAGCCTGATCTGGTTGACGCCCCGCTGACTGATCGAAATCAACGAAGAGACAAGCATTCAATGATCTCCCAAAGCCCATCCGTTCCCCGTACGCCAATTACCATCGTGCTGCTCTATCTGCGCAGCCTGTTGTTCCTCATTGTTATGGTATTGAGCGTCCCCCCTTTTCTACCAATTGCCCTGTTCGCCTATGCACTCCCTTATCCCCGACGCTACATTGTGATTAGACAATGGGCACGGGCGATGCTCTGGTGGTTGCGCGTCACCTGTCGCCTTAGCTATGTAGTCGATGGACGAGAAAATTTGCCGCCCGGTCCGGCAATAGTATTTGCCAAACACCAATCGGCGTGGGAAACCCTCGCGCTCCAACAAATTGTGCCGCCCATGGCCTGGGTCTTGAAGCGTGAATTATTATGGGTACCCTTTTTCGGGTGGTGCCTCGCCATCCTTGAACCAGTCGCCATCGATCGTAGTGCCGGTCGTAAGGCGCTTCAATCTCTCATCCGTCAGGGTAAGGAACGCATTGCCGCCAAACGCTGGATTGTCGTATTTCCCGAAGGGACCCGCGTTGCTCCCGGCCAAAAGGGACGTTATGCCATTGGTGGCGCAATGCTCGCCGAACACGCGGCGGTTCCGGTCGTCCCGATTGCCCATAATGCCGGAGAATACTGGTCAAGACGTTCTTTTCTAAAACTTCCGGGTACCATCCGGGTCGTTATTGGCCCGCCCATTCCTACGTTGGGACGTCGCGCCAATGAGATCAACGCAGATGCCGAGTGCTGGATAGAAGAGACCATGGCACAAATATCACAACCCACCGCTCCCGGAGGCTAATCCGTGTCCGCCCAGACCCAAACGCTGACCCACTTCGATACCCACGGCATGGCCCGAATGGTGGACGTTGGAGACAAGACCGAGACCGACCGCGTAGCGATTGCTGAAGGACGCATCACCATGCGGCCCGAGACGCTACGCCTGATCATGGAAGGCACCCATCGTAAGGGCAATGTGTTAGGGGTGGCACAAGTTGCCGCCATTATGGCTACCAAGCGCACGGCTGAACTGGTGCCCCTCTGCCATCCCCTTCCCCTGACCCACGTAGCCGTGGAGCTTACCCCCGATCCTGCCACCAACGCCGTCCATTGCCGAGTTACCACCGCAACGATCGGACGCACCGGCGTCGAGATGGAGGCCCTCACCGGGGTCCAGGTGGCGCTGCTCACGATCTACGATATGTGCAAGGCGGTAGATCGCGGCATGACCATGGAAGGGATCCGACTCCTGGAAAAGAGTGGTGGAAAATCAGGACATTGGCACCATGACCACGCACCCCATGACTAATCTCCCGCAGAGTTCCCCCGAACCTCCCGACGAACACCATTCCCACCTTTCCGGGCACCAGAATTTAGTCTGGGCGCTGGTGATGACACTTGGCTATGGTGGGGTCGAAGCCCTGGCTGGCTGGTGGTCGGGTTCTTTAGCTCTCCTCGGCGATGCCGGCCACATGGGGGGAGACGCCGCAGCACTAGGTCTCGCCGTCTTCGCCGCGTGGGTGGCGCGTCGCCCGTCCTCGCTGGCGCACTCCTATGGCATGGGTCGTGCCGAGGTAGTGGCAGCCCTGCTCAATGGGCTCACTCTACTTGCCGTCGTGGTAGCGATAGTGGTGGGGGCGGTGGAACGCCTGCGTGCTCCGGTCCCCGTTCAGGGGACGACGGTACTGGTGGTGGCAGCATTGGGACTGGCGGTAAATCTCATCACCGCCTGGCTACTCGGCCATGCCGAGCAGACGCTCAATACCCGTGCCGCCCTGCTTCATGTCTTGGGGGATTTGCTCGGATCGGTGGCCGCCCTCACCGCAGGTGCGGTGATCCAATTCACGGGCTGGACTCCGATTGACCCGATCGCGTCATTGCTGGTCTGCGCCCTAATCTTGGGATCCGCGCTACGCATCCTTACTGAGGCGCTCCATGTCATCATGGAAGGAGTACCGCGACATCTGAATCTGGAGGAAGTGGGTTTGACCATGGCCGCCCAATTGGGAGTGGAATCGGTTCATGATCTACACATCTGGACCTTATCGTCAGGACACATTGCCCTCTCCGCTCACCTGGTGATCCCTAACCTACACCACTGGGAGACCCTATTGGAGAAGGAAAAGAAACTACTTGCCGATCGTTTCGATATCACCCACGTTACCCTCCAGCCCGAGACCAGCCGCGCCACGCCCCAACGCTTGCCGGTGCAGGGATTATTTGGACGCCGATCTTTGGAATCCGAAGATCTGGAGCACAGGCTACCGACAATCGGCCGGAAATAAAAACGTGAGTCAGGATTTACCAAACCGACGCGCCAGTATGGCATCTAGAGACGGTAATCCCAGTGAGAGTGGCGTATAGGAAAGTGCCCATCCTAGGAATACCCCAGTGGCGTTGGCCGCCATATCGGCAAACTCGAAGATGCGATAACCGGTCATTCCCTGCAATACTTCCAGCAGTGCCCCCATCACACAGAGAGACAACGCCGGCACCCAACGTCGGTGCGGCCAGAGCCAAGCGGCCCACAGCATCTGGGCGGTATACGCTGCCAGATGGCCCCATTTGTCGCCGTAGGGCAGATCAATTGACGGGGGCTTGGGAGTCAGCGACAGCCACCACACCGTTGCAAGCAGGACTCCGCCGAGGGTCAACCAGATCCGATAATAGGTTAGTCTCATGATCTTCATCCGAATGATTGTGTCAATAATTCCAATATTCACCTTCCTTTGAGCACACCAATGATAACGAGAAGCCCCTTTCCCGCGCTCCGGTTGCGTCGGATGCGGCGCGACGATTTTAGTCGCCGTCTGATGCGTGAGACCCGTTTGACCACCGACGATCTAATCTGGCCTACCTTTGTACTGGAGGGAGAGCGGCGGCGCGAGGCCGTCACCTCCATGCCTGGGGTGGACCGGTTCAGCATTGATGTGCTCCTCGAAGAGGCCGCCGAATTGGTAGCACTAGGCGTGCCCGCCATTGCCTTGTTTCCGGTCACCCCTCCCGAGGCCAAGAGTGAGGATGCCCGTGCGGCATATCACCCGGAAGGGTTGGCCCAGCGGGCGGTACGCGCCCTCAAGGCGGCATTCCCTGAGCTTGGCGTGATCACCGACGTTGCTCTCGACCCTTTCACTACCCATGGCCAAGACGGACTCATTGATGCCTCCGGCTACGTCATGAACGATGAGACCACCGCGGTTCTGGTGCGTCAGGCGCTCTCGCACGCCGCGGCCGGTGCGGACGTGGTGGCCCCCTCGGACATGATGGACGGCCGTATCCGCGCCATTCGCACCGCACTGGAAGAGGCCGGTTACGTCCATACCCGCATCCTCGCGTATTCCGCCAAATATGCCTCGCGTTTCTATGGCCCCTTCCGCGATGCCGTGGGGTCTGCCGCCAATCTGGGGAAAAGTAACAAATACAGCTACCAGATGGATCCCGCCAACAGCGATGAAGCCCTCCATGAGGTGGCATTGGACCTGGCCGAAGGCGCCGATATGGTCATGGTGAAACCGGGGATGCCCTACCTGGATGTAGTACGACGGGTGAAGGAGAATTTTCAGGTCCCCACCTTTGTCTATCAGGTGAGCGGCGAGTACGCCATGCTTAGGGCCGCCATCCAAAACGGCTGGCTCGACGAGCAGGTCATTTTGGAATCCCTCCTCAGTATCAAGCGCGCCGGTGCAGATGCCATCCTGACCTACTTCGCCAAGGAGGCGGCACGATGGCTGACCCGCGTCGCCTAATCAACCACCACGGCTCAAACTACGCAGCAAGGCAACATCTACGAGGCTCGCCCGACCAACATTGCCCGCCAACACGGTAAAGGGCCGGTCAGGCTCGCCGAGGTGGTCCAACACCAGTCGGGCGCCGCTGAAATCCTGTCCCACGGTGTACTCATTGACCGTTACCAACACCGGAATGCCGGCTGCACGGGCGGCACGCACGCCGGCATGGGAGTCCTCGAAACCAAAACATTCCCTGGGGCTGACACCGAGTCGTTCCATGACATATAAATAGATATCAGGAGCGGGTTTCTTGCTGGGAACTATATCCCCGGCGCCGATACAGGCGAACCAGTCACAGCCCCCCGCCCCCAAATTGGATTCCATCAGAGCCCGGACATTATGGGGATTGGTGGTGGTGGCAATGGCTAGGCGTAAGCCCGCTGCGCGGGCTTCGCGCAGTAGGCGCAGCACTCCGGGACGCAGGGGGATACCACAGGCATCCACCAAATCGGCGAAAAAGCGGGTCTTGGCGACATAGAGGTCAGCAATCAGCCGATCCAGATCGGGACGGCCCTGGAAGTCGTGGCGGTAGCGTTCTACATAGAAGCGCATCCGTTCCTTGCCTCCCGTTACCTGAAGCAACTCCCCGTAAAGTGCTACCGTCCACTCCCAATCCAGACCCGCCTCCGCGAAGGCCTGGTTGTAGGCAACACGGTGACCATCGCGTTCGGTGTCCGCGAGCGTACCATCGACATCGAAGATAAGCGTAGTGATTGCCATGGACCTCCTCCGAGGCCGAAAGCTGGGCGGTTGAGAGGGATGCACTGTAGCATGGGAGGGAGCAAAGGGAACTGCAACAAACAAGATCCACGGATAGAGAGCGACGACTCGGCAAACCTTTGGTAACCTGCGCCCCATGCCACGGCAGCGGTCTGCCCATCGTAACGGTTACCATCCGTTGCCAGGAGAATACACCACCCCCTATGAGCACCAAACCAATACTTCCCGTTAAAACTAAACCAATACCTCCCGCTGCCGTGTCACCGGCAACGATTGGTCGCTTTCGCATCTTACGCGAACTGGGCAAGGGTTCTCAGGGAGTGGTGTACCTCGCACAGGATCCTCAGTTACAACGCAATGTCGCCATCAAGACCTTGCGTCTCCAATTTACCCAGCTTAAGGAACAGCAGACGATGCTGCTGCAGGAGGCCCGCACCGTCAGCCGTTTGAGCCATCCCAACATTATTCCCATCTACGAGGCTGGGGAATTCGACGGACGGCCCTATTTGGTTTTTGAATTCGTAGACGGTCTGTCTCTCAAAGAGTACCTGAAAAAAAATGGACCGCTACCGATTTCCCGCAGCCTCGGCATGATTAGCCAGATTCTGGCCGGAATCGCCAACGCCCACGAAAATCATATTTTGCATGGTGACCTGAGCCCACGCAACATCATCGTCGATCGCAACGGCACGCCGCGCATTATGGATTTCGGCATTGCGCGGTTTATCGGGTCACGCCAAGATCCAACGCTGGGGATGTGGGGTTCACTAACCTATATGTCTCCCGAGCATTTCAACAACAGCCCTCTGACCGAGAAGTCCGATATCTTCGCGCTCGGTCTCATCCTGTTCGAGATGCTCATCAACCAGCCGGTGATTCAGGGGGATAACGATTACGCCATCATCAATGCGATTGCCAATCATCCCATCGAACCGCCATCGGTACGTAATTCTGCACTGGACAAGGCGCTCGATGATATTGTCATGCGCGCATTGGAAAAAGAGCCGGGCGCCCGTTATGCGGACGCTGGTGCCATGCGCAAAACCATTGAAGATTATCTGCAGATGGAACAGCAGCAAGTTAGCGGCAAGGGGGATAGCGCCAGCAGTAAACAAAGCGCGCTGGACTTTCTGCTGCGCCGGATGCGATTCAAAATGGATTTTCCAGCACTTTCTCACCACATCATGGAGATCAACAAAAAGGCGGTGAGCCTCGATAATACCTCGGCAGCGGACCTTGCCAACGTCATTCTGAAAGACTATGGTCTCACCAGTAAACTACTCAAATTGGTCAATTCTACATTTTATCGCCGGTCCAGCACCCGGATCAGCACCGTTTCGCGTGCGGTAACGTTGTTGGGTTTTGAACAGGTACGTACCGCAGCACTTGGTCTCATGTTGATGGAGCATGTCCGCAATGGTCAGCAGCGTGATGAAATCAAGGATGGGGTCATCGCGGGCTTTCTCAACGGCGTTATCGGCAAGGACATGGCGGAGCGACTCAAGTTTAAGGAGCCGGAAGAGGCGTTTATCTGCTCCATGTTCCATAATCTGGGCCATCTGTTGACCATCTATTATTTTCCGGAGGAATATACCGAGATCAAAAACCTAATCGGGCGAAAGGGGATTAGTGAGGACACCGCTACCAATTCGGTACTGGGGTTGAGCTACGAAGACCTTGGTAAGGGGATTGCCCAGGCCTGGCAGTTCCCGGACAAAATTTCGCTGAGTATGGATTCATTGCCGGAGGGAAAGCTGGCAAAACCATCCACGGACACGGATCTGTTGCGACTGTTATCGAATTTTTCCAGTGAATTGAGTTCCGCCGCGACCAGCACCGACGATAAGCGTGGCGAGCAATTGAAAGGTATCGTTAGCCGTTTCGGCAACGTACTGCCGGTCACCACTAAAAATATTGACGAGCTACTCAATACCTCGGTCACTAACGTACGCAAATTTGCCGATGCCCTCAATATCCGGCTGGAGAGCAGTTCCTATTTCAAGCGAGTGCTCCGAGCCATTACGCCAGGAGGTACCACTGACACCTCCACCTCCTCCGCTGGCAGTTCCAGTGGTTTTAGTGCTGATGCGCCGATACTGGGTGATAGTTCGACCTCTCCTGAAGAGAATCCGGAAAGGATCATGCAGGACAGCATCCAGGAGATCTCCAATGCCTTGCTCGAAGAGTATAATCTGAACGAGATTCTGATCACGATCCTGGAGACCATCTATCGCGGGTTCAGCTTCTCCCATGTCCTGTTCTGCGTACTCGATAAAAACCGGACAACGGTCAATGTTCGTTTTGGCTTCGGTAACGAGATCGAGGAAATTACGCGGGGGATGCGCATCTCGCTAAAGAATCGGCCGGACGTCTTTAATATGTCGATAAGCCAGGGGCGGGATATTATCATCACCGACATCGACGATAAATCCTTTGCTTCATTTATCCCAGGCTGGTTTCGCGCCCTGGTTCCCGCGCGGAGCGTCTTGCTTTACCCGATCATGGTCACCGGCACCCCGATTGGACTCATTTATGCCGACCACGATCGGCTGGGGGTGCTGGGACCGGGGACCCCGTTGACCCTCCTGAAAACTTTGCGTAACCAAGCCGTCATGGCGATCAAACAAAAGGCATCGCGTTAGGCATTGCACCATGGACCTGATTTCTATTCTGATCGCCCTGGCACTCGACCAGACCGATCTCCGTCACACCAGTAAGCGCCTGTTGTCCACCCTTGCCGATTATTTGTGTGGCGGCTGGGGGATGCCGGGATTAATCGCGGTCATCTCCGTGGTATTTTTGGGCCACGCCCTACTGCGAACCCTATCACCAGTTCTGGAAGGGGTCTTCAATACGATAATACTGGTAATCTGCGTGGGGATGGGCGAATTGATGACCGGGGTCGGCGAATATTTGATGATGCGCAGCCATGATGACGAAGAGGGCGCCCGTCATGTGGCATCTGCCCTGGTGGAACGGGATGTCTACAGCAGTGGCGTACGTCTGACGCGAGAGGTGCTGGCAGGGGTACTGGTGGAGGGGCATGCCCGAACGGTTGGGGTGTTGTTCTGGTATCTCATCTTGGGGCCTGCCGGCGCACTATTGGCTGCCCTCTCCCGTCGCATCGCGCTACCGACCTGTACGACAAAAGGGCACGCCCTCCCTATGGCCGGAACCCTTTACTGGGGGCTCGATTGGCTTCCTGCGCGCCTCTCCGCGCTCTCCTACGGGTTGGCCGGTAGCCTCACCCATGCCATCAGTAATTGGCGCGCGCGAACCGAGGGCTGGAACGACCCGAATACTGTCGTTTTGGTGACCAGCGGTACCGGAGCCTTGTTGCTGGAGACGGAGACCTCCGGCGATCCGCTCGCCAAAGCCACACCGGAAGACCAGAATGCTGCGGTAGAAAGCGCCCTTGCCTTAGTCATGCGCGCCCTTGCCGTGTGGGTGACAGCAGTGGCCCTGGTGACCTTGGGTGGATGGCTGAAATAAATCGCACCAATACACCACCACAATAATCATCCTATGACGAACCATGCCAAGCCAACCGACTCAAACCTTTGAGACATTCCTTAATCCGTCTCCTGGGCGGGATTACACCATTCGGATCCGAATCCCCGAATTTACCTGTCTCTGTCCAAAGACCGGACAGCCGGATTTCGCTACGTTATATCTGGACTATGTGCCGGCGACCCTTTGCGTGGAACTCAAGGCCCTCAAAAATTATATTTGGTCATATCGCGATCAGGGGACCTTCCACGAGGCGGTAACCAATCGCATCCTGGATGATTTAGTAGTCGCAATTGCCCCCCGTTTCATGCGTCTGCGCGCCGAATTCAATGTCCGTGGCGGTATCTATACTACAGTGGTCGCCGAATATCGGGCCGAAAATTGGACGCCACCGCTGCCGGTAATGCTCCCATGAAGGAAACGATGACCAGATCACCTTGTCAGCGGTGATAAGGATGTCCAGCAAGGAGCGTCCACGCGCGATACAATTGTTCGGCCACCACGACCCGCACCAAGGGATGGGGTAGGGTGAGACGGGATAGCGACCACAGCCCGTTGGCCCGCGTCCTACAGGTCGGCGCGAGTCCTTCCGGCCCCCCAACCAATAGCGCCAAGTCACGCCCCTCTCGTAACCAAACGGTAAGGTGGCTTGCCAGTTCTCGGCTGGACCACGCTTGGCCGCTTTCGTCCAATGCCCAAACGGCAGCATCTCGGGGGATGGCGGCAAGCATTCGATCCCCTTCCTGACGGATTAGGCGTTCAATATCCGCACCCTTACCTCGCCGTCCGGCGGGAATTTCCACCAGACGCAAGACACATTCCGGCGGCAGGCGGACAGCGTATTCGGCATAGCCCTCCTCTACCCAGCGGGGCATACGTTCACCGACGGCAATCAGATGGATCTTCACGGGAGCAATCGATCACCGCACCAAAAACGAATCGGCGCGGTGGGGTAGAAAGGCAGGCGTCAGAATAGGTCAGGCTGACAAAAGTGACGCAGATAGTTGAGGAAATCGCTACGCAGCTCGGGATGTTTGAGGCCGTATTCGACCGTTGCTTCCAAGAACCCCAGCTTGTTGCCGCAGTCGTAGCGCCGACCACGGAAGCGATAGGCCAATACCGTTTCCTCGCCCAAAAGTTGGGCAATGGCATCGGTGAGCTGGATCTCCCCACCCGCGCCACGTTCGGTAGCGGCGAGCAGTTCGAAGATACGTGGGGTAAGGAGGTAACGCCCGACTACCGCCAGATTCGAGGGGGCTTTGGTCGGTGCCGGTTTTTCGACGATCTCGCGTACTTGGGCGACCCGTTCCGAAAGGGTCTCGGCTTTGACAATACCGTACCGGTGGGTCTCCTCCGTGGGCACCTGCTCTACCCCCAGGATGCTGCAACCACATTCCGTATAGCGTTCGACCATTTGCGCCAAGCAACTGCCGTGGTCGCCACCGTCGATCAGGTCGTCGGCTAGAATGACGGCGAAGGGCTCATCCCCCACCACCTCCCGGGCACAAAGCACCGCATGACCCAGACCCAAGGCCTCGGGCTGGCGTACATAGGCGCAGGTCACTCCTTTAGGCAGCACCCCACGTACGATTTCCAGCAGGTCCTTTTTGCCCTTGCTCTCCAAAAGGGTTTCCATCTCGAAATTGGAGTCGAAATGGTCTTCGATGGCACGTTTAGCGGAGCTGGTGACGAATACCATCTGGGTAATGCCCGCCGTAATCGCCTCCTCCACTGCGTATTGGATGAGAGGCTTATCGACGATGGGGAGCATCTCTTTGGGATTGGCCTTGGTGGCAGGCAGGAAGCGAGTTCCCATGCCGGCTACGGGGAAGACCGCCTTACGGATGGTGCGATTCATGGTGTCCTCAGGGCGCAAAATAGGGTAATTTTTGTAAAATTCGGTTTAGATATCATCACGGTGGCATTCTGCCACCACCGCCATGAGCGCGGCCAAGGCGCCACGATTGGCATCTACCACCTGTCGGCCGCACTCGCCTAACGCATGACGCAGGTTGGCATCCTGGAGCCAGTAGGTCATGGTGGCGACCAGTGCTGCGACATCTCCTACCTCCTGTGCCGCACCGGCTTCCAGCAGCAGATGGGTAATCTCCGCGAAGTTGAAGCGATGAGGGCCGAAGGTGACGGGGATCCCCAAGGCCGCTGGTTCCAATGGATTATGGCCACCCACCGGGACCAGGCTACCACCGACGAAGGCGGCGTCGGCAGCCGCATAGAATAGGGGCAGGCGTCCCATCGTGTCACCTAGGTAGACGGCGCACGGTGCCGGTACCGGGAGGTGCTCGCTCCAAGCAACGGGAGGGAAACCCATACGCCTACAGAGGGAGGCGACCCGTGGAAACCGCTCGGGATGACGTGGTACCAACAACAACAAGGCGTTGGGCAGGGTCCGACGCAATTCGCGATGGACCGTAAGGATGGCCTCTTCTTCACCGTCATGGGTGCTCGCGGCGATCCAGACCGGTCGATTGATATCTAGGTCGCGCCGCAGGGTCGCCGCTTCTTCTCGTAGGCTTGCCGGCAGGCGCAGATCGAACTTGATGTTACCGGTTATATGCAGACGTTCCGGCGGCGCCCCGAGGTCTTTGAGGCGCTTGGCATCGGTATCGGCCTGGGCGGCAATGGCGCTTAGGTCTTGTAAGGTCTCTCGGGTAAGCGTGGGGAAGTGTCGGTAGCCGCGGGCGGATCGTTCGGAGAGCCGGGCATTGGCGAGGATGACGGGTATCCCCTGCTGCCGACAGGTGCGAATGAGGTTGGGCCACAGTTCGGTCTCCATGATGACCAATAACTGCGGCTGCGTACGGTCCAAAAAACGACGCACCGCACCGGGCAGGTCATAAGGTGCATAGCGGTGGACCACCGCAGAGTCGGTACCGAAAGCGGCATACACGCATTCAGCGCCGGTGGGCGTGGTGGTGGTCAGTAGGAGCTGCGCTAGGGGATAACGTTCGCGCAGGGCTCGGACGAAAGGCACCGCCGCCTGCACCTCTCCTACGGAAACGGCGTGGATCCATAGGGTCTGGCTCTCGGATGGCAGAGCGGATCCGAAACCGAAACGTTCCCCCATCCGCCGACGATACCCTGGTGCACGCAGGCTGCGCAAAAATAGGCGCGCCACGACCAGCGGTACCAACAGACAGAGGACTAACGAATAGATCCGCCGTGGCAAACTCATTTCAGATAAACATTGACATCATCACTGAGCGTTCCGATCCAACCATTCCATATAGATCCGCACCCCTTCCTGGACCGTACGAAAAGGGGCATCGTAGCCGACAGATCGTAACGTAGAGAGATCAGCCTGCGTAAAGTTCTGATAATGGCCCTGCAGGTGCTCAGGAAAGGGGATATAGCTAATTTGACCGCGTCCATAATGGTCAACCACCGCATGTGCAACCTCGTTGAAAGTCTGGGCGCGACCGCTACCTACGTTAAAAATTCCGGAGCGGTTGGGATGATTCAGAAACCATAGTTTTACCGCACAGGTATCATCGACATGGATAAAATCACGACGCTGCTCACCGGGACCATAGCCACCACTCCCTTCAAAAAGGCGTACGGATTCACCGGCGAGGAGCTGGCGACGCAAGTGGGAGGCAACGCTTGCCATGGTGCCTTTGTGGGCCTCGCGGGGACCGTAGACATTGAAATAACGTAGCCCCACGACTTGACTGCGGGCATGTGAGAGGTGGCTGCGGACATATTGGTCGAACAGGAGCTTCGAGTAACCATAGACGTTGAGAGGGGCCTCGTGGGCCGGATCCTCCCGGAATACCGCCCCCCCTCCATAGACCGCGGCACTGGAGGCATAAATGAACGGGATATGCCGCAACAGACAATAGTTGAACAGAATTCTGGAATAGGTGTAATTATTCGCCATCATGTAGCGACCATCCCACTCCGTGGTCGAGGAACAGGCACCTAGATGGAATACCGCCTCCACGGTCCCCTCAAAATTCGTTCCATGCTGGATATGGTGAAGAAATTCGTCCTTGTCCATAAAATCCTGAATCGCGCAGTCCACCAAATTTTTGAATTTAATTCCATTCTTGAGGTTATCCACCACCAGAATAGCGGTTCGGTCCTGGGCGTTAAGGGCCTTGATGAGATTGCTGCCGATAAAACCGGCGCCACCGGTGACAATGATCATGCCCAATCCCCCCTCAGAAAGACGCTACCAGTAGCGTATTGGTCCCGTATCGACGTGAACGAAATCGGAATCTGGATAGTAACCGACTCCGCCGTATTGCATTTTCATCGCTGCCTTGCGCAGATAGCTGGTGTGCAAACCTGGTGCCCGCAGATCCACCGCCATTCCATCCATGTGCAGGCTGTGGGAGGCCACGCCGTCACTCTGCTCGCGGAGCATAGCATTGGTGGACGGGCAACGATAACCGGAGAGGATATGAAACGGTCTACCGTATTCGACCTGACCACATAAAGCGTAGAGGAGGTCGAAAAGCCGAGGGTCGATATGTACGATATCCCCGGTATAGTGGTCACGCATCAGAAAATTCAGCGCTCTTAGCCCTCCGGCAACGTAACGTCCCTGCGCCCAGTAGACCGTATTCACCGTTTCATCCGTGTGAATATTGTAGAGATGCAAGGTACGTTCGCGGTAGTGACGGGTCTGGCGCGCCTTGTGATAGTTATCTTTATGATGGCTCTTAGAAAGATGATGGCTCTGGTGATGGTGGTCCTTGGAATGATGGTGATCCTGGTAATGGTGATCCTTGGAATGATGATGAGAATCCTGGTGGTGACCACCAAGGTGGAGATGTTCCTTGTGGTGCGGTACCTTTTGGTGATGTTTTTCCGTTCGCGCCAAGGCTTCGGTCGGGGTGAGGATCGAACCTGCGACCAATCCCCCTGCTCCCGTAAGAAGACCCAGCGGTACTGCCCCTCCCAGCCTCAAAAATTGACGACGACTCACCGGCTGTTCGATAAGTGGCTGGATGTCCGACCAATCTGCCATAGGTCATACCCCCTGAGATGGATTAATCACTACATCTTGCGTGCGGCTACCAACCTCGCTACAGGAGGCGGGTTATGCCCATTCTCACCGGTGTTGGGGTGGTCAGCCCAGGTTCCGATTGAGGTACTGGAGTTGGAAGGCGCCACCCGCGTCGCCTCCAGGAGTTTGTCACGACCGTAGATATCTTTGCGGAATTGAACCCGACCGTCTTCATCGACCCATGCCGTCCAGTAGAGGATATGGACCGGGATAGACTGGGGGAGACCGACAATATGCTCGTTCTGGTCATTGAGGGTCTTCAACGTCGTACGGTTCCAACGGGAATGCGGACCGAGGACATATTCCATTAGCTCTATCGGTTTCTCAACACGGATGCAACCATGACTGAACACCCGTTCGGTGCGCGCGAAAAGATTGCGCTGGGAAGTATCGTGCAGGTAGACATTAAACCGGTTGGGAAGCATAAATTTTACCGTACCCAATGGATTTTTCTGGCCTGGCCGCTGACGCAGGCGGTAAGGAAAATTGGCGGCACTCACATGGGACCAATCGATACCGGCGGGGTTGATCTCTTGGTGCGGCACACTCAGGGTGCTTACTTCCATATTGTGGCGCGTCAGATAGTCTGGACTCTTGCGTAATTCAGGCAAGATCTCCTTACCGGCGATCGTGGGCGGTACGTTCCAATAGGGATTCAGCACCAGATAACTCAATTCAGCGCTGAATGCAGGGGTACGTAGATAAGGCTTACCCACCACGACCCGCATCGTCATCACCTTGCGCGCATTATCAACGACCTCCAGGTCATAGCCCGCGACATTGACCATGATATGGCGTTTTCCCAAGTCGCGAGGCAGCCAACGCCAACGTTCCAAATTGATCTCGATCTGGCGGATCCGGGCCTCCAGCGGGATATTAAGCGCTTCCAGGGCCGACGCACCGACCACGCCATCAGGCTCCTCACCATGTGCCCGCAAAAAGGTACGCACGCCCTGATGGAGAGATTCGTCAAAGAGATCGCCACCGTGGGCGGTAGCTAGAAACCCTTCTGCCGCCAAACGCGCACGCAACGCACTCACCCGCGGACCACGGCTGCCGAGCCGCAATTTCGGCCCCTCCGGGATCCGCGGCCATCCACCGACAGCTGCAAGCGCGCGGTAATGCGCCAGCGCCTCTTTTAGGCGGACATAATCCGGATGTTGAGGCAACAGCGCAAAGAGGGTCTCCTCGATCCGATCCGAGGCCACGGCAGTGGCTAAGGTAACCGGCAGATCTAAGACTGGGCGCTTCACAAACCAATCCGGGTCTGCGCTATTTGGCTGGTCTACCCGCCATCCTCCGAGGTGGGAGGCGTAGCGCAGAAAGGTCTGACTCAACAACACATCCAGTTCCGCCAGGGCTACCGGGTCGGCATCCGGGGCAGAAGTCCCTGGGGCAGCCACCTTCGGGTGGAGCACCTCCGTCAAGCTCGTATCGATTCGATCGAGCGGATAATCGGCGGGGTCCAACCCTTCGTGTGGTGCAGCCTTCAGCGCCTGTACCAACTGGTTGGCACGAGGTAGTGGAGCATGCCCATCGGTCCAAGCCGGCGAATAATCGCGGTCGCGATAGAAGGCCACCAAGGCCGGGCAGACGCGCAGCATTTTACCACCCACAGTGAGTGTGAATGGCTCCTCGTATCCCGCGACATGGTCCCGGATCCATTGCTGGGGAGTGATGGGGGCGGCGGCGAACAATCGGCCGGCAAGCGCCATCAGGGCGAGGAGAAGAAAAATCTTGAGACAACGCATAGGTTTGGGTATGAGTTCCGAATCGCCCACAGCGGGAGTGCCGGAGGCTCACTGAAGGCTGAAAAAGGGCCAACGCCAGATGGCGTGAACAACACTAGACTTCCCACCACGGGCCACCGGTCCTCTCTGGACCCCGCATTTCTCGGGGCGGTAATTTTATCGCAAAACGCCATATGCACAAACTTTGCCTCCTTGGCAGCTTGACGTCGTCCGGGTGGGGGAGGGCGGAAACCAAACAGATGCGGTAGATTACGATGTTTTCTAGACGTTGCGGCCTCCGACAGAACAATCGCTTAACCTCTACCGCATCGGTTTGGACACCGCGGAGAACGAATCGCGTAGAAATGATAGGAGGAGACCAGCAAACCGTTCCGAGTAGAGGATACCATCCTGCTGGTGGCGAAAATCACCCATATCGGCAAACTCTGAGTATGAAAACCACGACGACTACCGCCCTGAACCGTACCTCCATTATGGATTTATTCCAAATCCACCAGATTTTTCCTACCCAACAACGGGTGGAGATTGCCCAGCTCCTTTTTTCGCGGTCTCAACACCTATCGGCCGAGCAAGTGCTTGCCCTGGTCAACCGGGAGGGAGCAACGGCCTCGAAGGCTACCGTCTACAATACCCTTGGACTGCTGGCGGAAAAAGGCCTAATCCGGGAACTCATTGTCGATCCGAGCAAAGTGTTCTACGACTCGAATATCACTCATCATCATCATCTCTATGATGTGGACACCGGAGAACTGATTGATGTAGACCCGGTGAACCTGAGCCTACCATTACTTCCAGAAGGAGCGGTACCTATCGGTGTAGAGGTGATTATCCGGATCCGCCGCCAACATCGAAAAAATTAGCTGTAGAAACCTTCTGATTGATAGTGCAGGAGAAAATTCCGACGATGGAAAAACCGCTGGCGCTGATTGTCGATGATGAGCCGGACATTTTGGAATTATTGGAGATCACCTTGGGACGCATGGGAGTGGGTACCTGTACCGCTGCCAATGTAGGTGTGGCCCGGGCAATCCTGGCGCGCCGTCCGGTGGATCTGTGCATCACTGACCTGCGTTTGCCGGATGGAGATGGGACCGAACTGGTGGCGCACATCCAGCGCCACTATCCGACTATCCCGGTAGCGGTCATTACCGCCCATGGCAACATGGAGACAGCGGTACGCGCCCTTAAAGGCGGGGCCTTTGATTTTGTCTCCAAGCCGGTAGACCTCAAGGTCCTGCGCAGTCTGATCACTACCGCTTTGCAGCTTTCGCGCCGTCCCGCTTCGGAACAACACACCCGCTGCCTACTGCTCGGCGACTCTGTCACCATGCGTACCGTACGCGCCACCATTACCAAGGTGGCACGCAGTCAGGCACCCGTTCATATCAGCGGCGAGTCCGGTACCGGCAAGGAACTGGTGGCGCGCCTTATCCACGAACAGGGACCGCGTGCTGAACGCCCTTTCATTCCGGTCAACTGTGGCGCTATTCCCGCAGAACTCATGGAGAGCGAATTGTTTGGCCATCGTAAAGGCGCCTTCAGTGGTGCAGTGACCGAACACGACGGGCTCTTCCAGGCTGCTGCGGGTGGAACCCTCTTCCTGGATGAAGTGGCGGATCTCCCCTTGTCGATGCAAGTAAAGTTGCTGCGCGCTATCCAGGAAAAATCAATACGTCCGGTAGGCGCATCCCGAGAGATACCGGTAGACGTACGCATCCTCTCCACAACCCACAAGGATCTGGCGAGCCTCGTGCAGATGGGTAGCTTTCGTCAGGATCTCTACTACCGGGTCAATGTCATTGAGCTGCGCGTCCCTCCCCTGCGCGAGCGGTGCGAAGATATCCCAATACTGGTGGATCACTTTCTGGATCGGTGTGCCGTGGCCTCCGGGTTGACCGTTCCGCGCTTGTCGGATGCCGCCCTGGAGGCACTGTTACACTATACCTTTCCGGGAAACGTACGAGAGTTGGAAAACATTCTGGAACGCGCAATCACCCTGTGCGAGGCTGGCTTCATTGAGGAAGGAGACTTACTGCTGCCGGAAGGGGCTGGAAGCCCGCTCCTGGCTGCTCCTGTGGAGAGTGGACCAAACGCCGCGATACCGGCAACAGGAGCAGCCACGGAAGGCCCTCTCGATCCCTTTCTGGATTCTGTCGAAAAAGAAACCATCCTGAAAGCGTTGGAGCAAACCCGTTGGAACCGTACCGCTGCGGCGCGGATACTCGGAATCAGTTTTCGAGCACTACGCTACCGACTTAAGAAATTGGGTCTGGACTGATCAATTAGTACAGAGCCCCGGAGTTTTTGATGTCCACCTCTTTACCGACCGCCGGCAGCGATATTCTGTTCATCGTTAATTCCGTCTTTGGCGGGCGCAATACTCCTGGATTTCGTCCTTATCAATTAGTCCGCTTCGGACGGCTTGCGCCGAACGTGATTGCGCGGGGCAGTGCGGTACCTTATCAACCGATCGGTTTTCCCTTGCCTGGTCGTAGCCTGATCCCGCGTGGTCTCAATTTCATCCGCATCAAATTCTGGTCGGCGCTGCCGACGCGCGCGATGGAACGATGGCTGTTCGATCACCGCTGTCTTGCCGCCAGCCGTCGGTTGGGCTGGCGGCCGCGCGCCGTCCATCTCTGGGATGCCCTCCCGGAAACCGCCGTCTTCTGGCACGCCCAAGGGGTGCCGCTGGTGCTCGATCTCCAGATGGCACATCCGCGCTGCTACCAACCCTTGGTGGCAACGGGGGCAGTCGATCCTGCGCTACTCGGCTCTCTGGAGGACCCCGCTACCGACCGCTGTATTGCCTTGGCGGATCGGCTGGTCTGTCCCTCGCATTTTGTGCAGGACAGTCTGCCCACGGTGGCCCGAAGGAAGTCGGTGGTGATCCCCTTCGGCGCCGATCCCATTGCACCCACTTCCGCCTCTGCACGCAACCCCAATAGGCCGCTCCGCGTATTGTTCGCCGGCAATGTCAACCTACGTAAGGGAATTCCGTTTCTCATTGAGGCTTGGCGTCGATTGCCGGCGGTACTTACTGACCATGCCGAACTGATATTGTGCGGACGAATCTTCCGGGAGATGGTAGAACCGCTTGCCGCCGCCCCACCGAGCATTCGCCCGGTTGGTTTTCAGGCGGAGATGGCGCCTTGGTTCAACGATGCCGACCTTTTTGTCCTACCCAGCCTGATGGAAGGGTCGGCCAAGGCGGTCTATGAAGCAATGGCCCACGGTCTTCCCGTGGTGGTATCGTCGCACAGCGGTTCGGTCGTTGAGTCCGGGGTGGATGGGTGGGTAGTCCCGCCCGCTGATGTGTCCGCCCTAGCCGATGCCCTTGCCCAACTCCTCGGCGATGCCGCACTGCGCCAACGTTTGGGGGCGGCGGCACGGACGAGTGCCGCACGCTACACTTGGGACGCTTACGCCGCCGCAGTTGCCGATCTTTATCAGGACCAAAAAGAGAAACCCACCATTTCTCCCGTTCTTTCCTTGCGTCAGTATCGCCGTGCCGATACCTATCGGGAGCATCAGGCACCCCGAGCACTGCTCGGGAAGATAAATCAGTCAGCACAGCGTGCAATTATCCGTGTAAAAGCGCACAGTCGATGCATTGGCGGCACGCGCTCCGTCTGGCTACGCTTTCCGTTTTATCATCATGTTTTTGCGGATGAACGGCGGGGTTTCGTCCGTCATCTCGAAGCGATGCGTCAATACGGTGAATTTATCAGTCTCGACCAGGCGCTGGGGCTTCTGGCAAGCGGCAGGCCATACGATGGTCGCTATTTTTGTCTCACCTTTGATGATGGCTTCCGTAATATCCTTACCCACGCTGCCCCAATTCTTGCCGAGCGTGAAATAACCGCGGCAATCTTTGTCGTCTCCAATTTAGTATCCGACAATATTGGCGATTGGGGCACCCAACAGGACAATTTTTTCGGCCCAAATCGGCTCCCGGCGGAATTTCTGTCTTGGGACGATTGTCGGGCGTTGAGCGCCAGCGGTTTCACGATCGGCTCGCACAGTGCGAACCATCGCCATTTTATCGAACTTTCTGCAACGGAGGTCGAGCATGAATTGTCCGCCTCCAAAGCACAAATTGAACAGGCCCTGGGGCAACCTTGCCATCATTTTTGCTGTCCTTGGGGAAAACCCGGTCGCGATTTCAAGCCGGAGCGTGATCCGGCTCTGGCTGCCCAGCTCGGCTATCGCTCGTTTTTGACCACCCGCTGGGGTTCGGTAGAAGCCAGCGATTCTCCTTTTAGTATCCGGCGGGTTGGTCTGGTCGCCCGCTATGGTCTTTCCCAGCTTCGCTATTTCTTATCGCTTTAAAAACGAAAGAGCGAAACGTCACTCCAAACCATCGAGGAAAATACCATGACCAAGATCATTTCATTACTAGAT